>URLO01000032.1 GCA_900548625.1 uncultured Eubacteriales bacterium | reverse complement strand
TCTTTTGCGGCATAACAATGCTCCCTTCATGATGACAGTTTGTTTTTTCACTGTCTCTCATGGAGGGAGCATATCAATGTCCGGCGGGCGGTTTTGGTCTTATGTGTTCGGATGGCCCGCTCTGCTCAGACAGGGACGGTCCAGCCGTGGGGATCGGGGGTCTTGCCGCGCTGGATGCCGACGAGCGTGTCGTACATCTGCTGCGAGATCTTGCCGATCTTGCGGTCATTCAGGATCATGGAGCGGCCGTCGTATTCCATTTCGCCGACGGGCGAGATGACCGCCGCCGTGCCGGTGCCGAAGGCCTCGGTCAGTGTGCCGCGCGCATGGGCGTCGAACAGCTCCTGCACGGAGATGCGGCGCTCCTCGGTCTCATAGCCCATGTCCTGTGCGAGCTGGAGGATGCTCTTGCGGGTGACGCCGGCAAGGATGCTGCCCTCGAGCGGCGCGGTGACGATCTTGCCGTCGATGACGAACATCATGTTCATCGCGCCGACTTCCTCGACATACTTGTTCTCGCGGCCGTCCAGCCAGAGCACCTGATCGAAGCCGCGCGCCGCGGCGTCAAAGGTCGCCTTGAGGGAGGAGGCGTAGTTGCCGCCGGTCTTGGCAGCGCCGATGCCGCCCTTGACGGCGCGGACATAGTGCTCCTCGATGTGGATGCGCAGCGGCTGAATGCCGTTTTTATAGTACGAACCGGAGGGGGAGCAGATGATGACGTAGAGGAACTCCTTCGCCGGATGGACGCCCAGCTCCGCGCCGCCCGCGATCATCATCGGACGCAGATAGAGCGACGTGCCCTCGGACGTGGGGATCCAGTCCTTCTCGATCCGGACAAGCTCCTTCATGGCCCTGACCTGGAATTCCGGGTCGAGCGTGGGCATGCACAGACGCTCGGCGCTGCGGTTCATACGCAGGGCGTTTTCCATCGGGCGGAACATCTGGATGCCGCCGTCCTCGCGGCGGTAGACCTTCAGTCCCTCAAAGATCTCCTGACCGTAGTGCAGGACGGGCGAAGCCGGGTCGATCTGCAGCGGGCCGTAGGGCACGATGCGGGCGTCATGCCAGCCGGTACCCACGGTGTATTCCACGATAAACATGTGGTCGGTAAAGATCTTACCGAAGCCAAGGTGCGCTTCATCGGCGGGCTTCTGCTTGGGAGCCGTCGTTTTCACGAATTTGATTTCCAAATCCATCATTGCAATGTCTCCTTCTGATTTTTTGCATGGGAAGATCGTTGTGATGCCCTCTCCCGCGGAGGCGGGAGAGGGGCGCCGTCAAAAGATTCCGGAACCGTCCGCACTCAGCCGACGCAGGCCGCGCCGCGCTTGAGCGCCTCGATGTTCAGATCGACCAGCTTTGCCTTCGGGCCGGTGAACATGTGGACGAGCATTTCCTTGATGGTGTCGGTGCCGACGTTCTTCATGGCCTCCATGTAAGCGCCGAGCATGACCATGTTGGCGACCTTGAGGTTGCCGAGCTCCTGTGCGATCTCCAGGCAGGGGACATAGATCGCGCGCAGGTCGCTGCGCTGCACCTTGTCGGAGATGATGGAGCTGTTGACGAAAACAGTGCCGTTTTCCACGACGCTCGGCTCAAACTTGAGCAGCGACGGCAGGTTCATGGCGATCAGTTCCGTCGGTTCGAGGACGATCGGGCTGACGATCGGCTCATCGGAGAGCACGACGCAGCAGTTTGCCGTGCCGCCGCGCATCTCGGGGCCGTAGGAGGGCAGCCAGGAGACATTTTTGCCTTCCTTCATGCCCGCCTCGCAAAGAGTCTTGCCGATGGCCATTACGCCCTGACCGCCAAAGCCGGAGATGATGATTTCATTCGTCATGTTACTGTCCCTCCGCGGTGATGTCCTTATACACGCCAAGCGGGTAATAGGGAATCATATTCTCCTTGAGCCATTCCACAGCGGCGATGGGGGTCTTGCCCCAGTTGGTCGGGCAGCACGCCAGCACCTCGACGAAGGTGAAGCCGGCGCCCTCCTGCTGGAGGCGGAACGCCTTCTGGATGGCCTTTTTCGCCTTGTTGAGCTGCGGGATGTCGGTCACGCAGACGCGCGCGGCGTAGGCGCAGCCCTCGATGGTGCTCATGATCTCGGACATCCGCAGGGGGCTGCCGTAGTGATCCTTCTGGCGGCCGTAGGGAGCCGTCGTCGCCTTCTGGCCGACGAGCGTGGTGGGAGCCATCTGGCCGCCGGTCATGCCGTAAATGGCGTTGTTGATGAAAATGGTGGTGATCTTCTCACCGCGCATGGCGGCGTGGATGATCTCGGCAGTGCCGATGGCGGCCAGGTCGCCGTCACCCTGATAGGTAAAGACGATGGTGCCCGGGTCGGACGCGCGGCGGATGCCGGTGGCGACGGCGGGCGCTCTGCCGTGGGCGGCCTCGTGCATGTCGCAGTTGAAGTAGTTGTAGGCAAAGACGGCGCAGCCGACCGGCGCAACGCCGATGGTGCGGTCGAGAACGTCCATCTCGTCGAGCGTCTCCGCCACGAGCTTATGGACGATGCCGTGGGTACAGCCGGGGCAGTAATGCAGCTCGGCGTCCGTCAAGCCGTTGGTTTTCTGATATACGATTGCCATGTTATTCCCTCCCCAAAGCCTGTTTTGCCGCGGCTGCGACCTCGGCGGGCGTGGGAACCACGCCGCCGGCTTTGCCGATGAATGCGACTGGGCGGCATCCCTCAAGCGCGATCTTCACATCGTCGATCATCTGACCCATGCTCAGCTCCACGTCCACGACCACCTTGCAGCTCGGCTGCATGGCGGCCTGCTTGAGCGCCTTGCCGGGGAACGGCCAGAGCGTGATCGGACGGAACAGGCCGGCGCGGATGCCTTCCTTGGCAAGCTGCCGGATGGCGGCCTTCGCGATGCGCGACGGCGTGCCGTAGGCAACGAACAGGACCTCGCAGTCCTCGGTGTCCGTCTCCTCCCAGCGCGTCTCGTTTTCCTCCATCGCGCGGTACTTCTCCGCCAGACGGACGTTGTGCTCGGCGCAGACGTTCGGGTCGATGTAGAGGGAGTTGATGATGTTGGGCTTGCGCTCGCCGTGCGTGCCGGTGGTCGCCCACGGCTTTTCGGGCAGCTCGCGCTTGGGTACGTCGTGCCATTCGATGGCCTCCATCATCTGGCCGATCATGCCGTCGGCCAGGATCATGACGGGGTTGCGGTAGAGGTCGGCCACGTCAAAGGCCATGCGGACATAGTCCGCCGCCTCCTGAATGGTCGCGGGGGCGTAGACCAGATGGCGATAGTCGCCGTTGCCGCCGCCGCGGGTGGCCTGATAATAGTCGCCCTGCGCCGGTTGGATGGTGCCGAGGCCGGGGCCGCCGCGCATCATGTTGACGATGACGCAGGGAAGCTCCGCGCCGCACAGGTAGGTGATGCCCTCCTGCTTGAGCGAGATTCCGGGGGAGGAGGACGAGGTCATGACGCGCTTGCCGCAGCCGGCAGCGCCATAGACCATGTTGATCGCCGCGACCTCGGATTCTGCCTGAAGGAAGCAGCCGCCGATCTTCGGCAGATGCTGTGCGAGGTACTCGGGGATCTCATTCTGCGGGGTGATCGGGTAGCCGAAAAAGAGCTTACAGCCAGCCCGGATCGCAGCCTCTGCAACGGCCTCGTTGCCTTTCCAAAGTTCTTTCTCCATAGTTTCCTCCTTAAAACCGCTCCACCGTGATGATGGAATCGGGGCAGATCTTTGCGCAGCTTGCGCAGCCTACGCACTTTTCCATATCCTCGGGGCGAACGGTTGCAGGGTGATAACCCTTACGATTTGTGGCGGTTTCTTCCATGACGATGATGTTCTTCGGGCATACGGTGATGCAAAGCCCGCAGCCCTTACACCGGTCACGGCGGAACGACACATTTCCTGCCATGTTAAATATCCTCCTCCATTGTGATTTCCCACGGTTTTTTCATGTATATGTCCAGAGGCAGAATGGGCTCTGCCAGCTGTTCACAAACCTCCGGCACGAAGCACCGCTGCACCGCATGGTGCACAACGGGCAGGCCGGTCGCCTCGGAAAGCGCGTGCGCGAGCGCCGCACCCTTGAGAATTTCTCCGGCGGTGGTCTGTGCGCACAGATGGGTGTTGTTGACAAGTCCGGTCATTTTCTGACCGCACGCGGCCTCGACGCCGCGCAGCGACGCGAGCGCCTTTTCAAGGTCGTGCGTCTCGGGGCGGTTGGCGTTAACGACGAACAGGAGGTCAAAATCCTCCGCGTGCAGCTCGTCAACGAAGCGCGCCAGCACATGCGCGCCGATGGGGTCGCCGCCGATGTCGATGACGCCCGACCAGCTCTTGTCCTGAAACAGAGACAAGACCGCCGGGTCGATCGCGGGCATATCCACCGCGCCGCCGCAGGAGCTGACGATCACGCGGATGCCCGCCTCGCGCAGGCGCTCGGCCTGCTCATAGGCGCGGAAATAGGGGTTTACGATGTCGAGGTCGGCCAGCGCCAGTTTTTTGTCCGCTCCCGCGAGGCTCAGCGCCAGATTGACGGCATATTCGGTCTTGCCCGTGCCGTAGTGGCCGGTGATGATCTGCAAACGTCTCATACGATGTGATACTCCAGGATCTCCTCCTGCCCGCGCAGCACGCGCAGCGCGCCCATCGCAAGGGCGAGCATCTCGTCCTCGCCGGGATAGACGTGCACGGGCGCGATGTGGCTGACATATTCCTCGATCCACGCGACGAGCTGCTTTCCGTAGGCGCTGCCGCCGGTGAGCAGGATGGCATCGACCTTGCCGCCCAGCACGACGCTCTGCGCGCCGATCTCCTTGGCGATCTGGTACGCCATGCCGCGGTAGGCGAGCGTGGCCTCGGGGTCGCCCTCTGCCACACGCTGGCCGATGACGCGGCCGTCGTTCGTGCCCGTGTAGGCGACCATGCCGCACTTGGACATGTAGAAGCGGCGCTGGTCCTCGTAATTGTCGCCGTAGCGGTGCTCAAACGCCGCGCGCAGCACCTGCAAAACGGGAAGGCTGCCCGGACGCTCGGCGGTATAGGGGCCGTCGCCCTCAAGACCGTTGTTCACGTCCACGATCTTGCCCTTTTCGTGCGCGCCGACGGTGACGCCGCCGCCCATGTGGGCAACGATGAGGTTGAGCGTGTCATAGGGCTTTCCGACGTCCTCGGCGTAGCGCTTGGCGATGGCCTTCTGGTTGAGCGCGTGGAAGACGGAGCGGCGCGGGAAATCCGGATGGCCGGACAGGTGCGCGATGTCGGTCATTTCGTCGATCACGGGCGGGTCAACGATGAACGCGGGCTTTCCGATCTCCTCGCCGATCTCCGCGGCAAGGATGCCGCCGAGGTTGCAGACATGCGTGCCGAAGCGGCACTCGCGCAGGTCGCGCAGCATCTCGTCGTTGACGGCGTAGGTTCCGCCGGGGATCGGATGCACCAGACCGCCGCGGCCGACCACGGCGTCGAAGCTCTCGAGCGAGTGGCCGTGGTGGGTCAGGAAGTCGAGGATCAGGGGCTTGCGCATGGCGGCGTTTTCCTCCATGGTGCTGACGCCCTCCATGTCCTCGCACGAGTGCAGAAAGCCGTGCTCCAGCAGCTTTTCCTCCCCCGCGTAGACCGCGATCTTGGTGGAGGTGGAGCCGAAGTTGATGGCAAGGATCTTGTAGTTGTTATGTTCCAAGGGCGTCTCCTTTCTTGGCGGCCACAGCGAGCGCCAGCGCGATGGAATCGATCTTGGTCTGCTCGCTGTCGGCGCGGGAGGTCACGATCACGGGCGCCTTGGCGCCGACGATCAGGCCCGCGTTCTTCGCGTGCGCGAGGAAGACCATGGATTTGTAAAAGACGTTGCCGGTCTCGATGTTCGGCACGAGCAGCACATCAGCGTGTCCGGCGTTTGGGTCGGTGATGCCCTTGCGCGCCGCGGCCTCGACGCTGATGGCGTTGTCCAGCGCGAGCGGGCCGATGACGGTGCAGTTTTTCAGCTCGCCGGCCTTCGCGGCCTCGGTCAGCGCGGCGGCGTCAAGCGTGGCGGGCATCTTGGGGTTGACCTTCTCGACGGCGCAGAGGCAGGCGACCACCGGATTATCGTTGCCGAGTGCGTTTGCCACGCGGACGGCGTTGCGGAGGATCTCCTTTTTCGTCTCAAGGTCGGGGGCGATGTTCATGGCCGAGTCGGTCAGCAGGAGCAGGCGGTCAAAGCCGGGCACCTCAAACAGCGCCACATGCGACAGCACCTTCGCATCCCGCAGACCGTTCTCCTTGTCCAGAACCGCCTTGAGAATGACGGCGGTATCGACAAGGCCCTTCATCACCGCGTCGGCTTCGCCGTTTTTCACGAGCGAGACCGCAATGCGGCAGGCCGCGGCGTTGTCCGGCTCGTCGATGATGCGGTACGGCGTAAGATCGAGCGCGTGCTCGGCGGCGATGCGGCGGATCTGCTGCTCGCAGCCGACCAGAATGGCCTCCGCGATCCCCAGACGGCGCGCCTTGTCAACGGCAAGGAGCACGTGGTCGTCCTGCGCGCAGGCAACGGCAAGGCGCTTTGTGCCCTGCGCACTGGCCGCCGCGCGGAGCGATTCGATGGATTCGATCATAGGAACCCTCCTATTACATGATATTTGGACAGGCCGGAGCCTGTTCCGCTTCCAGCAAAGCAAGAAAAAGGGGGCGTTCACAGAACGCAAAACAGGCGGATCTGCCGCCGCGGATCCCCTTCTCTATATAGAATACAATTTTGCATAAAAAAAATCAACATTTATTATTGGAAAATAGTTAATGTTCACAACGAACTCCGGCGTATATACCGTATAATCATACACAGTCTGAATAGAGAGGCGGATTTCCGCCGCGAATCGCGCGCCGGATTCCGTTCAAATTGTATATACATGCAAAAAACCGGCCGGCGTTTTTTTCGCCGGCCGGTTCAAATCGGACAATTCTCAGTAGAATTTCGCCGTTTGCGGCGAAGTTCGGCACGAATTGCGCATGTCAGGCCTTGTCCTGGGCGTCCTTTGCCTCCTCGGCAGCCTTGGCGGCCTTCTTCGCCTTGTGCTTTTTGCGCAGCCGCAGGGCGATGAGCACCGCCGCGCCCGCGATCAGCAGGAACAGGATGATTCCCGGCAGCGCGTAGACGAGATCGATCAGGAAATACTGCACGCCGCGCGAGAAGCTGCGCCAGCCAGCTGTCATGGCGTCGCTGAGCTTTTCGCCGAACGTGCGCTGCACAGGCTTGGTCGGCGTGTAGATCTCGACCTCGTGCAGGCTGATCGTCACGCTGGAGTAGGCGATCCTGCGGTCGAGGTTGCGGAGATTGCGCTCGATCGACTCGATCTCATAGCGCACATCCGCCAGCCGCTCCTCAAGGGCGATGAGACTCTCCACGTCCTCGGATTTTTCCAGCATGCTGAGCAGGCGCTCCTCCTGCGTGTACAGCGACGCCAGCCGCGCCTCCTGATCGGTGTAGCGCGAGGTCACGTTTTCCGCGTAGCGGTTGCAGGAGAGCACGTTGCCGAGGCCGTCTGCCTGCGACAAAAACTCCTGAAAGCGCTTTGCCGGGACACGGACGACGTAGTCTGCCATGCGGTTGACGACGCGGCTGGTGCCGTCGTCGTTGTAGCGGATGTCGCCGTAGGTGTTCGACTGCTCCACAAAGCCGCCGAACGCCGTGACCGAGGACTCGAGCGCGGCGATCGCCGCGTCATACTCCGTGGTCTGGATCTCCAGATTGGCAGAGTAGATCATCTTGTCCGCGAGCGACTCTGTGGGCGCGTCGCCCGCGGGCTCGTTCGCGGCAGTGCTCTGCTCGTCATAGCTCTGGGTCGTGATCGAGTTCTCCGCCCAGTCGCTCTCCGACTCTGCCATCGCCGGCGCCTCCGCGGGCATTTCCGCCGATGTCTCCTCTGTTTTGTAGTTGTCGGCTGCCGAGGCAGTGTTGTCATACGCCATCGGCGCGGCCGACTTTGCGGCGCACGCCGCAAGGCTGCACGTCAGCACGAGCGCCAGCACGAGTGCAAGAAGTCTGGTCTTTTTCATTGTGAGCTCCCCTTTCAATTTCTTTTGTCACCCTTAAAGACGAGATTTCCCGCCGCAGGTTTCAGAAAGAGGAAAAATTTTTCACAAAAAAATCAGCCGGGCGCCGAAACGGCCTCCGCGGCGGCCGCCGAGACCTCATAGGCAACGCGCGTCTCGCTTCCGCCGGGCAGGAGCTTGACGTATTCGCGGCTTTGCAGCCGCCCCGTGAGCGCGAGCTGCGCACCGGGCGGAAGCTGCGCCGCCGCCTGCGCCGTCCGTCCCCAGAGAATGCAGGGCAGATAGTCCGTGCGGTGGTACGGGCGGCTGACCGCCAGCATCACGTCGCAGATCTCCCGCCCCAGCGGCGTGCGGCGGTAGACCGGCGGCTTGCAGAGCGCGCCGGTCAGCTCGACGAGGTTTTCCGGCCCCTCGTCCGAGGTCTCAAGCTCGGCGGCGTAGACCGACAGGATGAGCTTTCTGCCCGATGGGGCGCGGCTGTTAAAGGAGCGGAGCTGGCCGCGCACCTCGATGTGCCCGCCGCCGGAGAGGTCCATCGTGTTCAGCACGTCCTCCGCCGCGATCACGGGCAGCACATCCGCCGTCCCGGACAGGCGCTCGACCTCGAGGAAAAAGCGGTAAAACCGGCGAGCATGATTCTCGTGCGAAAACGCGGGCAGCCCCGCCAGACTGCCGCGCAGGATGACTCGGTTGGCTGTATATTCCATGTATCCACCTCATTTTGTTCGTATGGCAAACTATATGAGGCGGAGCAAAAAAATAGTACAGGCCGCCTGTGCTCAGGCGCTCGGAATCCCGGCGCGCGGTTCGCGTCCGAGCGCTTGTCAAAAAGACGTTTTGACAAGCGCAAACAGGGACAGGTGCGCCGCCGGCGCGTCCTGTCCCTGTCTGTTTTTTCATCGTTTGCGCGCGTCAGGCAAAATCAAAGCCGAGCAGGATGTTTTCCCAGCCTGCGGGGCGCACGGTGAGCCATTTGCACATGGCATAGGGCGCCTGCGGCAGCCGGTACCGCGCCGCGCCCACGGCCTGCGCCAGCGCAGGCAGCATACGGTTGTCGGGGAGAAGCTCGTCCACGCGCGCGCTGCCGTCCGGGAGCTTGCGCACGGCCGCGCAGCCGGACGCCGAGCCGAGCCGGAGCGCGTAAAACGCCGCGTCCAACACCTCATACTCCAGCCACGCCTTGCTGTAGCGCACATGCGGCACGTCCCAGAGAAGCGTCTCGCGCAGGCCCGCGTATTCGATGGGCGTGACCTGCTCCGCCTGACCGGCGGCGCTCGGCGCGGCGGCCTCGCTCTCACGGCGCAGCGTGCCGGAGAAGCCCAGCTTTTCATACATCGCGGCAAGCCCCTCGTCCGCCGGAACGAGCATCAGGCAGTCCGTGCCGCGCTTTTTGAGCTCCTTTTCCGCAAACGCCAGCAGCGTGCGGCAGACGCCCTGCCCGCGCCAGTGCTCGTCCGTCGCCACGGCGTAGAGATACGCGGCGGAGCAGGTGTCCTCGCCGCACGCAAGCTGCTGCGGCAGGGCAAAGCACATCCCCACCAGCGTCTCGCCGTCGCGCGCGGCAAAGCCCGATGCGTGCGGATACGCCTCACGGAAAAAGCGATTGATCTCCTCGTCCGTGTCGCCGAACGCCTGCTTCCACAGGCGCGAGAGCGCCGGAATGTCTCCCTCGTGCGTTTTCTGACAGCGCATTATATCTTCACCTTCCAGTCTGCGGTGAATTTTTCGAGCAGCAGCGTCGGCTGATATGATTCCTTCGCCTTGCGAAGGCCGGGCTCGCCCATATCGTCCTCGCGGTTGAGGTACGCGACGGCGGGATATTTTTCCGCGATCATGCGGGAAAACTCGCGGTTGATCATGGCGTATGCGCCGTTTATGGCGGAAAACGCCTTCTCAAAGCAGACGTCATAGTACCGCTCGTTCATCCGCGCACCGAGCGAGAACGCGAGCACCTCGCCGTTTTCCACCAGCAGCAGCCCGTCCATGCCCGTCTCGGAGAAGCAGTCAAACGCGCGCGCAATGGCGATCTTTTCATACTCGATCTTCTCGTTCCAGTCGTGCGCCTCGTACCATTTCTCCGTCATCTCGCGGCAGAGCGGGATGGTCTCCGGCGTGACGCGCTGCGTTTTGAAGTCCGGGTGTTCGGCCTCGAAGCGGTTGCAGTGGTTTCGCTTGGCCTGAAGCTTTTTTCCGTGCAGCTCCGCCAGCTCCTCGACCGTGTAGATATAGTCAAAGGAGTCGCGATAGGAGGTAAATTCAAACTTTCCGGGGAAAAGCCGCTCCAGCGTCTCGCGCTTGTCCGGCGTGACGCCGCGCAGGCGAAGCTGCCCGCCGCGCTCCCGCGCGTCCTGAAGGACGGCCTCCAGCGCGGGCCGTTCATCGCCCGCTCCGGCGGGGTAGAGATAGACCTCGGCCCCGTCCTGCCGCAGGTGCTGGGTCACGAAGCCCTCGGCAAGGCCGACCTCGCCGTAATAGCCGTCCCAGAAATACATGCTCTGGAACGTGTTGTCTGCGCCGGGCAGCCCGGCCTTGTATAAAATCGGTTGGATCCATTCGTAGTCGCGCGCCGTCGGCGCATGGAAATTCAGCATAAAGACCTCTCTTTGTCTGTTTGTCTGTGATCGCTCCGTTCGGGGCTGCCGTGTGTCCGATATTTCTTCCAGTTCCAGTATAACACAACTGTCAATCGCCCAAACCGCGCGCGGCGCACTTTCTTTTTCTCCGCCTGTCTGCTATAATAACGGCTGCAAACGTAATTTTGACGAAGGAGGCGCTCAGGATGCCGGTTTTTCTGCCCGTCAGCAGACGGGATATGGACGCGCGCGGGTGGACGCAGTGCGATTTTGTATATGTGATCGGCGATGCGTATGTCGATCACCCCTCCTTCGGCCACGCCATCATTTCGCGCGTGCTGGAGAACGCGGGCTATAAGGTCGGCATCCTCTCCCAGCCGGACTGGAAGGACCCGGCCTCCGTCACCGCCCTCGGCGAGCCGCGGCTCGGCTTTCTCGTCTCCGGCGGCAACATGGACTCGATGGTCAACCACTACTCCGTCTCGAAAAAGCACCGCCAGACCGACGCCTTCACGCCCGGCGGCGTGATGGGAAAACGGCCGGACTACGCCGTGACCGTCTACTGCAACCTCATCCGCCGGACATACAAAAAGACCCCGATCATCATCGGCGGCATCGAGGCAAGCCTCCGCCGCCTTGCGCACTACGATTACTGGTCAGACAAGCTCAAGCGCTCGATCCTGCTCGACGCGCAGGCGGATCTGCTGCTCTACGGCATGGGCGAGCGCAGCATCGTCGAGGTCGCGGAGGCGCTCAACGACGGGATGGACATTCACGACGTCACCTACATCGACGGGACGGTCTTCCGCGTGCGCGAGCCGGACCCGAACCTGCCGTGTCTGCGGCTGCCAGACTACGCAAGCCTTGCGGCGGACCCCAGAAAATACGCCGAGAGCTTTTATCTGCAATACTGCAACACCGACCCGTTTTCGGCGCGGCGGCTGCTGGAGCCGTATGGCGAGCATGAATTCGTCGTCCAGAATCCGCCGCAAAAGCCGCTTTCGCAGGCGGAGATGGACCGCATCTACGCCCTGCCGTACTGCCGGACATACCATCCGTCGTATGAAAAACGCGGCGGCGTGCCGGCGATCTCCGAGGTGCGCTTCAGCCTCGCGTCCAACCGCGGCTGCTTCGGCGCGTGCAGCTTCTGCGCGCTGACGTTCCATCAGGGGCGCATCATCCAGACGCGCAGCCACGAGTCTCTGCTCCGCGAGGCCGAGGCCATGACGCACGAGAAGGACTTCAAGGGCTACATCCACGACGTGGGCGGCCCGACGGCAAACTTCCGCCAGCCCGCGTGTAAAAAGCAGCTCACGAAGGGCGCGTGCCCGAACCGGCAGTGCCTGTTCCCGGAGCCGTGCAAAAACATGCTCGCCGACCACAGCGATTATGTGGCGCTGCTGCGGAAGCTGCGAAAGCTCCCCGGCGTCAAGAAGGTCTTTATCCGCAGCGGCATCCGCTTTGACTATCTGCTGGCGGACAGATCCGAGACGTTTTTCCGGGAGCTGGTGCGCTATCACATCTCCGGGCAGCTCAAGGTCGCGCCGGAGCACGTCTCCGACCATGTTCTTGAGAAAATGGGCAAGCCGCGCCACGCGGTCTACCTCCGGTTCCTCGAAAAATACAAAAAGATCAACGAGCAGGAGCACATGAAGCAGTTCGTGGTGCCCTATCTCATGTCCTCGCACCCCGGCTGCACGCTCCGCGACGCGGTGACGCTGGCGGAGTATCTGCGCGACACCGGCCACGAGCCGGAGCAGGTGCAGGACTTCTATCCCACGCCCTCCACGCTCTCGACCGTCATGTATTACACGGGTCTTGACCCCAGAACGATGGAGAAGGTCTACGTCCCGAAAAACCCGCACGAAAAGGCGATGCAGCGCGCGCTCATGCAGTACCGCAGCCCCGCGAATTACGCGCTGGTGAAGGAGGCGCTCGTGAAGGCCGGCCGCACCGACCTCATCGGCTTCACGCCGCAGTGCCTCATCCGGCCCTATCCTCCGAAAACAGACCGGCCCGCCCGCGAGAAAAAAGATGTCCCGAAGGCGCAGAGCGCTCCGAGGGCACAGAAGGCGCCCGAACGGCGCGGAAAAAGAAAATAGGCGGCTCTGCCGCAAAAAACCGCGCCTGCGGGTGACATACCGGATGGTATGCACCGCGGGCGCGGCGAGCTTGTCAAAAAAGTCTTTTTGACAAGCTCTCAAACGCGAACCGCGGGGCTGGGTTCGCGTTTGAAAAGGCTGCGCGATGCGGCGCGCATAATTTGTGTGCAGTTTGCACACAAATTCCACACTTGCATCGCGTAGTGTGTTTTGTCCGATGTACACGCCACCGGACAAAACCAATTGACATTTTATTCGCGCCTGCGGGCGCGAACTCTACGAGGTTTTTGACAAGCCAAACCGCCGCGGGGCAAAGCCCCGCGGCGGCGATCCATGGGATATGCGCTTATTCCGGCAGGATCAGGATGTACGCGCGTTCCGCGTCGTCCTGCGCCTCCTGCGGGGCGTAGATCTGCATGGGGTAGACGCTCTGCCACTCCGCCATGACGGCCTCCATGACCGAGGGCGGAACGGCATAGAGCCGTGCGCCGCCGTCCAGCGTCTCATACTCGCGTCCGCTCAGCGCCTCGGGGGCGTCCTTGCAGCCGCTCACCGCCAGCACGGCGCAGCCGCGCTCCTCCGCAAGCTGCGCGGCGTACTTCCCGGCCGCCTGCTCCGTTTTGAAGGCGTCTCCGACGGACACGGACACGCGTTCCTTTTCACCGAAGCCCGGCAGCTCGATCACGCCCGCCGCGCCAAGCGCGAGCGCCAGCGCGGCCGCGCCCGCGATCAGCCACGTCGTGATGTGCGGCGTGCGCTTTTTCTGCTTTTTTGCCGTTTCCGCGCGGATGGCGCGCATCACGCCCGGCGCCAGCGTCTCGGGCGGCTCGACCGAAAGTGTTTTCAGCCCGTCGTCCAGCTCCGTCAGCTCCGCCATCAGCGCCCGGCACGGCGCACATTCGCGCAGATGCGCATCCAGCGCGCGCGCCTCGTCCTCCGGCAGCTCCCCGTCGAGTCTGGCGCTCATGGCCTGCAATGCCTGTTCGCAGTTCATAGTTTTCTCACCCGGCTTTCGCTTGTTCTGTCGTCCGCTTTGTTAGACGCAAAAAGATCGGAATGGTTCCCGTCTGCGAGAATTTTTTTGAGCTGAATTCTTGCCCGCGCCAGCCGCGACTTGACCGTGCCGAGCGGAAGCGACAGGATCTCCGAGATCCGCTCGTACGGAAGGTCGTTTACGACGCGCAGGATCAGAATTTCCCGCTGGTCCTCCGGGAGCGCCTGCACCGCCGAGGCCAGCACGCGCTGCTTTTCCGCCTGCAGGGCGCGCTCCTCCGGGCCGGGCGCGCTGTCAGGCAGGGGCAGGGCAGCCGTCTCGCCGTCCTGCTCCGTCTCGAGCGGAACGGTCGGCCGGCGCTTGCGCTGCCGCAGATGGTCGATGCAGACGTTCCGCGTCAGGCGGTAGAGCCACGTGGAAAATTCCGCGCCGAACTGATACTGCGCAAGGCCGCGCCATGCCTTGATAAACGCCTCCTGCGAGAGGTCATAGGCGTCCTCCGGGCTGCCGCTCAAGCGCAGACAGAGATTGTATACCTGCTTCTGGTGCGCCAGCACCAGAGCTTCAAATGCGCCGTCGTCGCCGGATGCGGCGCGCCGGATCAGGGCTTCTTCCTGAACTGCCATCGTTGTCCCTCAAACGCTCATTGAAGATCGCGCCGGATGCCCTTTGCGATCGCTTCCACATCCTCCGGTGTCGAAATGGAGGAGATCTTCTCTTTATAATAGCTGCTGTGCGCCACGCCGCGCAGATACCATGCAAAATGCTTGCGCGCCTCGAGGCAGGCGATGTGGTCGCCCTTGTCCTCGCGCGCCAGCTCGAACTGGTGCATGGCGGTGTCCATGCGCCGCGCCAGCGGCGGCAGCGGCGGGATCTCGTTTCCGGAAAGCGCGGCCTCGACCTGCGGGAAGACCCACGGGTTTCCGAAGGCGCTTCGCCCGATCATAAGCAGGCTCGCGCCCGTCCGCTTTGCACAGCGCAGCGCGGCCTCCGCGTCAAAAACATCGCCGTTTGCCACGACGGGGATCCGCACCGCCTCGCGCACCGCGCGGATGGCGTCCCAGTCGGCGATGCCGGAATAGAGCATCGTCTTTGTCCTGCCGTGGACGCAGACCGCCGATGCGCCCGCCGCCTCGACCGCCTGCGCCAGCTCGGCGCAGTTGACGCTCCCCTTGTCCCAGCCCTTGCGCATCTTGACCGTCACCGGCACGCGCACGGCCCGCACGACCGCCTCGACGATCGCGGCGGCAAGCTCCGGCTTCTGCATCAGGGCGCAGCCGTCGCCGTTTCCGGCGATCTTCGGCATCGGGCAGCCCATGTTGATGTCGAGAAAATCGCAGCCGGAAAGCTCCAGCGCCAGCGCGGCGGCCTCAGCCATGATGGCGGGGTCATTTCCGAAGATCTGCGCGCCGCAGACGCCAAGCGGCGTTTTCCGCAGCAGACTGCGGCTTTTTTTATCCTGATACACCAGCGCCCGCGACGAGACCATCTCCGTCACGGTGACCGCCGCGCCGAGCTCGGCGCACACCGTCCGGTATGCCCAGTCGGTCACGCCCGCCATCGGCGCGAGGATCGTGTGGCCTGTAAGCTCCAATTCGCCAAGCTTCATCGTGTTCTCCCTGAAATTCTGCAAATTACGGATATTATAGCATGACTGCGAAAAAAACACAACACAGGCGCGGCGTTTGGCGCCCGTATGCCCGCCAAAAAGTTCTCAGGCATCCCCGCTCAGCTTTGTCAGCGCGCCTCGCCGAAGCTGCTTGCCAAACCGTGCGGCGCTGCCCTTGAAATGCGCAGACGCCCGCGAAAGCTGCTGCTTTCGCGGGCGGTGTGTGTTTGGGCGTTATGCCATGGCCTTTTTGCGGGCGGAGATGCCCTTGCTCATGGTGTCGTGGACGCGGGAGCCGATCTGCGCGGTGTTCACACCCGCGAGATCCTCGGCGGGGATGATGTCCAGCACGTCGAGATACACGTCCGTATGGCGGCGGAACATGTTCTTGAGGATCGCGGGCGTGTTCGACAGCACGCACACCACGATCGGCACGCCGGCCTTCTGCGCGATCTTGAACGCGCCGTTTCGGAAGCTGCTCAGCTCGCCGGTCTTGCTGGTGTAGCCCTCGGGGAAGACGGCGATGGAGGTCTTGTCCTCCTTCAGAAACTGGATGGCCTTGAGGATGGTGCGCAGCGCCTCGCGGTCGTTCTCGCGGTCGATCGGCAGGCAAAGAAGCTCGCGCATGATCTCCGCGACCATAAACAGAGAGAAATTCTCTTTTTTCGAGATGAACGCCAGCTCGTCGCGCGGGATGGCGTAATAGTAGATCAGCGGGTCGAACGCGAACAGATGGTTCGACACCAGCAAAAAGCGGTGGTTGTGCGGCAGCTTCTCAAGCCCCGTCACATGCACATGCACGCCGCCGAGGAAAAATGCCAGCCGGCAGAACTGATTGATCATAAAGCGGAAGTAGGCGCTCGGCTTTTCCAGCAGCTTTTTCGGATCGACAAAGCGCGTGGACACAAACAGCACCAGCGCAAACAGCGCCACAAAGCCAAAGAAAAAGCCCGCCGACGTGAGCGGGATCTGCCAAAGCGCGTTCCATGACAGGAACCAGCCGCTATAATAGCCGATCAGACCGGATGCAGCCAGACTGAGTGCGATGAAAACGTAGACCATGATCGGGGACACCTGCCTGTAAGAGATGTGCAGAAACGTCTGCTCCGATTATTATAGCGCATCCGGCGCAGAAAGTGGAGTGCAATTTTTGAAATTCACAAAAAATTTACGCCTGTTTTTAAGCAAATTTTAAGAATTTTCGGGATTGTTTCTTCAAAAAAACGGGAGTATCATAGGGCCGAATCCAAAATGAGGAGAAGAACCTATGGGTACGATCGAAATTTTGAAGAATGTCAGCGCCGTGCTGCTGCTTCTGACCGGCGTCTGCTTCTGTTATCAGACGGTCTATCTGGCTGTGTCGCTTTTCTGGAAGGAGCCGCGCCACAAGCCCGAAAAGCCGACGCGCTACGCCGTGCTCATCGCCGCGCGCAATGAGCAGGCCGTCCTGCCCTACCTGCTGCAAAGCATCCGCGCGCAGGACTACCCCGCCGAGCGCATCGGCGTCTATGTGGTCGCGGACAACTGCACCGACCGCACCGCCGAGGCCGCCGAGGCCGGCGGCGCGCAGGTCTATCGCCGCTTCGACCGCACCCGCATCGGCAAGGGCTACGCCCTGCATGAGCTGCTGGAATGGATGCGCAGAACGGGCGAGCTGGACCGCTGGGATGCGTTTTTGATCTTCGACGCCGACAATCTGCTCTGCCCCGACTACATCTCGAAGATCAACCGCACCTGCTCCGACGGCTTTGCGGCGTTCCACGGCTACCGCAACACGAAAAATTTCGGAGACAGCTGGATCTCGTCGGCGTATGCGCTGTGGTATCTGCACGACTCGGTGCACCTCAACGCCGCGCGCATGATGCTCGGCACGACCTGCGCCGTGAGCGGCACGGGCTTCGGCTTCACGCGCGCGCTGCTGGACGAGATGGGCGGCTGGCGCTTTTTCACGCTGACCGAGGACATCGAATTTGACAACTGGTGCGCCGCGAGCGGCGTGCGCATCGGCTTTTGCCGCGAGGCCATGCTCTACGACGAGCAGGCGGCGACCTTCGCCCAGTCGTGGAAGCAGCGCATCCGCTGGACGCAGGGCGGCATTCAGGTCTCGCTGCTCTACGCCTCGCGCCTTGCGCGCGGCATCCTGCGCGGCGGCAGAACGGCGTGGGCGAGCTTTGAGGCGGCGACGCTGTCCGTCTTCGGGTATCTGCTGTCGGGGCTGTCGGCCCTCTCGGTGTTTGTGACGGCACTGGCGGAGGGCGGCGTGCGCGGCCTTCTGACGGCGCTCGCGGTGGCGTTTGCCGGCGGGTACTTTGGCCTTGCGGCGATGGGCGCGCTGACGCTTGCGACCGAGTGGCGCAAAATCGCCGCGCCGGCGCGGAAAAAGCTGCTCTCCGTGCTGACCTTCCCGCTGTTTATGATGACGTTCATCCCGGCGGGCCTCTGCGCCATCTTCTGCAAGCGCGGCTGGGAGCCGACGCGCCATACCGTGGCGGTCGGCATCGGGAGCCTCGCCGGCAGAAAGGCGTCATAAGGGCGGATTTCCCGGAAAGCTTGTAAAAACGGCTGTCAAAAACCTCGTAGAGTTTCGCCGCGCACGGCGAAATAAAAAGTAAATCTGTTTTGTCTGGCGGCGTGTACGTCAGACAAAACACGCTGCGCCCGGCAAGTGTGGAATTTGTGCGCAAGCAGCGCACAAATTATGCGCGCAGGCGGGTGCAGTCTTTTCAAACGCGAACCCAGCCCCGCGGTTCGCGTTTGAGAGCTTGTCAAAAAGACTTTTGACAAGCTCAAGCGGGCTGCCTCCCAGATGGGAGGCAGCCCGGTTTTTTTGCTTATTTCTTTTTTGTGCCCGAGGGTGCGAGCTGCTTCTGGAGCCAGTTCTTGCCGTCAACGAAGCGGGAGACGATGAACGATACGACATAGTCGCCGGCGGAGTTGACCATCGTTGCGGGCGGATCGACCAGATTGCCGAGCGCCAGCGCGATCGGGAACGCGACCGCCAGATGCTCCGGGAAGAAGATCGAGCAGAGCACGAGCTCGCCCGTGCCGCCGCCGCCGGGGATGCCGGACATGGCGACCGAGGAGAACACCGCCACGATGATGGCGAGGAGCGCTCTGCCGGTCGTGAAGTCCTGACCGAACATGCCGAACAGGAATGCGACCTTGATGATCGCGGACATGGCCGAGCCGTCCATGTGCATGGTCGCGCCCATCGGGACAACGATGTTGCTGACGTCCTTGGAGATGCCGGTCTCCTCCGCGACCTCCATGTTGGTGGGGATGGTCGCGACGGACGAGCAGGTGCCGAAGCTCATGGCCGCGGGGCGGAACAGCTTCGAGAACATCAGCTTCGCCGCACCCTTGCCGCCGCCGAAGCGGGCATAGAGCGGGAAGAAGATGAACATGTACACAAAGCTCAGGATGTAGTAGATCGCAAGCGCTCGGCCGTAGTCGCTGATGAGATCGGAACCGTGCTCGGCGATCAGGCACGAGAAGAAGCCGAAGAAGCCGATGGGGGCGTAGTAGGTGATAATCTTGAACGTCTTCATGATGCAGCTCGTGATGTCCTCAAGCAGCTGCGCGGTCTTTGTTTTCGGGCCGCCAGCCATCTGCACGCCGAAGCCGAACAGGACGGCTGCCACGATGAGCGGGAGGATGGCCTTGCGGCTCCAGAGGTCGGTGAAATCGGGCTTGGTGAAGAAGTTGATGATCATGTCGCTGACGCCGAGCGTGCCGCCGACCTCGCCCTCGATCAGCTCATATTCTCCGACGACCGGCGGAACGATCAGGACGACGATGTAGGTGATGACGGCGGCGATGGCGGCGGTGGCCAGGAACGTGCCGACCGTGACGCCCATGATCTTGCCCGCGCGCCTGGCGCTGCGCATGTTGGCGATGGACGAGGAGATCGAGCAGAACACCGTCGGGACGGCAATGCAGAACATCAGGTTCAGGAACACCGTGCCGAGCGGCTCGAGCACCGTCGCGCCCTTGACGGCGATCTCACCGTCTGCTCCCTTGACCGCGGGCCAGAGCGCACCGACGACGCAGCCGGCGACGATGCCGGTCAGCATCAGGATCAGAAAACCATAATTTTTCCAGAAACCACTCTTTTTCATTCTTTTTCCTCCTAATAATATTCAATCCGCGTGTCCGTGCGGTTCCGTCTCATCCGGGGTGTCGCCCTCGCAGACGAGATCGGCGGGGCCTGTGAGCAGCAGGTCAAGGATGAGCTTTCCGTCACGCAGGACATCGACCGTCAGAAGCCCGCCGCGTGTCCGGACGCGGATGGACGGCCCCTTGCAGAGCTCCTTGACCGTCAGCACCGCGGCAAGCGAGCCGGAGCCGGTGCCGCAGGCGTAGGTGAAGTCCTCGACGCCGCGCTCCCATGTGCGGCAGAAGACCTCGTTCGGGGCGGTCAGCTCATAGAAATTGACGTTCGCGCCGCGCGGGAACGCCGGGTGATAGCGAAGCGCGCGCCCGAGGCGGAAAAGCGCCTGCTCGTCGGCATTTTGCAGACCGGGGTAGGGGACGACCGCGTGCGGGATGCCCGGCCGCCCAAGCTCGACATACGCGCAGTCGATGCTCTGCCCGTCAAGCTCCACCGGGTAGTCCGCCCGGAGCACCGAAGGGTCGGGCAGGCGGATGCGGTAGCTGCGGCGGTCGATGCGCTCGCCGGTGACGAGGCCCGCCGTCGTTTCCACGCGCTGCGTCCGGCCGGCAAGACCGTGCTCATAGCCGTAGCGGCAGATGCACCGCGCGCCGTTTCCGCACATCTCGCCCATCGAGCCGTCGGAGTTATAAAACCGCATGGCGTAGTCCGCATCGCCCTGCGCACGCTCGACCGCCATGAGGCCGTCAGCGCCGATGGACATGTGCCGGTCGCACAGCGTTCTCGCAAGCTCCGGCAGCCGGCCGGCGGGGATGTGTCCGTCCAGATTGTCGAGGATGATGAAATCATTCCCCGCGCCGTTCATTTTTGTAAAGTGCAAGTCAGCGCCTCCCTGCCATGGTATTCATTCCTTTCTATTATACTGCGGTACGATGCATTGTAAATGTCATTTTGTGCCGCATACCTTGCAAAAAATGCTCCGTTGCCGCGCACGGCCGCCTGAGGCGTCCGTGCGCGTGCATGTTTTTGCGCAAAATGAGGCGTTTGCGCATATTTGCGGATAAATTTTGCATCGTCTGCGCACAAATAGAACGTGCCGAAAGGGGCATTTGTGCGAATTTCACGGTTTCTTTGGAAGGAAATTCTGTTTTCTTCCACAAAAATAAGCACATTTCACAAAAAAACGCCGCAATTTTTTTCTAGTGGAAATTCTTGCGATTTTGTGATATAATGCTACGCGGTGAGTATTGGCTTTCGAGCCATTCATTGTTGTATTTTTTAGAAAGAGGTCTTTATGATGGCAGAACTGAATTTGAGCAAATATGGCATTACCGGTGCCACCGAGATCGTCCGCAACCCCTCTTATGAGACGCTGTTTGCGGAGGAGACCAAACCCGGCCTGGAAGGCTACGAAGTCGGTCAGGTCAGCGAGCTTGGCGCTGTGAACGTCATGACCGGCATCTACACCGGCCGCTCCCCTAAGGATAAGTATATCGTCGTTGACGACAACTCCAAGGACACCGTGTGGTGGACTTCCGAGGCGTATAAGAACGACAACCACCCCATGAGCGAGGAAACCTGGAAGACCGTCAAGGAGATCGCCGTCAAGGAGCTGTGCAACAAGCGCCTGTTCGTGGTCGATGCCTTCTGCGGCGCGAACAAGGACACCCGCATGGCCATCCGCTTCATCATGGAAGTTGCATGGCAGGCGCACTTCGTCACCAACATGTTCATCCGCCCGACCGCGGAGGAGCTTGCAAACTTCGAGCCGGACTTCATCGTCTACAACGCCTCGAAGGCCAAGGTCGAGAACTACAAGGAGCTGGGCCTCAACTCCGAGACCTGCGTCGCCTTCAACATCACCAGCCGTGAGCAGGTCATCATCAACACCTGGTACGGCGGCGAGATGAAGAAGGGCATGTTCTCCATGATGAACTACTATCTGCCGCTCAAGGGCATCGCCTCGATGCACTGCTCGGCCAACACCGACATGAACGGCCAGAACACCGCCATCTTCTTCGGCCTGTCCGGCACCGGCAAGACCACCCTCTCCACCGACCCCAAGCGTCTGCTCATCGGCGACGACGAGCACGGCTGGGACGACAACGGCGTGTTCAACTTCGAGGGCGGCTGCTACGCCAAGGTCATCAACCTCGACAAGGAATCCGAGCCCGACATCTACAACGCCATCCGCCGCGATGCGCTGCTGGAGAACGTCACGCTCGACAAGGACGGCAAGATCGACTTCGCCGACAAGTCCGTCACCGAGAACACCCGCGTTTCCTACCCCATCGACCACATTGAGAAGATCGTCCGTCCCGTTTCTTCGGCTCCCGACGCCAAGAACGTGATCTTCCTCTCCGCCGACGCATTCGGCGTTCTGCCTCCCGTCTCCATCCTGACTCCGGAGCAGACCAAGTACTACTTCCTGTCCGGCTTTACCGCAAAGCTGGCCGGCACCGAGCGCGGCATCACCGAGCCCACGCCGACCTTCTCCGCCTGCTTCGGCCAGGCGTTCCTCGAGCTGCATCCCACCAAGTACGCCGAGGAGCTCGTCAAGAAGATGGAAAAGAGCGGCGCAAAGGCCTACCTCGTCAACACCGGCTGGAACGGCACCGGCAAGCGCATCTCCATCAAGGACACCCGCGGCATCATCGACGCCATCCTGAACGGCTCGATCAACACCGCGCCCACCAAGAAGCTGCCCTACTTCGACTTTGAGATCCCGACCGAGCTTCCCGGTGTCGCCACCGAGATCCTCGACCCGCGCGACACCTACGCCGACGCGGCGGAGTGGGACGTCAAGGCAAAGGACCTCGCCTCCCGCTTCATCAAGAACTTCGTCAAGTACGAAGGAAACGAAGCCGGCAAGGCTCTGGTCGCCGCCGGCCCGCAGCTTTGATCTGCATTTCCCATTCCCACGGCCTCAGGCCCGGCTCTGCCGCGGCCTGAGCGCCGCCCTTTCCTTTGTTTCACACCGGAGCCGTTCCGGCTCCGGTGCGAAATTCTGAACGATCCTGCACATTGCGCCGAATGGAAAAATCGGTTATCATGGAGCTGTCCGGGCGTGCGTCCGGCGGCGCCATCCTGATCAGAACGCCAGATCGCGCCACCACGCTGTTGTGTCCGCGCGGCAGCGTGCTTTTTTCGCAGGATCCCGGAACCCCCGCGCCGGTGCGAGCGGCGCGTGAATATTCATGGAGGTGTATACATGAAAAAAGTTCAAATTACCGAGACTGTTCTCCGCGACGCCAATCAGTCCCTGATGGCGACCAGACTGCCCTACTCCGATTTTGAGGCCATCCTGCCCGAGATGGACAAGGCCGGCTACTACTCGGCGGAGTGCTGGGGCGGCGCAACGTTTGACTCCTGCCTGCGTTACCTCGACGAGGATCCGTGGGAGAGACTGCGCAGCATCCGCAGACTGATGCCCAACACCCGCCTGCAGATGCTCCTGCGCGGCCAGAACCTGCTCGGCTACAAGCACTATCATGATGATGTTGTGGAAAAGTTCGTGGAGCTTTCCATCAAGAACGGCATCGACATCATCCGCATCTTCGACGCTCTGAACGACTTCCGCAACCTCGGCACGGCGCTCGACGCGACGATGAAGTACGCCAACAAGAGAACCATCGCCTCCGGCTGTATCTCCTACACCCAGAGCCCGGTTCACACGGTCGAGAAGTATGTC
This sequence comes from uncultured Eubacteriales bacterium, assembly GCA_900548625.1. Classification (GTDB taxonomy): domain Bacteria; phylum Bacillota; class Clostridia; order Oscillospirales; family Oscillospiraceae; genus CAG-170. The sequence goes on along the minus strand of URLO01000032.1, from coordinate 4,369 downwards.
CAGATGTGCAAGGAGCTCAAGACGATGGGCTTCAAGACCATCTGCCTGAAGGACATGGCCGGCACCATGAGCCCGTATGAGGCCGAGCACCTCATCAAGGGCATCAAGGACGCCGTCGGCGAAATGCCGCTGATCCTGCACACCCACTGCACCACCGGCATGGCGTACATGACCGTCACCAAGGCCATCCAGTCCGGCATCGACGTCATCGACTGCGCGACGAGCTGCTTCTCGAACGGCACGTCCCAGCCCTCGACCGAGACCATGTACTACGCCCTGAGCCAGTACGGCATCGAGACCGGCCTGAAGGAAGACGTCATCAACAAGGTCAACGACTTCTTTAAGCCCGTCAAGCAGAAGTACATCGACTCCGGCCGCATCAGCCCGAAGTCCATGGGCACCGACGCGCAGGCGCTGGTCTACAAGGTCCCCGGCGGCATGCTCTCCAACATGATCGCCAACCTGACCGACATGAAGGCCATGGACAAGTTCGACGCTGCACTGGCAGAGATCCCCGCCGTCCGCAAGGACCTCGGCTATCCTCCGCTGGTCACCCCGCTGAGCCAGATGGTCGGCAACCAGGCCGTCACCAACGTCCTCCTCGGCGAGCGCTACAAGCAGATCTCCAAGGAAGTCAAGAACTACTTCAAGGGCGAGTACGGCATCGCGCCCGCACCCGTCTCCAAGGAGCTTGAGGAGAAGATCCTCGGCGAAGGCGGCAAGCCTGTTGACTGCCGCATCGAGGACGCCAAGCGCACCGGCGAGGATTTCAAGAAGGCAAAGGCTGCCCTCGGCGATCTGGCCCGCAGCGAGGAAGACGTCATGAGCTACATCTGCTATCCGGATCAGACCATGAAGTTCCTCGAGAGCCGCAAGGCCAAGGAAGAAAACGTCGTCCGCTACGCCATCGAAGAAGCGTAAGGAGGAAGCGCAATGTTTCTGATCAATCCTGATATGGTCAAGCTGCCGATCGGCACCGCCGGTCTGGTCGCACTGCTGGGCTACGCGGTCGTGTTCATCGGCCTGATCGCCCTGATGTGCGTCATCCTGATCGAGGGCAAGATCTCGGTCTCGTCGAAGAAGAAGGCTGAGGCCGCCAAGCCTGCACAGGCCGCTCCGGCTCCCGCCGCCAAGCCCGAGCCCGTTCCCGCACCCGGTGCAGCCGGTGAGCTGAAGCTCCACAATGTCCCGGCGAAGGACGCCGCCATCCTCATGGCGATCGTCGCCTACAAGCTCGGCAAGCCCGTCAATGAACTCCGCTTCAAATCCATCAAGGAGGTCCAGTGAGAATGAAATACAAAATTACTCTGGGTGAAAAAACATACGAGGTCGAAGTCGAGCACGACAAGGCCATGTGCGTAGACGAGTATGAGGCCTATGCCCCCGCGCAGGCCGCTCCCGCACCCGCCGCAGCTGCTCCCGCAGCCGCTCCGGCTCCCGCCGCCGCACCCGCACCCGCTGCCGTCACCGTCGCCGCAGGCGAGGTCGTCGCAGCGCCGATGCCCGGCAATATCCTGAGTGTCAACGTGGCACAGGGCGCCGCCGTCAAGTCCGGCGACATCCTTGTGATCCTCGAGGCCATGAAGATGGAAAACGAGATCCTTGCCCCGCGTGACGGCACCGTTGCGCAGGTCGTGGTCTCGAAGGGCGCCACCGTCGATACCGGCGCACCGCTGGTCGTTCTGGCGTAAGGAGGAACGGACATGTTTAACGTTCTTGACACCCTCGCAAAACTGGCCACCGAGTCGGGCTTTGCCGGGTTCTTCGCTGCGGGCGGATGGCAGAACCTTGTCATGATCGTCATTGCATGCGTGCTGCTCTACCTTGGCATCGTCAAGGGCTTTGAGCCGCTGCTGCTCGTCGGCATCGCCTTCGGCTGCCTGCTGGCAAACGTCAGCTACTTCCCCGGCCTTGACGCGGTCAATGCCGATCTGAACGCCACCAACGCTCTGTACCACCCGGAGCTTTGGGCGGACTTCCTGGACAAGAACAGCCAGTTCTATCACAGCTACGGCCACATCCTGTCCAATGCAGGCCTGCTTGACATCTTCTACATCGGCGTCAAGGCCGGCCTGTATCCGTCGCTGATCTTCATGGGCGTCGGCGCCATGACCGACTTTGGCCCGCTGATCGCTGACCCCAAGAGCCTGCTGCTCGGCGCGGCGGCGCAGCTCGGCGTGTTCGTCGCCTTCTTCGGCGCGATCTGCCTCGGCTTCACCGGCCCGCAGGCCGCCTCCATCGGCATCATCGGCGGCGCGGACGGCCCCACCGCCATCTTCCTGACCAACAAGCTCGCTCCGGAGCTGCTCGGCGCGATCGCCATCGCGGCCTACTCCTACATGGCGCTGATCCCGCTGATCCAGCCCCCGATCATGAAGCTCCTGACCTCGGAAAAGGACCGCCAGATCAAGATGGTGCAGGCCCGTCCGGTCTCGAAGAGCGAGAAGATCCTCTTCCCGATCATCGTCACCATCTTCGTCATCCTGCTGCTCCCGTCCACCGCGCCCCTGATCGGCTGCCTGATGCTGGGTAACCTGTTCCGTGAGTGCGGCGTCACCGACCGTCTGTCCGACACCGTCCAGAACGCGATGATGAACATCGTCACCATCTTCCTGTCTACCTCCGTCGGCGCGACGATGGTCGCCTCGAACTTCCTGAAGCTCGAGACCCTGAAGATCATCCTGCTCGGTCTGGTCGCATTCGCCATCTCCACTGTCGGCGGCCTCATCGGCGGCAACATCATGTCCAAGGCTTCCAAGGGCAAGGTCAACCCGCTGATCGGCTCCGCAGGCGTCTCGGCCGTTCCGATGGCCGCGCGCGTCTCGCAGATGGTCGGCCAGAAGGCCAACCCCGCGAACTTCCTTCTGATGCACGCCATGGGCCCGAACGTGGCCGGCGTCATCGGCTCCGCCATCGCCGCAGGCTTCCTGCTTGCTGTGTTCGGCTAAGAAAACCTCAGAAAGGGGCCGCCTCTTACGAGGCGGCCCTAAATAGTTAGACAAAGCATCTTATGCTGCCGAAAGGGCTTGCTGTCTGTGAATTGCAGGCGAGTGTCCCTTGAAGTACAGCATCATGGACGCACCCAGCGCCCACTCGATCTGCGCCGCATGGAATCGATGGGCGATCTTCTTTAATAATTCGATTTTTTCCTGTGTTTCCGCCATAACATACCTCCGGAGAGCCATCCTGCCGCACGGCAAGCCGCCCGGCGGAAGAAAACAATGTGTAAACTTCGCGGCGCGCCGGTTGACATCGGGCGCGTTTTGCGAGAAAATAAGACAAATACACAGGGCGCAAGCGCGCGGTACTGGCAGCAGCCGCCGCGCCGTCCGGAAAGAGGCGCGGTTATGAGCGAACAACATGAATGGAGCGGGCTTTGCCCGAAATGCGGCGGCGAGCTTCGCGTGCCGGGTACGCTGGACGAGTTTTCCTGCATGTTCTGCGGCGCGCGGCTGACGCCGGACGCACTTGTGACGCAGGCCCCCGCGCCGATGGACGCGGAGGAGGCGGCACGCGCGTTTGAGGACGCGGCGGGAAAGCTCGCGGGCTGCATCCGCGATTTTGCCGGATACAACCGCAAGATCGTGCGCGATGAATTTGAGGGGGCGTTCGCGGAATACGAGGCCCGGACGCGCCCGGTGTTCGAGCAGCTCGACCGCGCCGTTTGCGCGCGCGAGCCGGAGCGCGCGGCGCTTCTGGACGCGGCGGCGGAGCGGATGCTTTGCGACCTCGAGGCGGCATGGCAGGCAGACCCGAAGTGGAGCCGCAAGGCAAGCCGCAGCGCCATCCGAGACGACGACAAGATCATCCTCGCGATCTTCTTTGTGCCCGCGCTGCGGCGGCAGGAGCTCTCGCTCAGCGAGGCGTTCAGCGAATGCCTGCGGCAGAAGTGGATGGCGCGCTATCCCGATTCGCCGTTCTATCTCGGCGATTACGAGTCCATTTCCGGCGGCTTCCGGAAAAAGCTCTTTGGCCTGTGCTTCATCACGACCGCGGTCTGCGAGGCGGAGGGTCTGCCGGATGACTGCGCCGAGCTGACGGCGTTCCGCGCCTTCCGCGACGGCTATCTGCGCGCCTGCCCCGACGGTGAGGCGCTGATCGAGGAGTATTACCGCATCGCGCCGGGGATCGTCTCGTGCATCGACGTCTGCTCCGACCGCGCGGCGAAATACGCCGCCATCCGTGACACATGGCTCTCGCCGTGCTACCGCGACCTGCTGGCCGGGCGGCTCGAGCCGTGCAAGGCGCGCTATGTGGACATGGTGCGCAGTCTGGAAAAGGAATATCTTTCGTAGGGTGTATCTGAAAACTGAAAATGTGACCGGCAGCGAGGAATTTTCGCGCTGTGCAAGACATTTTTTCGCAGGAA
>URLO01000031.1 GCA_900548625.1 uncultured Eubacteriales bacterium | reverse complement strand
GGTAGGACGCCTCCCGAATGGAGATATAGCCCTTGATCCCGTTCATACCGCACCTCCGCATGGATAATACTCAACACGATACATTATATACGAATATCCGAAGAAACACAAGGCATCCGGCGAAGTGTTCAGAGAAAAGTTACCTATGCAGGGAAGCACAAGAAGCATCGCTGCGAAGGACGGGAGAAAACGTGGCAAGCAGGGCAAAGAGGTACCCACTTTGCTTTTCGGGCAATTTCCGCCGCCGCGAAAACTGCCCTCTGCTTGTCAGGGGCAGCGCCCCTGAAACCCTTTGAACACACATAAATGTGTGGCTGCGCGTTTCTGCGAAACGCTTTAGGAGCATGGCCGTTACTGGCGATCATGCTCCTGTTTCTTTTCCTCGCTGCGCTCATCCTTGCCCAGCATACGATCCACGTTCTGCTTGTGGAGCAGCAGCTCGCGCATCTCGTCACGGGCGGTGCGGTATTCGGCATACGCCGCCTTTTTTTCGGCAAGCAGCTTGGCATATTCCTCCTGCAAGCTCTTGACGGTGGGGAGCTTTTTCACGCCCAGCTCGTCAAAGGCGTTCTTCGCCGCCTTGTGCAGAAGGATGTCGCCCTCATGCTCCGCGAGATACTTTTTCGAGTAACCCGCCTTGCGGTAGCCCGCGTAAACGTCGCGGGTCTTGGCGTAGTTGATGATATGCGTTTTCAGCACGGCGATCTCCGCCATGCGCGTTTCCGCCGCCTTGATCTGCGCGGACAGCGCGTGAAACTGCTCCGTGGCGGCAGAGGCTTTTTCCTCCAGCTCCGCATAATCCAGCAAGCCATGCTCCCGCAGATAATTGTAGGTCTGCGCCATCTGCTTGACGTTGAATACCTTCGCCCAGCGCTCGTAGCCGCCGCCCTTTCCCGCTTGCAGCTTCGCCTCAATGTCGATGAGCAGCGTGTCCTTTTTCTGCGTGGCCTGACTGCGCTTTTTGCGCGGCGTATGCTCCTTTTTCCCGGCAAGAACGGCGCGCAGATTGTCCTCTGTATAGCCGTCTATGGAAGAAAGACGGACAAAGCCCTTTTTGTCGGGATGGCGCAGGGAAAGCATACTCCCGCGCCGCCTGACCTCGCAGCCTGCCTCCGCCAGCAGCTTCAAAAGCGCGTCAAAGCTATCGGGCTTCTGCAAAAGCGCCGCGTCGATGAGGCCGCAGAGCAGCTCCCTATGGGTGGGCTTCGCGTTGTCGCCCAGCCACTTGCCGTAGTGATTTTTCCCGCGCTTCGGATCGGCGATTACGGAGAGCCGATGATCGGTGCAGATGGCGTCGCTGAGCCGTGCGACCGCCCTGCCGGAGCCGAGAAAATCGCGGAACTTGTGCTTGCAGTCCAGCGTGGTGGAGTTCCAGATGATGTGATTGTGAATGTGCTTTTTGTCGGTGTGCGTGGCAACGAAAAAGGCGTGTCTGCCTTTCAGAAACCGCTCGGCAAACTCATGGCCCACGCGGTTCGCCTCCTCCGGTGTGATCTCTCCGGGCTTAAAGGACTGGCGCACCTGATAGGCGATCACGTCGTGCCGCTGCTCCTGCCCTGTGATGGTCTGGTACTGCCGCTTGGAGTAAAGAAACTCCGCGTCGGCGGTTTTCGGGTCGCATTCGTAGGCGGAGATCAGCTCGCCGCCCTGTGTCTTGTCTGGATTCTTGGAATAGTCGATGCGGTCAGCCAGACAGTCGGCAATCGTCTTGCCGTGATTAACGTGCATGGAAATGATGCGTGTGGTCGCCATGGGGCGCGGCCTCCTTTCTGTGAGACGGATTTGTAATTTCTTTTTTGAAGTCCTCCGTATTTTTCTTGTATGCTTGCGCTGCCATGTGCTATACTATGATATAAGGAGCGTGATACGAAATGACCTTTGGCGAAGCCATCATCAAGCTGCGCAGCGAGCGCAGGATCTCCCAACGTCAGCTTGCGGAGGAATTGAACGTGAGCTTCACCTCCGTCAATCGCTGGGAGAATGGAAAGACGATGCCCAATAAAATGACGGTGTTCGTCATTCGCAAATACTGCGAGGAGCACGGTCTGGATTTTTCTTATGACGAGGGGGTGCGGGCATGAGCTGCAAAATGACGATTGAACAAATATGTGGTGCGGTGGAATCGCCGCTCTTTGACCGCAAGAGCGCGCGGATTGACGCGAAAGCCCTTGCCGTTCACCTGATTGCATTTGCCAACGCGGACGGTGGCGTGATCGCTGTTGGCGTAGAGGACGACGGAACAATTACCGGAATTGACAGCTACGCAGAGAATATCAATGAGCTGCTGCGCGCGCCGTTTGACTTCTGCAAGCCCTCCGTGCGGGTGGAAACGGAGCGGCTGTCCTGCACCAACAGGAACGGAAAGCCCGACCACATCCTGCTGATCGAAGTCTTGCAGAGCAGCGACCTTCACGCGAATCAGGCGGACGAGGTTTTCTTCCGTGTCGGGGACAAATCCAAGAAGCTGAATTTTGAGGAGCGCTTGCAGCTTATGTATGCAAAGGGAACGCGGTATTTTGAAGACACGCCGGTTCCCGATGCAGGGCTGGACGACCTTGACCTCGGCTTTGTCAGGGAGTTTACTTCAAGGATCGGCTATCGGAAAAGCCCGGAGGAATACCTTCGGGAGAACAAGGAATTTCTCTCCGAAAGAAGCGGAAAAGAGGAAGTCAGCGCGGCGGCCATGCTGCTGTTCGGCAAAAATCCGAAGCACTTCTTTCCCCGCGCCCGTATCCGCTTCGTGCGTTACGAAGGAACGGAGGCAAGGGTCGGCGCAAGGATGAACGTCATCAAGGACGTGATGTTTGAGGGGCGCATCCTTCAGGTGACAGAGAAAGCGCTGGAGTTTGTGGGAAGCCAGATCAAGGAGCGCACCTACCTCGGCGCGGATACGCGCTTTGTCACGGAGCCGGAATACCCGGAGTTCGCGTGGAAGGAGCTTATCATCAATGCCGTTGCGCACCGCGATTACAGCATCAAAGGGACCGACATCCAAATCAAGATGTTCGACGACCGGATCACTGTGGAAAGCCCCGGCACTCTGCCGGGAATCGTGCGGCTGAACAATATGCGTCACGTTCACTTTTCCCGCAACCCGAAAATCGCGCAGTTTTTGCATGAGTACGAATATGTGCAGGAGTTCGGCGAGGGTGTAGACCGGCTCTATGAGGTCATGGAGGCCGCCGGTCTGCCGCAGCCGGAATACAAAGTAGAGGCGTTCATGCTCTATGCCACGATTCGGAATACGAAGTTAGGCGGCAACTGTGGTGGAACCACACCAGTCACCACCACAGTTATCGCCACAGACACCAGCACAGTCGCAACGATTTTGGCTTTCTGTGCGCAGCCTAAAAGCCGTGAAGAAATCATGACCATGTGTGGACTGAAAAACAAGAACCATTTTATTAAAGCACACCTCAAGCCCCTGCTGGAAAGCGGACAGCTTCGCATGACCATTCCCGACAAGCCCAACAGCCGCAATCAGAAATATGTTGCGGTTAAATCGGAGGACTGATATGTTCACCTATATTTCCATTGAAGAATTTGCGGACGGCGTAGTAAAAAACAACAAGGATACCAACCGTAAGGAGCTGATCGCCTCGCTGCGGGAGGCCCTTGCCGCCAAGAAAAGCGGCGCAAGGTGCATGATCTGCGGCGCGCCCATCTGGGCGGCCGGCAGCGCCATCACGGGGACGAATAAAATGAAAAGGTGCTGTCTCACTAAGAGGCAGCCCCTTCCCGAAAACAATATTCTGTCTTATTGGACCGCTTCCGATGGCGGTTTTTGCTTTATCATTTGTCTCACAGAAGAAATCAAATTTCGATCTGGTGAATGACTTCCTTGAGCTTGTCTGCGCTGTGGTGGAGCTTTGCGACCTCGTCATCCGTCAGAGTGTTGAGGATCTTGCCGCGGACGCCGTTGCGATCGACCAGCGCGAGCGTGGACAGGCAGACATCCTCCACACCGTACTCGCCGTGCATCATGGTCGAGATCGTGAGCGCCGTGCCCGCCGTATTCAGGCAGCACTTGCAGAGGTGGCAGACCGACATGGCGACGGCATAGAACGTCGCGCCCTTGGCCTTGATGACCTGACCGCCGGAGGTGCGGACAAATTCCTCCATCGCGGCGTATTCGTTCTCATTGTCCCACTTGATGCGGTCGTGGTCGGGCGAGCTTTCCCGATAGACATTGACATGGTTGTTCGCAATGTGCACCAGAGACCAGGGCACGAACGAGGAATCGCCGTGCTCGCCGTAGACGTGCGCGTGCACGTTCTTCGGGCTGATGCGGAAGCGCTTTGCCAGCGCGGACTGAAGACGGCTTGTATCCAGAATGGTGCCGGAGCCGATGATCTGACGCTCAGGCAGGCCGGAGATCTTCGTGAACACATAGGTCAGCACATCGACCGGGTTGGACACAATGATATAGATCGCATTCGGCGCAGCCTTGACGATCTGCGGCGTGATGTCCTTGATGATATTGACGTTGGCCTGCGCCAGATCCAGACGGCTCTGACCGGCCTTTCTCGGCATACCGGAGGTGATGATCACAATGTCCGAGCCCTCGGCGTCCTCATAGTCGCCGGAACGCACGATCGCCGGCGAACAGAACGGCGCGCCCTGATAAATATCCAGTGCCTCGCCGAATGCCTTCTGCTTGTTGATGTCAATCAGCAGGATCTCCGATGCGATCCCCTGGATCATCAGATCGTTGGCAATGGTCGCGCCGACGCTGCCCGCGCCAATAACAGTGATTTTGCTCATGAAGACTACCATCCTTTCAAGATCGCTCCCGCGGCGGCTTTGGCTGCGTGCCTGCCCTGCCGTGGGCGCTGTTGGATTTTCATCCATATTTCTTTACCGATAAAATTATATCGAATTATCCATGGAAACGGAAATGCTTTTCCCTCATGTCCCATATAATTTCTGATATGCTTCACTTGCAGTGTTCTAGGATGTGCTGAACGTAGCCGGACTCGATTTCCGTCATGACGTAGCGCGGATGGAGGATGATGGCGTTGTGATAGACCGTCTGATTGTCAAGACATGTCCTCTGAACAAGGCCACACCGCTCCACAAGCGCCTCCGGCATTTCCGGCCCCCACATATACGCTCCCGGCAGTCTTTGCAGCAGCGTCAGCTGCGCCATGCGGTCAACGGTGTAGATCTTGCGGCAGGCGACATTCTGCTGCCTGCCGTGTGCGCGGAGGTTGTCTCCGTGGACGATCTCGGCAAAGCCCTCCAGCTCGCTCATACGGATGGCCGGTCTTTCCGCCAAAGGATGGCTCTGCGGCAGGATGAGCACATAGCGGTATTTGCTCAGAATTTGCAGACTCAGCTCGCGCTGCGCCGTCTGCTCCTCAAAATAGTCGCGGTATTCGGCGCGGAAGCGGATGACGCCGATCTCCGCCTCACCCGAGGAGAGTATCTCCAGCGCACGGCGCGCGTGGCATTCCAGAATCCGCGCGTCCAGATCGCGTTCCGGATTCAGGGACGCAATATACTCCGATGTTGCCTCAAACAGCCTGGTTGAGCGCGGGATGCACACGCGCAGCCGATTCGGCACCGCGTTGCGCGGCCCGAGGGCCTCGATATAGTCCATCTCGCGTAACATATTGCGCGCATGCTTGAGAAATTTCGCGCCGCGCTCGGTCGGGCGGACGCCGCGGCTCGTGCGCTCAAAAATGCGGAAGCCGAGCGACTGCTCCATGTCGTGCAGGATGCGGCTCAGATTCGGCTGCCCCAGAAACAGATTTTCTGCCGCCTGCGAGATGGAGCGCGTGCGCTCGATCTCGATGATATACTGCAAATGCTGTGTGTTCATACCGGTACCTCATTCTTCCTCATAAAAGCACGCCTGTATCATATTAAAAATAGTATAGCACCTTTCCGCCCATTTGAACAGGGTGAAAAGTGCACAGTGCGTCCGCCTCCGGGCATGAAAAAATTCAGATTTCTAATGATTGCTTTCCTGTCGGAAACCGGTATAATAGGAAGTAATATGGGGAAAGTTGGGGGATACCGTATGAAAAGAGTATGGATCGCCGTGATATCCGTTCTGGCTGCGGCACTGATCGGCGTTGGCGCGTGGTTTTTCCTATCCGAAAGCCGCCAGCAGGCGCAGATCGAGGCCGAGCACGACGCTGTTTTCACCGAATACGAACGTCTTCTCCGCAGCGCCGAGGGAAGCACCCTCTCCGTGCTCGAAGGCGGCAAAGAGATCGGCACATTCACGCTGCACGAGCTCGGCCTGCTTCGCGGAACACAGGCAGCGGCGGAGCAGATCTACAGCGTCCGTGACCGCATGCCTCACGACGCATTTCACGCGCTTCCGCGCGCCGACAAGCTGACCTGGTCGCAGGAGCGTCACCCGCAAAACGTCTCGCTTCCCGTTGTGATGGACGGTTTTGATCCGTCGATGGTGTTGACGGCGCTCCGCGCCATTCCGCGCAAGGCTGCCGAAAACGCCTTTGTCCGGTTCGAGGACGGCGCATTCGTGATCCACGACGCCGTTCCCGGCACGATTCTCCGGGAGGATGCGGTCACCGGCGCACTGCATGACGCCGCTGCCGCCTTTGTCCTCACTCCCGGTGCGCCCGTGTCTGCCACTGTGGAGATCACCGACTTTGACTGCTACGTTCCGCCGGAGATCACGGCGGAAAACGGTGATTTTGACCTTGAGGCGCTCTTCCGTGCAAAGCTCGTTGATATGGAGCTGACCGTCAACTTCCGCGGCGTGTCCATTGACCTCAACAGCGTTGCACTTCGGAACTTTGTCACGCTCGGCAAGGACGGCCGCGTACAGGTCCAGAAAAAGACGCTCGCGCAGCAGATCTCCGCGTGGAGCGAGACCTATGACGAGCACAACACGGAGTTTATTTTTGACTCGTTTGTTGACGGGCCTGTCCCGATCGCCTTTTTGAAAGTCGATTACACACTCGATCAGGCCGCGCTGGCCGCGCTTCTGGAGCCGCAGCTGCGCCAGCTTGAGAGCTTCCGCGTCGATGCGCCCTTCCTGTGCACGAAACCTGACGGCGAGCCGTTCTCGCTCGGAGACTCCTACATCGAGGTCGACATCACGAACCAGCACATGACCTATTATCAGGATGGGCGGCTTGTCGTCGATACCGACATTGTGAGCGGACAGCCCGGCGGGCACGCCACACCGAGCGGCCTGTATCATTCCTATTACAAATGTGAGGATATCTGGCTCACGGGTGAAGATTACTTCGTCTTTGTCGACTACTGGATCAGTGTCACGCCCGACACGACCATCGGCCTGCATGACGCCGACTGGCGCACGAATTTCGGCGGTGAGGTCTATCTCTACGGCGGCTCACACGGCTGTGTCAACACGCCGAAGGAAGCCATGAAGAAGATCTATGACACCATCAACGTTGACGATCACATCCCCATCCTCGTCTACACACATCAGAAACCGCAGACAACAAACTGATGTCCAGATTTTTTCGGAAATGCTGCCGCTCAGGCAGCATTTCCTTTTGAGAATTCACACATTTTTCTTTTTTTACGCCGCCTGCTGTGCTATAATCATTCATTAGAATGCAGAAGTATATGTTGCGCCGTCAGGCGGCGCAGGAAGGTTTGATTATGGGACTTTTTTCGAAACTGTTCGGCACGCGCTCTGAGCGCGAGGTCAAAAAGCTCGAGCCGCAGGTCAGCGCCGTCATGGCGCTGGAGGAGCCGTACCGCAAGCTCACCGACGAGGAGCTGCGCGCCAAGACGCAGGAATTCAAAAGCCGTCTGGCCGGCGGCGCCACACTGGACGACATCCTGCCGGAGGCCTTTGCCACGGTTCGCGAGGCAGCCGACCGCGTGCTTGGTATGCGTCCGTACCGCGTTCAGGTCATCGGCGGCATCGTCCTGCATCAGGGCCGCATCGCGGAAATGAAGACCGGTGAAGGCAAAACGCTCGTCGCGCTGCTGCCGGCATACCTCAACGCTCTCACCGGTGAGGGCGTCCACATCGTCACCGTCAACGACTACCTTGCAAAGCGTGACGCCGAATGGATGGGCAAGGTGCATCGCTTCCTCGGCCTGTCCGTCGGTCTGATCGTCCACGATCTGAGCGCGGAGCAGCGCCGCGCGGCCTATGCAGCCGACATCACCTACTGCACCAACAACGAGCTCGGCTTTGATTACCTGCGTGACAACATGGCCATTTACAAGGCAGAAATGGTGCAGCGCGGGCACAACTTCGTCATCGTTGACGAGGTCGACTCGATCCTCATCGATGAGGCACGCACCCCGCTCATCATCTCCGGCAAGGGCGAGGAATCGTCCAAGCTCTACGAGATGGCAGACTATTTCGTCTCGCGGCTCAAAAAGCAGGTCTTTGCCGCCTCCGACGACAAGGAGCTTCAGGATCAGTACGACTGCGATTACATCGTGGTCGAAAAGGACCACACCGTCTCCCTCACCCAGCAGGGCATTGCCAAGGCTGAGGAATTCTTCGGTGTGGAGAATCTGAGCGACGTGGAAAACACCACGCTCTCGCACCACATCAATCAGGCCATGCGTGCGCGCGGTCTCATGAAACGGGACATTGACTACGTCGTGAAGGACGGGCAGGTCATCATCGTTGACGAGTTCACGGGCCGTCTGATGTACGGCCGCCGCTACAACGAGGGTCTGCATCAGGCCATCGAGGCAAAAGAGGGCGTCAAGGTCGCAAGCGAAAACAAGACGCTCGCCACCATCACGTTCCAGAATTTCTTCCGTCTTTATAAAAAGCTCTCCGGCATGACCGGTACGGCGCTGACCGAGGAGGAGGAGTTCGGCGGCATCTACAACCTCGACGTTGTGGAGATCCCCACGAACAAGCCCGTCATCCGTATCGACGACCCGGACGTTGTCTATAAGACCGAGGCGGGCAAGTACCGCGCCGTCATCCGCCAGATCAAGGAGTGCCACGCCAAGGGCCAGCCGGTGCTGGTCGGCACGATCTCGATCGAAAAGTCTGAGCTTCTGTCGCAGATGCTCAAAAAAGAGGGCATCCCGCACAACGTTCTGAACGCGAAGCACCATGAGAAGGAAGCCGAGATCGTCGCGCAGGCAGGTCATTTCGGCGCTGTCACCATCGCGACGAACATGGCAGGCCGCGGCACCGACATCATGCTCGGCGGCAACGCCGAATTCATGGCGAAAAACGATCTGCGTAAAAGCGGCATGTCGGACGAGCTGATCGCCGAATGCACCTCCTTTGCCGAAACGACCGACCCGGAGATCCTTGCCGCACGCGAGGCGTACAAGGAGGCCTATGCAAAGCACAAGCCCGAGGTCGACGCCGCAGCCGACCGGGTGCGGGCGGTGGGCGGTCTGTTCATCATCGGCACCGAGCGTCACGAATCCCGCCGTATCGACAATCAGCTCCGCGGCCGCGCCGGCCGTCAGGGCGACCCCGGCGAGACGCGCTTTTATCTGTCGATGCAGGACGACGTCATGCGTCTGTTCGGCTCGGAGCGTGTGCTGGGCATGATGGACACCCTCGGCATTGACGAGGATACGCCCATCGATGCAAAGATCCTCTCCGGCGCGATCGAAAACGCGCAGAAGACCGTCGAAAGCCGCAACTATCAGGTTCGTAAGAACGTGCTGGAATACGACGATGTCATGAACATCCAGCGTAAGATCATTTACGAGCAGCGCCGTGAGGTGCTCGATGGCGAGGACCTCCAGAAGAACATCCAGTCGATGATCCATTTCGTCATCGACGGCATCGTGCATTCTGCCTTCGGCGAGCAGAAGCATCTGGCGGATCGTGCGCAGTTCAACGACATGATGCGCCATGTCGAGGGCGTCTACCTGCCCGTGCATAGCTGGTCTGTCACCGACGAGGAGCTTTCGTCGCTCACAAAAGAGCAGGCGGAGGAAAAGCTTCTCTCGCTCATGAAGGCCTTCTATGCCGCCAAGGAAAAGCACTATACCTCCGCCGTCATGCGCGAGATCGAGCGCGTCATCACGCTGCGCGTGGTCGATGAGTACTGGATGGATCACATCGACGCGATGGACGATCTGCGTCAGGGCATCCGCCTGCGCGCCTATGCGCAGGACGATCCGGTCGTCGCCTATAAGCGCGAGGGCTTCGAAATGTTTGAGGCGCTCACCTCCGCCATCAAGGAGGAGATCGTGCACCGTCTGTTCGCCTTCAGTCTCAAAGAGGATGAGCAGGTCAAGCGCAAGCGCGTGGCCAAGGTCACGGGCGTCGGCGGCGGAGGCGATCATACTGTCAAACGCCAGCCCGTTGTCAAAAAGGTCAAGGTCGGCCCGAACGACCCCTGCCCCTGCGGCAGCGGTAAAAAGTATAAAAAGTGCTGCCGGGACAAGGATCTTGCCGCCGAGCGCGGTCAGAGCGGCAACTGAGCCCGCTCGCGCAGCGTGCATCCCGGCAGACAAGGAGCATTATGTTTCACACCATCAAACAGGGAACTCTGGAATATCTGACTGCCGATGCGCTGACGGGAAGCGTCCACTGCTTCTCCACGCGCCTCGGCGGCGTGAGTGAGGGCTGCCTCGCAAGCCTCAATCTCGGCACGCATCGCGGCGACAAGCCGGAAAACGTGCTGGAAAACTACCGCATTCTCGGCACCGCCGTCGGCTTTCAGCCGGAGGATACGGTGTTCACCAAGCAGCGTCACACGGACATCGTGCGCCGTGTCGGCCGGGAAAACCGGGGCGAAGGCCTCCTGCGCGAGCAGACTGAGGTCTGCGACGCGCAGATCACCGATGAACCGGGCGTCGCGCTGGTCGCGTTCACCGCTGACTGCACGCCGATTTTGCTCTTTGACCCCGTCCGCAAAGCCATCGCCGCCATCCACGCCGGATGGCGCGGCATCGCGCTTGGGATCGCTGCAAAGACCGTCGAGGCCATGACGCGCGCATACGGCTGCAAGCCGGAGAATATCCGTGCCGCCATCGGCCCGTGCATCGGGCAGTGCTGCTTCGAGACGGACGAGGACGTGCCGCAGGCGATGCGCAGCGCCCTTGGCAGCGAGGCTGAGGCCTGCATCGAACGGCGCGGCGAAAAATTCCACGTGGACAACAAGGCGCTCAACCGCATCTGGCTGACGCGCGCGGGCGTCCGGTGCATCGACATCAGCGCCGACTGCACCATGTGCCAGCCGGAGCGCTTCTGGTCGCACCGCGTCACGCACGGCGAGCGCGGCAGTCTTGCCGCCGTCATCCGGCTGCCCGCGCAGCGCTGAAGGCCGGTGCGCCGCATCCCTGTGAAGGAGATCACACCATGAAAAAAGCAATATGTCTTCTGCTGGCGGCAGCACTGCTGACAGGACTCCTGTCCGCCTGCTCCGGCAAGAAGCTGACCATGAACTGGGTGAAGGACCGCTTCAAGAGCATCACCTCCGGCGATGACGTAGAAAACACGCCCGCGGATGCCGACGACAAGGCGCCGAACCGCGAGACGCCAGTCGCGCTGGCGACGGAGTCCTCGAACGAGCTGACCGACTACGGTCTTGCCTATCAGGCGGAATACGGTCTGGACCCCTATGACTGTCTGAGTCTCAACAACCGCGTCATTCTCTCCTTTCTCTATGAGGGCCTCTTTGTCGTGAACAGCCGCTATGCGGCAGAGCCCGTGCTGGCGACCGGCTACGACGTCTCCGGTGACGGCCTGAGCACAACGGTTTATCTGCGCCGCGGCGTTTTGTTCCATGACGGCAGGGAGATGACCGCAAAGGATGTCATCTATTCCATCTCGCAGGCGCGCGGTTCGGATTATTACGGCTCGCGTTTCTACGCCGTCACGGATGTCACTGCGCAGGACGATTATACGCTCGTCCTGACCACCTCGGTCGCCTATGAATGCCTGCCGCTGCTGCTTGACATCCCCATCGTCCGTGATACGAGCGCCGATGCCAAGCCAGAGCCGCCGGAGGCAGAAGCTCCGGAGGGTGCGGAGTCCCCGGAGGCGGCGGAATCTCCGGAGGACGAGCAGGGCGTCACCGAGGAATCTACAGACGCGCCCGCGGAAGGCTCCGCGGAGAAGCCTGCAGAAGAACACACGGAGGCGCCCAAAGAGGACGAAACGCCTCCTGCACCGGAGGAGCCGGCGCAGCCCGTCGGAACGGGGCCGTATCGTTACGCCTCAGCCACGCGGCTCGAGCGCTTTGACGGTTGGTGGCAGGAGGGTGCGCCGCTGGCAGATTTCCCCTACATTTCTCTTTACACTGCGGAGACCTCCGCCGAGATTCGTGACCACTTTGAGTATGAGGACATCAATCTGGTGCAGACCGATCCGAATTCCTCTGCTTATGTCAACTTCCACAACGACTATGAGCTGTGGACAGCCCCCACGACGGTCATGCAGTACATCGGCTACAACCTCAACAGCAACGTCTTTTCAAACTACGGACTGCGCTCGGCGATCACCTACGCCATTGACCGCGAAACGCTCGTCACGGAGCAGGCCGGCGGCTTTGCCACCGCCTCCTCCCTTCCCTGCCCGCCGCAGGCGCCGTTTTACGACGCGCGGCAGGCCAACTCCTACAGCTACAGCCCCTCGCGCTTCCACGAGCAGCTGGAGAGCGCGAGCGGCAAGGACATGGACGGCGACGGCGTGCTCGATCTGTACGTCACATCGCTGGGCTACGCCGTGCCGGTGAGCGGCACCATGCTCGTCTGCTCGTCCAGTTATCAGCGCGTGCAGACGGCGTCGGCCATTGTGTCTGCGCTCAACGCGCTGGGCTTTGACCTGACGCTCAAGAGCGTGGATACAAGCGAGTTCCGTCAGCTTCTCGCCCTCGGTTCCTTCGACCTCTACTACGGCGAGGTGCGGCTGTCGGCAAACTTTGACCTCAGCTCGTTTTTCCGCTTTGGCGGATCGCTGGCTTACGGCGCACTGGCTGACAACTACATGGAAAATCTCTGCCATCTGGCGCTTGCGAACAACGGCAACAACTATAACCTCTATGAGCGCCTCTGCGGGCGCGGCTACATCACGCCGGTGCTGTTCAAGAACTATGCCATCTACACCACGCGCGGCTCTGTCGCAGACCCGTCGGGATACCTCGACTGGTTCCTGCCGCAGCACCCGACAACAGAACAGGAATAAAAAATCAGGAGGAAGCGTGTTGCTTCCTCCCGATTTTTTGATTTATTCGGCGTCGTAGCCCGCTTCCTTGACTGCTGCGATCAGCGCCGCGCGGTCGGCGCTGCCGGTCACGGTCGCGGTCTTTTTCTCAAGATCCGCCTCTGCCTGCTCCACGCCCGGAACGCCCATCAGGGCCTTTTCCACATGCGCCTTGCAGTGGCCGCACATCATACCTTCTACCTTCAAAACTGTCTGCATTTTTGTTTCCTCCATGTCTGTATTGGTTTTTGCCGGGGGCATTTCCCCGGAAATATCCTCTGCTTTCGGCTTGAAAAAGCGCAGGCGCAGCGCGTTCGTCACAACGAACACGGAGCTGAGGCTCATCGCAGCCGCGCCCAGCATCGGGCTGAGCCGGATGCCAAGCGGGATGAGCACGCCCGCCGCGATCGGGATCCCGAGCGTGTTGTAGAAAAACGCCCAGAATAGGTTCTCCTTGATGTTGCGAATGACGGCGCGGCTGAGATCGACGGCACGCACCACATCCATCGGATCCGAGCGCATCAGCACCACGTCCGCCGACTCCATCGCCACATCCGTTCCGGCGCCGATGGCGATACCGACGTCTGCGCGCATGAGCGCGGGCGCGTCGTTGATGCCGTCTCCGACCATAGCGACCACCTTTCCCTCACTCTGGAGCTGGCGGACGGTCTTTTCCTTGTCCGCCGGAAGCACGCCGGAGATGACGCGGGCAATGCCGAGCCGCTTTGCGATGACATTCGCCGTCAGCGCATTGTCGCCGGTCAGCAGCACGACCTCCATATGGCGGCGCTGAAGCGCCTGTACCGCTTTGCGGGAGGTCTTTTTCTCCACATCCGCCACCGCAATGGTGCCCAGAAAGCGGCCGTCCGCCGCCGCGAAATAGAGCGGCGTTTTTCCTTCGCGCGCAAAGCGCTCCGCGTCCTCCGGCTCTACACCATGCTCCTGCAGGAACGCGCGGTTTCCGGAGAGATACCGCACGCCGCCCAGCTCCGCCTCAATGCCCTTTCCGGGCACGGAACGGAAGTGCTCCGCCTCCGGGATCGTGACACCCTCCTCGGCTGCCTTTTTCAGTACAGCCTCCGCCAGCGGATGCTCCGACTGTTTTTCCAGTCCCGCCGCCAGCCGCAGAAGCTCCTGCGCGGAAATGCCGTTCGGCGCAAGATCCGTCACAACGGGCTTTCCCTCGGTCAGCGTGCCGGTCTTGTCCATGACCACCGCCGTGACCTTGTGCAGTTCTTCAAGTGATTCGGCGCTCTTAAACAGCACGCCAAGCTCCGCCCCGCGTCCCGTACCGACCATGATGGCCACCGGCGTTGCAAGTCCCAGCGCACACGGGCAGGAGATGACCAGCACGGAAATGCCCACGCTCAGCGCGTAATCTACGCTCTTTCCGAGCGCCAGCCACACAATGGCCGCCGCCAGCGCGATGCACATGACGATCGGAACGAACACGCCCGCGATCTTGTCTGCCAGACGGGCAATCGGCGCCTTTGAGCCGCCCGCCTCCTCCACCAGACGGATGATCTGTGCCAGCGTCGTGTCCTCACCGACCTTTTCGGCCCGGAAACGGAGGAAGCCAGTCTTGTTGATGGTCGCTGCCGCGACCCGGTCGCCCTCTGACTTTGAAACCGGCATACTCTCGCCGGTCAGTGCGCTCTCGTCCACGGCAGAGCTGCCGGAGACGACCACGCCATCGACCGGGATGCGCCCGCCCGGCCGGACACAGAGGATATCGCCCACGACGACCTCCTCAACAGGGATCTCGCGCTCCGCGCCGTCCCGCTCCACGACCGCCGTCTTCGGAGACAGGTCCATCAGCTTTTCGATGGCCTGCCCGGTCTTTCCCTTGGCGCGGGTCTCAAAATATTTTCCGAGCGTCACAAGTGTCAGGATCATACCCGAGGACTCGAAGTAAAGTCCCGTTGTCTCACCGGTCAAAATGGCATAGAAGCTGTAGAGAATGCCCGCCGCCGAGCCGACGGCGACCAGCGTATCCATATTCGGTGCGCCATGAAAGAGCTTTGCAAAGCCGCTCGTGAAGAACACACGGTTCACGATCAAAATCGGCAGCAGGAACAAAAGCTCCGTCGCCGCCATGATGAAAAAGCCCCGCATTCCGTCGTGAAACACATGCGGCATCGGCAGCCCAACCATATGTCCCATTGAGACGTACATCAGCAAAATCAGCGACACCGCCGACACCCAGATGCGCGTCTGCATGTTTTTCAGGCGTTTTTCCTGCGCCGCATTCTTCCGCGCGGCGTGCTCGCCGCTGCTGAGCGCCGCGCCATAGCCCTCGCGCGTGATGGCATCGATGATGGCCTGCGGCGAGGTCTTTGTCTCGTCATAATCCACGTCCATCCGTCCGGCAAGCAGATTGACCTCCGCCTTCCGGACGCCGGAGACCTGCTCTGCCACGCGCTCGACCCGCGCGCTGCACGCCGAGCACGTCATACCCGTCACGTTGAATCTCTGTTTCATCTCCGTTTTGCTTCCTTTCTCAAGGACTTCCTGCATTCAGTCTGCCGCATTTTCGCACGGCAATACACACTGTCCGCAGATTTTGTTTTCGTCATATGTCGATAATAGCGCAGCAGGCGGCATTTGTCAACTCCCGCCGCAGGATATTTCTCACCCCGACGGCCCGCGGTATTTTTTATCGTCCGACCAATCCTTGTTGATTGGCTCTTTCATTTTGAATTGCACCCTGTCCTCCGGAAAAGCCACACCATCAAATCCCCTTTAAGCGCACAAAACAGGCAGCCCTCAACCGAAGTTGTGTGATGCCTGCTTTGCTGGCTGATTCTGTCCGGAAGGTGCCGATCTTTTTCTTCCAATCGCCGCTCCTCCGTTTTATAATCATGTGTTTTGGCGCTCGCATCCGCATTTGCAGTTGACGCAGCCACACGTACACCCGCGCTTTTTCCCTTCGCACAGGCGATAGTTGCCGCCCGAGATGACGAGCCGCTTGCCGTTCACCAGACAGTCGGCGATTTTTTCCCGTGCGCCTTGATAGATCTCCGTGACCGTGGTGCGGGAGATCTCCATGCGTTCGGCGCATTGCTCATGCGTCATTTTTTCAAGATCGACCAGCCGGACGACCTCAAATTCATCCACTGTCAGTTCAACTGTCTGTGCGTTTTGTACCGCATCCGGCGAAAACTGCGCATAGACCGGTTCCTTGCAGATTTTACGGCTTCTCTGCGGCCTTGGCATGCACCCGCCCCCTTTCCCGGTATATGTCGATTATAGCACGCGCCTCCAACGCTGTAAAGCGCAAAAAGCCCTCGCTTCCGGCGCGGCCTTGGTCGAAATCGGAAGCGGCAGGCGCTGCGCGCGGAGCCTGCCCAGCCAAAGTGATTTCGGCACACGAAAAAATGCGAAATCAGGGCTTGACAAACGCCCGATTATTCACTATAATAATCGGGCTGACGGGGTGTGGCGAAGTTTGGTATCGCGCTTGGTTCGGGACCAAGAGGCCTCGGGTTCGAATCCCGACACTCCGACCATATTAGACAAAACCCGTGTATAACTTAAGTTATACACGGGTTTTGTCATTTTTGACACCAAAGAAGACCAATTAACCTTGCTGACTGTGCAGAATGACAGCACAAAAGAAAACAATATATTCTATATTCCTATGTTTTGCCTCTCGGGTGAGGCGGCAGCATAGGAATTCTTATTTTTTAGGAGGGGCAAAACATGAGAATACCATATGGTTTTACTTTGACCAGTAGCGGGACACTTGAAATCAATAGGAGTGAAGCAAATGTTGTGCGTATGATTTTTGATTTCTATATGGCAGGAGCAAGTTTGGGAAAGGTCGTGGATATGCTTCATGCAAAACAAATATCTTCTCCGACCGGAAAAGCAAAATGGACTCGAGCTGCGGTAGATCATCTTCTTTCTAATGGTAAATACATAGCTGTTATTGGCATGGAGAAGTTCATGGATGCACAGTTTGAGAAGTCTGCCCGCTGCAATGTTGATTACGATAAGGAAGGAACACCAAGGAAAGGCACACGCTATGTTTCCCCTGCCGTGATTCAGATTTGATTTATCTTTCATATTTCTACAAGTTATGCTACAATAGCCTCAAGAGGTGAGGCGTGTGGCAAGGAAAATCAGCATGATAGATTTAGCTGGCATTGGAAATTTGTTGGAATACCTTGTGGCAGCGGATAATATCACCTGCGAGGAACGAGATCGAATTATACTGCGAATCGCAAAGGAAAATGATATTGCTGAATATACGCTCTCCGCTCTCGCTGGCTATGGCAAGAGTAAGAGTGAGGTATTGGAAAGTGTTGCACGGAGAAAGAACTCGGTATCACAGGACAAGAAGCAAGATGAGAGTTATATTTCTCTTACCGAGATTGCTCGAGCACATAGTGAGGATGCTCCAGGATATGTGATTCAGAGTTGGTTGCGAAGTGGAAACACCTTAGCCTTCCTCAACCTGTGGGAACAGGAAAATAATCCTGATTACAACGAAGCCGGTTATGAGGAGCTTTTAGAAAAGAAGAAAGCCGCTTCTTTTACATTGACACCAAAGCTGTGGATCGACCGAACAAAGGCAATCGGCATTGTTTCTAAGCAAGGTAAAGCCGGAGGAACATTTGCTCATCCGATGATTGCTTGCGAGTTTGCTTCATGGATTGCACCAGAGTTTAAGATGCTATTGATTAAGTTATCTTTGGGGAGGACGCACCTAAAGTAACAATTTGAATCATGTATAGAAATTGACGGATGATGCGCATAAGCCATTCAATTCATCAATAAAATATTCCTTAAAATTATAGAGAGGAAACTTGAATTATGAGTAACTCTATTCTTTATTATCCGACAATTGAGTTTCGCCACGAAGATTATCAATGGCTCTGGAATGCAGCTCTTTTTGCGGATAAAATATATAGAATTGTGCCCCCTGGATATGAATTGAATGAACCGCGAAATATTAGAGAGTTGTGTTCTACCGGCGAAATTGGAATCCCACTATCTCCTGTTCCGTATTCAAAAGAAGCGAGTGAAGAATTTTCGAAGTTTATGGATGAGAATCATAGAAAAGCAGCTGCGCTTTCGCTGATTGAGGATGATGAAACAGAATATATCCGAATTCATTCTTCAAAAATGGATGTCAAACTCTTGCAGGATATTTTCTTCAAGCTAAAACATATTGACGAGGATGAAAACTGGCTGTATGCAAGCCCCCACACTGTGAACTTCTATATGACCTTTTTAGCAAATCACATTGCAAAAAAGAATTCACTATCTTTGTGGACCAGAAATCAAGAGTTGTGGACAACATCAACCTACTTTTTATACGGAGGAGCTCTTCAGGATGATTATCGACCGGGGAAAGAATACATTGAACCGAGCACCGAAGCATTAGTATCGATTATGATTCCTGATATTTTTCCACAAGATCTTTTGCATGTTCCTCCCACAGATATTCTTCGTTTTCGTGAAAAGCGAAAAGATGAGCGCAATCAATTTTTGAATGCCATTAAAACTCTTCGCAATGAGCTGGCTCAAGCAGATGCTCCTGAAGTGATAGAGGCAATTATTAATGATGAAAAGAAAAAAATTGATTCTGCAGCGAATGAATATAGAAAAAGTATGGATATTTTAAGGGTTGCTAAGTTTGGTGGTATATTGACAACTGTAATTACTGTAGCTGCGGATGTATTGGGGTATTGTAGTAATTTCCCTGATTTATATAAAGGCGCAATTGAGTCTTCCGGCTTGTGGGCCGGAATCTTGACTGGGATTTTTGAGAAAAGAGTAGGGAACATTAATAATCCATATACTTACTTAGCACAAATCAAGTCTACTTTTTCGTATTATCCAGGAGCCTCCAAACTCTTTGGAGGGCAACCGCAAATTGCAAAGTATAACTATACTTTATACCGCGGATTTGAGGAATTTATAAACGATTAGTTAATATGTCTGGAGTAACATAGAAATTCACATAAAGCTTGCTGTATGATATTTAAAACAGAACTCTTTTCTTCTTTTTAGCCAAGAGAAAACTCCGCACTATCTAAAGGTGGTGACCAGATGGAATTCATTGTTCGAGAATGTCCCAACAATGGTATACTTGGTGGACCGTTCGAGAAAACGATTACAGCCTATATAGGCCAACAACATAGTTTAGCAGAGATTTCCATAGAGCAATTTGGTGAACGTATCATTACGGTTCATACTGTAGAGGATGCCTCCATATACGACCTTCATCATTTATACTTTGATTTGAAGCGTCTAATAATGCTAATGGATGGACAGTTTTATCCAATCACATCGGTTACTCAGGATGGAGTCGAAATCACCACAAGCATTCAGAAAAAGCTGCTTCCTAATTATTTTTCTGCTGATTTTATGATTGGAGAAAATAACCGTTTGATTAATTTTGATGAGGTGCTTTCCGAAACACTTTTTTCAAATTGGTGTCTGATTCAAGAGGAATTAGATATTGTTCACAATACGGCTTTATATTGCCTTTCCAGAGTTGAAATGCCTGTGGACATGAAATGTGCTTTCCTAATTGAAGCCTTTATTGGTGTGGGCGAGATTATTCAGAGCAAAAAGAGCGAATTTGTTTTGCCAAAAAGGAAGAGTCGTGAGGAGTCCCAATTAGGTTTGGATCTTAAATATATAATAAGCCATTATGGGCAAGAAATTTTTCGGGGTGAGTACCAAAAAGACTTGGAAGGTTTTGTGCAAATATTAGTAAATAGTAGGAATCGAATTGCTCACATTAAAAGTAAGCAGAATAGAAAATTCTTGAATGGTGATGAGAGTGTGCTTTACCTACACAAGCTTTCACTCATGTATAGAATTATTTTATTAGATTTGCTCGATATTCCGCTAAACCGATACAAGGAGAGATTGTCTAATCGTATTGAAACTATAAATTGCTGGTGGGCAGATAGATGCGACCAATGATTTTCTCTGCAAATTGAGGTTTGGACCGATATCTATAGTGTTTCGCTATTACAAATCCGGCTGAAATCTTTCGATTTCAGCCGGATTTTTCTGCATATTCCAAACTTTTTTCGATGGAGAATTCTGTGACTTTTCCGTTTGACCCAAACGCGACCCAAACGGGATTTAAACTGCTCCCCAAGTCAAGGACAAAATAAGGTGACCCATTCCGCTAGCATGGATAGCTGCCGGTTGTCAGGTACTGGTAATACTCGTTCGGCGAGAGCTTTGCCAGATCCCACTGGTATCTGTCGTTGTTATAGTAGTCCATCCAGTCGTCGATTGACCGCTGCACATCCGCAAAGCACGTCCAGTTTGGAATCTTCTCCGCCAGCTCGTCCTTCATATGTCCGAAAAAGCTCTCCTGCGGCGCGTTGTCCCAGCAATTTCCCTTCCGCGACATTGACTGCCGCAGGCTACTGTTTTTCACGAGCTGAATGAACTTGATGCAGGTGTAATGGCAGCCCTGGTCGCTGTGCAGGATTGTCTCTTTTTTTAGCGAAATTCCATGCTGACGTACCATTTTCTGTACCGTTTCCAGCACAAAATCCACCTCCAGAGACTCGCTCAGCACATAGGAAAGGACCTGCTTCGTGCATCCGTCCAGAATCGTGGAGAGATAGCAGAACGCGCCGTTCAGCGGAATATAGGTGATATCCGTCAGCAGGATGCTTCGCGATCCGTGCATCTCAAACTCCCGCTTCACAAGGTTTTCCGCCGTGTTGTTCGTCCGGATCGCCTTCTGCATCCGCCGGTATGGATTTGCCTTGCGGATTGGACAGACAAGACCGAATTTTTTCATCAGCCGCCGGATCTTCTTTCCGTTCATCTGGATGCCGGTATACAGCAGCCGCATATGGATGCCGCGCACGCCTTTGGCGTAACAACGAAACCGGTAAGCCTCCAGAATCTGCTGGAAACCCGCAGCATCCTGTGCCTCCCGCGCGGCTCGCTTCTGCTCGGAGGAAAGCCACGCGTAATAGCCGGAACGGGAAACGCCCGCGATCTCACACAGCTCGGATATTGTGAGAATGTTCGATTTTTCCATGCTTGTGTCTCGGATGATGCCGAATTTGAAGCTGCTATCTTCCATGCTCAGGTATCCGAATCCGCGCTTTCCGGCTGCCGCATAAGTTTTTTAAAAAACGCCATCTGCTGCTGAAGATACACGATTTCCTGCTGCATCCGGCGCTCACTCTCCCGGCGGGACATTCATTCCAGCTCTGCCGCGCCGAACTGCTCCCTGCTGATTCGCATCCGGGATTTTGGCGCAGGCTGGATGCCCTCCGGTGATTTACCCGCGCGGCGGATGCGCTTTGTGATGTTGTGGACGCGCTCAAAGCCGAGCAGCTCCGGATCGTAGCCCAGCTTCCGCAGCGCCATGTTCCCGGTGCATCCCTCCACACTCAGCCGCCAGAAGGCTTCCTTGAACGCTGGCGTGAACGAAATCTGATTTTCCGTGACCTTCTCCGTGTACGGATTTGCGCGCAGAAGCTCCTGTTCCGCCGCGCTGAATTTTTTCCTTGTTCCCATAGCCGTCTCCTTCTTCCTGCCTTCAGTATACCATAGTTCATGCCGCTATGGGTCATTTCCTTGTCCACTTCCTGGGGTACAGTTTAATTTTGGAGCGGAAAGCGCCGGAAAATAAGTTTCGCCGCCTGCCGGAGCAATTCCGGCAGGCGGCGCAGTTATTTTTCGCTCTATTTTTCTCAAAACGCTATTCTTTGTTTACAGCAACGCATTTTTTGAGGCATCCCTTCTCTCATGCTGTGCAGATAATTTGCTATTCACAGACGCAAAGCATACAGACGCTGTCTTCCACAGATGATTTTGTGGGTCAGGTATAATACGGACTTTTCGTTTTTCACGATTCTTATGTAATGCACAATTTCTTCCGGATGCATGGAAACCTTTCAAATAAATAGCAGATAGGTGCAAAATAGCCATTATCCTCACGGGGACGCACCAGCGCGGGCTGATTGACACCCGCCGCCTTGGCCGACTCCACAAGCCCCTGCATTTCCGCATCGTTCCGGACACCAAAGGGATGATTTTTGAACGGATGAAGGTCTACCAAATTGAGATAGACGATCTCCTCTTTTTCGGCGCGGGTAGCGTCACGGGGCGCAGACGGCTCCGGCGTGACCTCCGTGCCAGCGGGAGCGCCGCCCTTATCCACGGCAGGCTTCTCCGGGGCGGGCTTGCTTTGGGACTTTTTGTCCCGAGGTTTGGGCGGCTTGGCCTTATCGGGAGAGGCCTTGCTATCCTTGGACGGACGGCCTCTGCCGGGCTTGGCGGCCTTGTCCTTTTTCGTGGGTAGCTTACGTCGTCCGATCCTCGATGTACATCAGGTAGCTGTAGACAGCCAATGCGCCCGGCGAGAGGCCGAGGGCGAAAACCTCATTCGGCAGAGGAAAGTAGTTTTTGATTGGATCGCGCGAGGTATAGTATTTATTCTTCATGTGCGCCTCCGGTCTGCCGCTCCACCCAGAGACGGAACTGCTCCTTCGGTACGACAAGCCAGCTGCCGATCCGCAGCGGTGGGAAACCGTCCTCGTGCAGAAGCTCGTAGGCGCTCGACGGCGATACGCCCAGCGTGCGGGAGACAAGCTGCGCGTTGAGAAACAGCGGCAGCTCGTCAAAATTCTTGATGCTTGATGTGTTCAAAGTCTTTTTTACCTCCAACTAATTTTAGAAATACCAGAGAAAAACTTGCGTTTCGGAGGTCTCTCTGTCAGGGTGCATCTGGAAGCCGACGGCGTGTCCAGCGGCGAGGGATTTTCGTGCTGGGCAAGACATTTTCCCGCAGGAATACTTTTCGTATTTCAAGGAAAAATGACGTAGCTCAGCGCGAAAAGACCCGCTGTCTGGCGCGTTGGCGGCTTTCAGATACACCCTGAACTAAACACAGTTGCAGTCCGTATTTTCCGAAACGCGGCGCGCCGTCCGACTGTTGCAGCAGCCGGACGGCTTTTTGGCTGATTTGTGTTGCTACATCATCGGCCATTATTAAGGTGACAACCATGTGGTATACAAAGATGTATTTCTACGGCAGAAAGTCGTCTGACATTTCAGAAATTGGACGAAAAAGAAATCACGCCGATGCTGGAACGCATCAGCGTGAATTGGGAGCGCTTTGTCGAAAGCCGCGACCATGAAGCGTATACAGCCGCGATGGTGGAGCTCGGTGTACTGGCCGAGAAGCACATCTACTTCCGCCTTTTATATACGCGCTGCATTTCCGTAAATGGCTTCGATCAAGCGGAAATTCAGGCGATTGCTTTGGATTTAAAGGAGTTCATCAAGCAGTTTTCAGAGACAAGGAAGCAGGTCGAGAAGTTTTTGGAATGTGTGCTGGACGTGGATTCCGCCGGGCGTGAACCGCAGAAACAGGCGGCGAAAAACTATCATTACGACCAGCCGAGAAATCCGGAACTGTTCCGATTTGAGCCGATCCCGCTGAGTTTTGAGCCGGTCGAGCCGGGCCGCCGCGCGCCTGTTTTGTACTCGTCCGCCGTGCGGGACATGATTGACTATTCGCTGCGAAGCTGCGTTGAGCGCGGCGTGACCGTGCGCCGCTGCAAGAACTGCGGCCGCTGGTTCCCGCAGACCGGTCGCGTGAGCGCGGAGTACTGCGAGCGCCCCGTGAAGTACGGTGAGCAGCGCTGCCGCGAGATCGGCGCGTTCCGGCAGTGGACGAAAAAGCAGACCGACGACCCGATTTTCAAGGCGTACCGCAAGGAGTACAAAAAGCGCTTCGCGTGGATCAAAGCCGGGCGCGTCACCGACGAGCAGTTCTATGCGTGGAGCGAGCGGGCCAGAGAAGAAAAGAAGAAGTGCGACCGCGAGATCATCTCGCTGGAGGAGTTCCAGCAGTGGCTCCGAGACTCGAAAAAATGAAAATACACTGCCGGCAAGCTGTCGGCAGCGTATTCTTTGTCTATAGCGGAGCAAAATTCAGTCCTTTTACGCAGGTGTTTTCAGCAGGTCGGAAAGCTTTTGCAAACGGAAATCCGCAAGCAAGGAATTTGCCGCGGGACCGATGCCCGCAGCGCAGAAACCACCGGCCTTTGCCGCCTGTATGCCAGCTTCTGCGTCCTCCACAACGAGCGCAGCATCCGGCTTTACGCCAAGGAGCTTTGCCGCCAAAAGGAACACCTCAGGGTCTGGCTTGGAGTGGGTGATCTGTGTTCCGTCGGCAACTGCATCGAAAAAGCCGCCAAGCCCAATGCGCTCCAGGATCAGCGGAGCGTTCTTGCTGGACGACCCCACGGCCAGTTTATGACCATCCGCACGCAGCTTCAGAAGTGTGCTGCGCACATCTTCGTCCAGATCGGCTGGTGTCATAGTTTGCAGATAGCCGCGATAAATTGCATTCTTCTCATCTGCAAACGACTTCTTTTGCTCCGCAGTAAAAGCGTCTTTCTTCTCACCCAAGACAATGTCAAGACTCTCCATACGGCTGACACCGCGCAGCTGGTCATTGACAGACGCATCAAACGGAAGATCAAGTTTCTTTGCCAGCGCAGCCCACGCCGCAAAATGGAATTTGTCGGTATGGTAAAGCACACCATCCAAATCAAAAATATATGCAGTAAATCTTCTCATAATTTTAGCAAATGCTGGAGCTGAATCAGCTCCGGCACGTCCTTTCAGAATTGTTTTTCATATCCGCTTCGGATAAAAACCGGGATCTTTCCGTCGCAGTCCGTACAAATCATCTGCTTGCCTTGGTACGGTTTTCGATCAAAGAATCCAATCCATTCACCATCTGGCAAGTAGACTTGTCTGGTTTTTGCGTTTTCTTCCAGAAGCGGCGCAGCGAGCAGTGCATCGCCAAGCATATACTCGTCCTCGCAGGCGAGCGCCGCTTCATCTTCGGGCCAGAGGAACGCCAGCGGCCGCATCATCGGCATATTGCCAGCCACACACGCCTGCGCAGTCTCCCAAAGATACGGGCGCAGCCGCTCACGCAGCTTGTGCCAGAAGCGCATCTCATCGACAAATTCAGGCGCGTTGTAGGCGGCAGCCATATTCCACGGGCTGCGTTCGTTGTTGCCCTCACCGCCCGGCATCAGCTCCTTGAACTGCCCGCCGTCCGGCTCTGAATGCCATTGCATGATTGGGCAGAAGCAGGCCATCTGTGTTGCACGGCGATAGAGATCCAGTGTCGGAAGCGGCCCTGCAAACCCGGCAATATCAAAGCCCCAGAACAGGATACCGGATGCCGCGGCTGACAGTCCGGCGTGAAGCTGGCTTCGCAGTTCTGCGTTCTGCGACTGCTGATCGCCGCCCCAGTGCATCGGGACAGTATGCTGCCCGGAGAATCCGGCTCTGCTGAACAAAACCCGCTGCGAACCGATAAAATCGCGGTATGCGCAGGTATAGTCCCGTGCATAGCGATTCTTTCCGGATTTTCCGTCGCTGCCATCCATAAAGCGCACGTCCGGGCGATAGATGAACTCGCCGCCATCGGTTTTGAAGCCGTCAACGCCCATATCGAGAAGATATTGACGTTTGGCAAACCACGTCCGAACGGTTTCCGGGTTTGCATAATCTGGGATCATAGAACCGGAAAACCAATGTCCGTCGGGGATGGTATAGGGTGTTCCGTCTGCGAGATGGACACACAAGCCGCGCCGCACAGCATCCTCGCGGTCAAGCGTGTTCTGTACGTTCAGAATCTCGTCGGGCCCCTGCTTTTTGTAGACAGGAATCTGCCAGAGGACAAGATGCAGCCCGGCTTTGTGCAGCGCATCCGCCATGCCTTTGGGGTCTGGCCATGGGGAACCCGAAAAATCGAAATCGTCATATTGGAGCGCAGCTCCGCCCGGTTTCGGTTGGTATTTCGCCTCGTTCCAGATATAAGACGTCGCTTCGTCGCTCCATGCCTCCAGCACCAGAATGCTTGCCGGAAAATCATGCTTTTTCAGGTTCTCGATCTGCTGCTCCGCGTCTTTCTGGCAATTCCAGCGATTTGCAGAAATCCACACGCCGAACGCCCATTCAGGCGGCAGAACAGCCTTTCCGAACAGCTCCATATATGCGCTGACAATTTGCGCCGGTTCACCAGAAAAGGTCACAACGGGGGCGGATTCCGGCAGATCGATCGTCACAGAGTTCTCGTCAAAATGAAATGTTGTTGTTTCGCAGGTGTCAACATACAGACCGAATCCGCTGTCTGTCCAGAAGAACGGGGTCGGGCAATATGTTTTTTCACCTTGGAAGCAGAACTTTTCTTCCACCTGATTGACAACGACACGTCCTTTTTGATTCAGCGCGTCATATTTCTCGCCCATTCCGTATGCGCCCTGATAGGACAGATTTACCGTCAGGACTGCGCCGTGACGCACAAGCTGCACATCGGTGCGCGGGCAGGATATATGTGCCTGGAATGCAGAACTTTCAAATCTTTGCATGGTTTACCCCTTGATACCACCGGCCATCATGCCGTTCTGGAAATATTTCTGCGCGAAGCAATAAATGAGAATAACATCCCGCACAATATCCCATTGGTCGTAATCTGAATATCCCAAATAAGATGCACACATCTCAAGGGAAGCTGCCCAGCACCATTGGGTTTTGGCTTGACGCACTAATGCAACTCCGAGCGATGACCATGCTGCAAACGCTGTTGTTGTTAACAGCATCAGACAGAGCAAGATGGAAATAAGGGATATACACTTTTTTCTATAAGACATATTTATCCTCCTTTTCTTAACTTTTGTTTAGAGACACAAGCACATAAACCGCCCCCATATTTGTTGCCGTGCGATCCATGCGCCAAAATGAACGATTTTGATGCAACCCCTCCATATCTGAGAACCGCACCAATATCGAAGAAATGTGCGATAGCCTTGTGCTTTATAAAACAGATACATAATATTTTCTCCCTTCTTGGTTTGTTGTACCTGTGAACGCCTTAATCGCCACAGCGAATCCATAGGTGGCATGTTGATAATCATATATACTGTGGTTTCATTTATATAACGCACAAAGTCAGAAAAGTGGACGGACTTTTTCAAAAAAGTATTGATGGTAGAGATATATCTTGAACCCATGAGTAGCAGGGCAACCAATCGCTTCTGCGTCAGAATCCGCCTGAACGGGCGGATTTTTATATATAGATCAGACACCCATTCCGTAAGGGAGGACGCCGACAGTGCAGCAGATACAAGCGAAACGCAAAGTCGGAGGAAAGCACAACCGAAAATTTGAAAGGAGAAGCCGGAATCGACAGCCGCACACAGCGGCCAGCTCATTCCGGCTTTGCGGTTTCTATCGTAAAAACCATAAAGAAACGATTCCGGCACATAAAATATGGATTTCTTCAATAGCGCAGTCGATGTGTTGCAGACCCTCGTCATCGCCCTCGGTGCCGGCCTCGGCATTTGGGGAGCCATCAACCTCTTGGAAGGCTACGGAAACGACAACCCCGGCGCTAATGCTCATGTACGGTAGAGAAGCACAAGACATGGATAGCCAGCCCTGCCACTATTCCGAAGTCAGGGGAACGCAATAGAAAAATTCATAGCTGTATGCTATACTTAATT
>URLO01000030.1 GCA_900548625.1 uncultured Eubacteriales bacterium | reverse complement strand
GCGCAAGAAATTGTCCGATTTTGCAAACGCCGGGCGCATTCGTGAAATTTATATTCTACGTCGTAGGGGTCGATGCCTACATCGACCCGCCCCATGCCCAAACAGAAACACCCCACATGGGGCGGATGGGCGTTATTGTACAGGGTTTCGATTTTCACCCCTACAAATGCGCGTAAAAAACCGTACAGGTCGGGCGAAAAATCGCCGCGTTTCCCGTTTCGCACCGCAGGGGCGAAAGATTGACCAAGGAATGCCGGAAGCACGGCTTAGACACAAAAAGGAAAGGGCGGACAGCGTCCGCCCTCAGGTATGTCTGCCGTGCTGCAACGAAAAACAGGTTTGCATCGAAAGCCGCTTAGAGTGTATCTGAAAACTGAAAATGTGACCGGCAGCGTGAAAAGGCCCGCTGTCCGGGTGCGCTGGGAGTTTTCAGATACGCCCTAATAAAACCACATATTCTGATACACACGCACGAGCAGCGTGATGGCCTGCTCGGTCGTGAGCGTGGCCGCCGGGGCAAAGCCGGTGCCGGTGCCGCTCATGAGTCCCATTTTCGTCATGACGCTGACGCCGTCCTTCGCC
Organism: uncultured Eubacteriales bacterium; assembly: GCA_900548625.1. GTDB lineage: Bacteria > Bacillota > Clostridia > Oscillospirales > Oscillospiraceae > CAG-170. The sequence goes on along the minus strand of URLO01000030.1, from coordinate 27,326 downwards.
CAACGGGCAATGGAGGCCGCATCACCGTAGGTGCTCAGCACCGAGGCGTCCGCCTCGGGCGCGGCGCCCGCCAGCGTCATCAGGCGCGTGCAGATGACGGCTGCCTCCTGCCGCGTAAGGGTGCTGCCCAGCCGGAAGTTGCCCTTTCCGTCGCCGAACATCAGCCCGAGCGACTCCGCCTGCTCGCTGACGCTTCCGCGTCCGGCATACGCGCCGGAGACCGCCTGCGCCGCATCGACCACCATCTGCGCAAATTCGCCGCGCGTGATGGACGCCTGATAGCCGCTCGTAAGGCCGTGCAGAATGCCAAGGCCCGCCGCCTGCTGTACATAGTCCGCCGCCCAGCCGGAGGGCGTTCCAAGGCTCGAGACGTCAAACAGGTCGCCCTCATACCAGCTTCCGCCCGCAGAGGGCTCGTCCCTGTCATTGGCAGGCGGCTCGGTGTATGCGCCGCCGCGCAGCGTATAATATGTATAGCAGCTTTCCAGCGGGATCACGCGGTCAACGCCCGCTTGCCCGTTCCAGACCCAGTTCTGCTCAAACAGCGTCACCGTTCCGGCGGCCGTATCGACGGATTTGCACAGGGCGTAGTGCGTTCCGCTTCCGCGCACCTCCGCCGAGGCGTACAGCACGTCGCCGCGCTGCGGCACATCGACCTCCTCAAAGCGGCCCTCGCCGGAGACGACGATGGGCGCGCTTCCAAGCTGCACCGTCACACCGTAGACCGCTGTATAGTATCGCGCCACAAGATCGGCGCAATCCGGCCCGCCGGAGCGGTTGTAGACCGCATCCACGCCGTCCATTGTATCGGCCACGAAGCCGTCCTCCGTGATCGGGACGTAGGTTATATCGAGCGTCGTATCCGCGGCCTGTGCGGTCGAGGCCAGCATCGTCAGGCAAAGCGCCGCTGCAAGCGCCAGTGCGAAGCGTTTTTTCATCGGTATCGCGTTCCTTTCCGAGAAATTATCGTTTCTATTGTAATCTCTTGTAACCGCTTTGTCAATATTTTTTGTCCGCAAGTCCGCACTTCCGGGGGCTTGCATCGTATGATATACTAGGGTATATCTGAAAACTCCCAACGCACCCGGACAGCGGGCCTTTTCACGCCGTGCCGCGTCATTTTTCCTTGAAATACGTCAGTATTCCTGCGAAAAAATGTCTTGCACAGCGCGAAAACTCCTCGTTGCCGGTCACATTTTCAGTTTTCAGATACACCCTAGAGAAAAACGCAAAAACACAAAACGGAGGAACCTTCCGTGGAAAATTACCTCTCCCCCACGATGGACAAGCGCGAGATCAACCAGATCAGCGCGCTCGGTCTTGCCCACTGCGGCGATGCCGTGTTTGAGCTTCTGGTGCGCACATGGCTCTGCACCAGCGGCAAGGCGACCGCCATGAATCTGCACAGAGCCACCGTCTCCTATGTCTGCGCGCCTGCGCAGGCCGCGCGCATGGAGCGGATGCTGCCGCTTCTGAGCGACGAGGAGCTGGCGCAGTACAAGCGCGGGCGCAACGCGCACGTCCACATCATCCCCAAGCACGCGACCCATCGTGAGTATTCGATGGCGACGGGGCTGGAGTGTCTGTTCGGCTTTCTGCACCTGTCCGGTCAGGCCGCACGCATCAACGAGCTTTTCACCCTGACGATGGAGGATGCGCATGCCGATTGACGCCTTATTTCTCACCGCAGTGACGCGCGAGCTGACAGACAAGCTTCTCGGCTGCCGCGTTGACCGCGTCCAGCAGCCCGAGCGCGACACACTGATCCTCAGCCTGCGCAGCCCCGGCCTGAGCTGCCGCCTGCTTCTCTCCGCATCCTGCAACCATCCGCGCATCCATCTGACCGAAACGGCAATGGAAAACCCGGCGCAGCCGCCGATGTTCTGTATGCTGCTGCGCAAGCACCTGACCGGCGGGCGCATCGTCTCCCTCACCCAGCCGCCGATGGAGCGGCTGGTGCGTCTGAGCCTTGACTGCACCGACGAAATGGGAGAGCCTGTCAAGCGCCACCTCGTCTTGGAGCTGATGGGCCGCAACTCCAATCTCATTCTGCTGGACGGCGAGGAACGCATCATTGACTGCGTGCGGCGCGTCGATTTTGAAATGTCCGAGCAGCGCCAGCTGCTTCCGGGACTCTACTACCGCCTACCTCCGGCGCAGCCGAAGCGCGACCCGCTCGCCACGCCGCCCGAGACGCTCACGCAGATGCTCCTGAGCGAGCCGGGGGACAAGCTCCTTGACGGCTGGCTTCTGGACAGCTTCGGCGGGCTCTCGCCGCTCGTCTGCCGGGAGCTGAGCTACGAGCTGACCGGCTCGGTCGATGCGCCGCTTCGCGCGATGGACGAAGACCTGCGCCGTGCGCTTGCCGAAAAGCTCTGTGCGCGCTTTGCCGCGTTTGCTGCGGGCTTCTTCACACCGGAGCTTCTGCTTCAGGACGGCGCGCCGAAGGACTTTTCCTGCATCCCCATCCGTCAGTATGAGGGCTGCCGCGAGGAGCGAACCGCCGAATCGTTCTCAAAGCTCCTCGACAGCTTCTACGCCGAGCGCGACCTTGCCGAGCGGATACGCCAAAAGACGCAGGCGCTGCGCAAAACGCTCACGAACCTCACCCACCGCACCGCGCGAAAGCTCGAGCTTCAGCGAAAGGAGCTGGCCGCGACGCTCGACCGCGAGCATCTGCGCCGTCTGGGCGACATCGTGACTGCAAATCTCCACGCCATCCGGCGCGGGCAGTCGCTTCTGCGCGCCGTGGATTTTTACGACCCCGACATGAAGCAGATCGAGATCCCGCTCGATCCCGCGCTTTCGCCGCAGCAGAACGCTGCGAAATTCTACAAGGCCTATCAGAAGGCAAAAAATGCTGAACACATCCTGACCGAGCAGATCGCAAACGGCGAGCAGGAGCTGGAATATCTGGGGAGCGTGCTTGACGCTCTTTCGCGCGCCGAATGCGAGCGCGACGTGCAGGAGATCCGCGCAGAACTGGCCGCGGGGCGCTATCTGCGCGAGAACAGCCAGAAAAAGAAGATGAAGACTGCGCCGTCAAAGCCGATGGCGTTCTGCTCGTCCACCGGCATGACCATCCTCGTCGGGCGCAACAACCGCGAAAACGACCTTCTCACCACCAAAATGGCGGCGAAGGGCGATCTGTGGCTGCACACGCAGAAGATCCATGGCAGCCACGTCATTCTGCTCTGCTCCGGCACGCAGCCGGACGACCAGAGCATCACGGAGGCCGCGCAGCTTGCCGCGTGGTTTTCACAGGCGCGCGGCGGGCAGAACGTCCCCGTGGACGTCACCGCCGTCAAGAACGTCAAAAAGCCCGCCGGAGCCAAGCCCGGCATGGTGGTCTACTACACATACCGCACCGTCTACGTCACGCCTGACGCGGCGCTGGCGGGCGAACTGAAAGCGAGGTAACATGATGGAATACTGGGAAGGAAAGCACTACGCCTTTTTCCAGAACACCGACTGCGAGTTTTTCCCCTGCCACAAGACCGGGCATCCCGAAAAATTCAGCTGTCTGTTCTGCTACTGCCCGCTCTACGCCCTCGGGCCGCGCTGCGGCGGCAATTTTACCTACAACGAAAAGGGCATCAAGGACTGCTCCGGCTGCCTGTTCCCGCACAGGCCGGAAAATTATGGCCGCGTGACGGCGCGGTTTTCCGAGATCGCAGAGCTTGCAAAAAAGCCGCCCGAAAAAGAGTCTGAATAAGGCGCGCCCCGGCGAAGCATGCTATCGCCGGGGTGATTTTTATGCGGAAGGAATATCCCGACGCGGCGCATGAGCTGCGCGACCCGAAGGTTCCGCCGGTACGCGGCACGTCCACGGACGCGAACGCGGAGGCGTCTGTCCCGACCGGAAACCAGCCGCGCGCCTGATGGCACAACCGCGCGCATCGCGTCATAAGATGTCATGGGTCTGCGGATCCATGACATCTTTTTTGGAGGTACGTCCTTATGTGTAATTCCTGTATGTGGGGCGGAATCACCTTCCCGAACTTCGTCGGCCAGTCCTGCTGCAACCCATGCTGCAAGCAAACCGGCGGCGTCGGCGGCGAGAGCACCGGCACGGGCCGCAAATGCTGCTTCTGCTTTGACTGCGAGGCGTGTCCCGGCATGACGGCCGGAGCCGGCAGCGCAGGTACCTGCGGCTGCAAGTGCGGCGCCGCCTCGTCCGGCGGCACGCCGTCCGGCTGCTGCAAGGGCTGCGGCTGCAAGTGCGGCTGCCATCGCTGCGGAGGCTGATGCGCCCTTCATATCCCGTGCGCCCTTCGGGGCGCTTACATGGTACCTCCTGCCCGCCTCCTCACGGAGGCGGGTTTTTTCGCGTTTTTCCGATAGAAAATTAAATTTTTCTTACCCACTTGCAAAAAAACGCCGAAAGGCTATAATGATGCGTACACTGTCTCGTTTTGATTTATGAGGGAGGTTTTTTCTATGTCACGCGCCAAGACGCAGGCCGCATCCGATCTGACGCAGGGCTCCATCTGGAAGGGAATGCTGCAATTTTTTCTGCCGATCATGCTGGGGACGCTTTTGCAGCAGCTATATTCGACCGTTGACTCGATCGTACTCGGCCGCTTTGTCGGCAAAACGGCGCTCGGCGCGGTCGGCGGCTCCAACACCGCCATCATCAATCTGCTTGTCGGCTTTTTTGTAGGCCTTGCCTCCGGCGCCTCCGTCATCATCGCCCAGCACTACGGCGCGAAGGAAGGTCGCCTTGTCCGCCGCGGCGTCTACACAGCGATCGTTCTCTCCGTTGCCATCGGCGCGCTTTTGACCGTCGTGGGCATCGGCAGCGCACGCGCGCTGCTCACAGCGCTGGCCACGCCGGACGATCTCATGCAGTATTCGATGGACTATCTCCAGTGGTACTACGCCGGCATGATCCCCGCGATGATCTATAACATGGGCAGCGGCATTCTCCGTGCCGTGGGCGACTCAAAACGGCCGCTTTACTTTCTCGCCGTGTGTATGCTCGTCAACACGGTGCTCGACCTGTTTTTTGTCGCCGTACTGCGGATGGAGGTCAAGGGCGCTGCCATTGCGACAAGTCTCTCGCAGCTCATCTGCGCCGTGCTCGTCATCCGCACGCTCCGCCGCCGGGATGACAGCTGCTGCCTGCGTGCGGAAAAGCACGGCTTTGACTGGAAACTTCTCGGCAGGATGCTCGCCATCGGTCTGCCCGCCGGCGTGCAGAGCACGCTCTACAGCATCACAAATGTCTTTGTTCAGAAGGCCGTCAACTCGCTCGGCAGCGACACCGTTGCCGCCTGGTCGGCATTCTGGAAGCTCGACGGCCTGTTCTGGCCCGTCTCCGGCGCCATCGGCATCGCCGTCATGACCTTTGTCGGTCAGAACTACGGCGCGCGCAAGCCCGACCGCATCCATGCCAGCATCCGTGCGGGCATTGCGCTGCACTTCGGCTTCTCCGTGCTGCACACGGCGTTTTTGTACCTGGCGCGAGAGCCGGTGCTGCGTCTGTTCTGCACAGATGAGGCGGTCATCGCGCAGGGCGTCGAGATCGTGTCCTACATCGTGCTCGGCTATCTGACGATCTTCCCCACAGAGGTTTTTTCCTCCGCAATGCGCGGTGCAGGCAACGCCGTCCGCCCCACGCTTCTGACGCTGATCGGCATCTGCGCGCTGCGCATAGTGCTGCTGCTCACGATCACCTTCCCGCACACCTCGAACCTGACCATCGCCATCTGCTACCCCATCACATGGTGTGTGTCATCGCTGCTGTTTGTGCTGTATTACAAATTCGGCAAATGGATGCCCGCCTATCGCGAGGCGGCAGCCTGAGCCTCGCCCGCGCTCTGCTTCTGCGGATGCGCGGGCTTCGACTTCTTAACGGATTCTTAACGCGCAGCCCCAGGCGGGACATGATATTGTATAGTGGGTGAGAGCAATGAAAAAGAACGTATCCGCAGCCGGACGCAGCGGCTGGCCCGCGCGTCTGCGGGCGCTGTTTCCCTTCTGCTGGCGCGATTTTGGCGTGTGTCTTGGCCTTTTGCTGCTGGCGGCGGCGCTGTGCCGGCTGCTTCGGCTGTTTGACGAGAGTGACGTGTTCGTCGCGCTGATCTTTGAGCTTGCGGTGGTGCTCGTCTCGCGCTTTACAACAGGCTATCTGTTTGGCGTTCTGGCGTCGATCATCGGCGTTTTCGGCATCAATTACATCTTCACCTATCCCTATTATGCCTTCAATTTCACCCTTTCCGGGTATCCGCTGACGTTTGTTGTGATGCTGGCCGTGTCGGTCACGGTCGGCACGATGACCACGCAGATCAAGCAGCAGGAAAAGCTGCGTGCCGAGGCGGAAAAGGAAAAAATGCGCGGAAATCTTCTGCGCGCCGTCTCGCACGACATCCGCACGCCGCTGACCTCCATCGTCGGCGGCATCGACACACTGCTGGAAAGCGGCGAGCAGCTCTCGCCGGAGCTTCGGACGGAGCTTTTGCAGAACATCCGTGACGAGAGCGGCTGGCTGATCGGCATTGTGGAAAATCTGCTGTCTGTCACGCGCGTCTCCGGCGCGGGCTCCATCAAAAAGGAGCTGGAGGCGGGCGAGGAGGTCCTGAGCGCCGCTGCCATAAAGATCGGCCGCCGCTATCCGGACATCCAGATCTCCGTCCGTGCGCCGCAGGAGCTTCTGTTCGTCCCGATGGACGCCATTCTCATCGAGCAGGTGCTCATCAATCTCATGGAAAACGCCATTCAGCACGGCGTCACGACCTCGCGGCTGGAGATCCATCTGTCCCGCAGGGACGGCAGCGCCGTTTTTGAGGTCGCGGACAACGGCCAGGGCATCGCCAAGGAGGCTTTTTCGCACCTGTTTGAGGGCGGCTTTACACATATCAACACCGGCAGCGGCTCCGATGTGCGGCGCAACATGGGCATCGGCCTGTCCGTCTGCCAGACGATCATTCAGGCGCACGGCGGCACGATCGAGGCGGAAAACCGCGCGCTCGGCGGCGCGATCTTCCGCTTCACGATTCCTTTGGAGGGGGAGCAATATGACGATCCGGGAAAAGATCCTCGTCATTGAGGACGAGCAGACCATCAGCAATTTCATCAGCGCCATCCTGACTGCCAACGGCTATGACGTGCTGCTTGCACGCAACGGTGCGGTCGCCGACAGCATGATCGCCTCGCACTGCCCCGACATCATCATTCTGGATCTCGGTCTGCCGGATATGGACGGCATGGAGATCCTGCACCGGGTGCGCGCGTGGTCGAAGGTGCCCATCGTCGTGGTCTCGGCGCGCAGCCATGAGCAGGACAAGGTCGCCGCACTCGACGCGGGTGCAGACGACTATCTGACAAAGCCCTTCGGCACCGAGGAGCTGATGGCGCGCATCCGCGCCGCCGTCCGCCATACCCGCACGCCGATCTCAAACGAATCCGTCGCCAACACCGGCATTTTCCGGGCGGGCGATCTCACCATCGACTATGCAAAGCACCGCGTCTACATTGCAGGGCAGGATGCGATGCTCACGCAGAACGAGTATAAGCTCGTCTCCCTTCTCGGCCTGCACGCGGGTAAGGTGCTGACGTATGACTATCTCATCCGCGCGCTCTGGGGCCCCAGCGCCCGCAGCGATAACCAGATCCTGCGCGTCAACATGGCGAACATCCGCCGCAAGATCGAGAAAAATCCGGCCCAGCCCGCCTATATCTTCACCGAGGTCGGCGTCGGCTACCGCATGATCGAGGGCGAGTGACCGGCAGAACAAAGAAATCCCCCGCAGAGCTTCGCAAAAAGGAAGTCCTGCGGGGATTTTTTCTGTTTTCGCCGCATTGCGGCGCATTATTTTTCAATGACGCAGTATCCGTCGGAGTCGAGCACGACAAAGTCCTCGCTGCATTCCAGCAGTCCGCCGCCAAGGCGCAGCCTGCCGCCGCTCGGAAGCCGCCACGGCTCCGCCGCGCGGTTGCAGCAGACGGCGAAGGTCTGCTTTTCAAAGCGCCTCAAAAACAGCAGCCGGCCTCCGCCCGCCTCCAGAACGGTCACATCGCCGCGCCGGAGCGCCGGGCTCTCTTTTTTCAGCCGCGCCAGCGTCGTATAGAACGCCTGAAGCGGCTCGTCCTCCGCGCCCCACGGGTAGAATTTCCGGTTGAACGGGTCGCGGTAACCGTCCATGCCCGCCTCGTCGCCATAATAGATGCACGGCGCACCCGGCAGCATGAACTGTAAAAACGCCGCCATCCGCAGCAGGTGCAGCGCGCGGCTGCGCGTGGGCGCGTCCATATGCCGTCTGGCAAGCTCGGCGCGGCCGGCGTCGGTCGGATCGACCAGCGCGGTGAGCGCGCGCGGCGTGTCGTGCGTGGAAAGGATGTTCATGACGGCGCTCAGGACATCGGACGGGTAATTCTCCGCAATGGTCATGATCCGCTCGCCGAGCTGCTCGCCGCCGTCCTCCCCGCGGACATAGCGCAAGATCGCCTTCTGCCACGGGTAGTTCATGACGGAGTCGAGCTGCCGCCCGGTCAGGTAGCGCCGGCGGACGCCGTAGGCGACCTTGTTCGACGCATCCTCCCACACCTCGCCGATGAGGATGGCGTCCGGCTTCAGCTCGCGCAGGCGCTTTCTCAGCCGCGCCAGAAACGCGTCCGGCAGCTCGTCCACCACATCGAGGCGGTAGCCGTCAGCTCCGAGGCGGAGCCAGTGCGCAAGGACGCTGTCCTCGTCCTCAATGATATAGCGGATGTAGCTTTCGTTCATCTTATCGACGCACGGCAGCGTGGTGATGCCCCACCAGCTTTCGTATACGTCGGGATAGTGCTTGAACTGGAACCAGTTGCGGTAGGGGGAATCGGGGTTTGAGATCGCGCTCTGGAAATACGGGCTGCGGCTTCCGACGTGCGAAAACACGCCGTCGAGCACGACCTTCATCCCAAGCGCATGCGCCTCGCTGCACAGCGCGGAGAAATCTGCCTCCGTGCCGAGCATCGGGTCGATGCGCTTATAGTCGTAGGTATCGTAGCGATGCGTGGAAAATGCCATGAAAATGGGGTTGAGATACAGGATCTCCACGCCGAGCTCCTGTAAATACGGCAGTTTTTCGCGAATGCCGTTCAGATTTCCGCCATAGAAGTCGTTGTTCAGCACCTCGCCGTGCTCGTCCGGCAGATAGACCGGGACGTCCGACTTGTCCTCATGCACCCAATAGGGCTGGAGCTTTTCCGCGCAGTTGCAGCAGCCGGACTGATAGAACCGGTCCGGGAAGATCTGGTACATGACCGCGCCGCGCAGCGCCTCCGGGACGGGATACGCATCCTCCACGCAGCTGAGCTGCCAGAAGTCGCCCGCCTCCATATTGGTGTCGTTTCCCTGCTTATACAGCCGGAACTGCTCGTTCTTCGTCGTGACACGGAAGCAGTAGAAATACAGTCCCGCACGCTCGAGCGAGAACGCGGCGCCAAAGCACTCGTAAAGCGCCCCTGTCTCCTGCCGCGAAAGGGAGACCTCCCGCGCGGGAGTGCCGTCCTCCTGCAAAAGCAGCAGCTCCACATGCTCCGTCCGGCAGCTCACGGGAATCTGGATGTGCAGCGTGCAGACCTCTCCCGGCTTCAGGACGCCAAAGGGCGTCTTGAACTGGGAGAGCTTGCTGTCAAACAAAATCCGCATAGTACCCCCGTCTTACAGATGCCAGATATTGTCCGCGTACTCGCGCACGGCGCGGTCGGCGGAGAAAACGCCCGCCTTCGCGGTATTGACCAGCATCATGGAGGCGAACTTGTCGCGGTCAAGATATGTCTCGGACGCGCGCTTCTGCGCGGCGGCATAGCTCTGGAAATCTGCAATGGTCATATAGCTGTCGGGTGTGCCGAAGCGGTTTGTCAGGAGGGAGGCATAGATGTCGTCAAAGCGCTGGCCAAGGACGCCGGAGGTCAGCATCCGCATCACGCGCTCCAGCTCCGGGGTCATAAAGTCGTGCGGGTCATAGCCGCGCCGCCAGAGGGCATCGACCTCCTCCGCCGTCATGCCGAACAGGAACATGTTCTCGTCTCCGACCTGCTCGCGGATCTCGACGTTCGCGCCGTCGAGCGTGCCGATCGTGACCGCGCCGTTGATCATCAGCTTCATGTTGCCGGTGCCGGAGGCCTCCTTGCCGGCGACGGAGATCTGCTCGGAAAGCTCCGCCGCAGGAATGATGATCTCCGCCAGCGAGACCTTGTAGTCCTCGACAAACACGACCTTCAGCTTGTCGCGCGTCTGCGGGTCGGAGTTGACGAGCTTCGCCACCGCCACGATCAGGCTGATGATCTGCTTGGCGCGGATGTAGCCCGCCGACGCCTTCGCCGCAAAGACAAAGCTGCGCGGCACGAACGGCGCATTGGGATGATCCTTGATCTGCAAATACAGCTCCAGAATGTGCAGCACGTTCAGAAGCTGGCGCTTGTACTCATGCAGGCGCTTGACCTGCACATCAAACAGACTGTCGGGGTCGAGCAGGATGCCGCTCGTGTGCGCGACATAGTCGGCAAGCTGCTGCTTCTTGGTGCGCTTGATGCGCCGCAGGCTTGCGAGCACCGCAGGGTCCTTCTGATATTTGAGAAGTGCCTCGAGCGCGTTTGCGTCCTTCAGGAAGCCGTCGCCGATCAGCTCCTTGAGATACGCCGTCAGCTCCGGGTTCGACTGGCACAGCCAGCGCCGGTAGGCGATGCCGTTGGTCACGTTCATGAAGCCCTGCGGATTCATGTTGTAATAGTCGCGGAAGATCGTCGTCTCCAGGATCTCGGTGTGGAGCTTCGAAACGCCGTTGACCATGTGGCAGCAGGCAAGGCAGAGGTTTGCCATGCGCACCTCGCCGTTTGACACGACCGCCATATACTCCCACTTGCCGGGGTCGTTCGGATAGACCGTGGCCAGCCGGAGCATGAGCCGGCGGTTGATCTCCTGCACGATGCCGAAGATGCGCGGAAGCTGTTCGCGGAACAGATCGACGTTCCAGCGCTCGAGCGCCTCCTGCATGACGGTGTGGTTGGTGTACGACAGCGTGCGGCAGGTGATGTCCCACGCCTCGTCCCACGAGTAGTCGCTCTCATCGACGAGCAGACGCATCAGCTCCGGCACGCAGAGCGCAGGATGGGTGTCGTTGATGTGGATGGCGACCTTGTCGGGGAGGTTCCGGTAGGTGTGATACTGCTTGTAGTGCTTGTTGAGAATGCTTTGCAGCGATGCCGACACCAGAAGATACTGCTGACGCAGGCGCAGACGCTTTCCCTCGATGTGATCGTCGGCAGGATACAGCACCTTGGAGATCGTCTCGGCCATCGTGTTGCGCTCGAGCGCACGGACATAGTCGCCGCGCGAGAAGGCCGCCATGTCGAGGCTGTCGGGCACGCTTGCGCTCCACAAAACGAGCTTATTGACGGCGTCACTGTTGTAGCCGGAGATGAACATGTCGTGCGGCACGGCCGTGACGGCCTGATAGTCGGTCTGCGCGGCGCGGAATTTTCCGTTTTCATCCACCCATTCGTGGACGTTTCCGCCGAAGCGCACCTCGACCGCCTGATCCTTGCGCGTGTGCAGCCACACGTCACCCATTTCCAGCCAGTCGTCGGGGAACTCCATCTGCCAGCCGTCAATGATCTTCTGCTTGAAGATACCGAACTCATACCGGATCGAGAAGCCCGTCATCGGGTAGCCGAGGCCGGAGGCCGCGTCCATATAGCACGATGCCAGCCGTCCGAGGCCGCCGTTTCCGAGGCCTGCGTCGGGATCCATGCAGCAGAGGTTTTCCAGCGAGAAGCCCTGCTCCTTCAAGACCTCATCCGTCAGCTTGAGAAGCCCCAGATTATACAGGTTGTTGCGGAGCGACGTGCCGACAAGGAACTCCATCGACATGTAATAGACCTGCTTGCCCTCCTCGTCGCGGATCTTGCTGCGGAAGGCGCGGCGTTCCTCCTCCAGAAGCAGCCGCGTGTAAAGACATACAACGCGGTACATCTGCTTTTCCGTTGCCTCCTCCAGCGTGCAGCCAAAGGTATTGAGGCAGATCTCCTTCAGCCTTTCAAGTAATTGTTTTTTTGTCATATTCTGCGCCATGTTTGTCTTTAACCTTCGATCGCTTTCTTATAGAGTTGCATATATTCCTGCGCCGGCTCCTGCCAGCTGCTGTCGACCGCCATATCGTTTTCCGCCAGCCGCGCCCACTTCTCCGGCTCGTCATAGAACAGCTGGAGGCTGCGGTCGATGGCAGCAAGGAAGTCGTCTGCGTTGTAGCTCTGGAACGTGAAGCCGCGGCCCTGCTCGCTCGCCGGGTCATACGGCCAGACGGTGTCCTTGAGGCCGCCCGTTGCGTTTACGACCGGAACGGTGCCGAAGCGCATCGCAATGAGCTGCGACAGGCCGCACGGCTCGGACTTCGACGGCATGAGGTACACATCCGCGCCCGCGTATGCCATGTTCGCAAGCTGCGCGTCAAAGCAGAGCCTTGCCGCAACGCGGCCGTGGAAGCGGCCCTGAAGATATTGCAGGAACCACTCGTATTTTTCTTCACCCGTGCCGATCACAAGCAGCTGCACCCGCCGCTGCATCAGGCGCTCGCCGATGTAGCACAGGAGGTCGATGCCCTTGTGCCCTGCAAGGCGCGTGACCATCACGAGCAGCGCGCAGTCAGAGTCCTCGTCCAGACCGACCGCCCGCTGCAGCGCCAGCTTGTTGGCGGCCTTTCCCTCTTTTCTGGTCTTGATCGAGAAATTCTCGGCAAGACCCGCGCACTTTGCCGGGTCAAACAGCTCCATATTGATGCCGTTCGTGATGCCCGAGAACGCCTCGCCGCGCGATGCCAGCACGCCGGACAGGCCGTGCGAGTAATACGGATAGCGAAGCTCCTCGCAGTAGGTCCTGGAGACGGTGTTAACGCGGTCGGCGGTGACGATGGCAGACTTCATGAAGTTCGTGCAGTCGTCAAAGCGCAGCACCTCGTCGCAGCCCTCCGGCAGACCCAGCACGTCGTAGTTGAAGTTCAGGCCGCACTTGCCCTGATACTCGATGTTGTGGATGGTGAACACGCTCCGCGTGTTGGGGAACGCGGCGCGGTACTCGGTCTTGAGCAGCAGCGGAATGAGCGCCGCCTGCCAGTCGTTGCAGTGGATCACGTCGGGCTGAAGGCCGACAAAGACCATCGCCGCCAGCGCCGCCTTGCTGAAAAATGCAAAGCGCTCGCCGTCGTCCGGCTCGCCGTAGACGCGGCCGCGGCAGAAATAGTGCTCGTTGTCAACAAAATAGACCTTCAGCTTCTTCTTGCGGCTTTTCAGCCGGAACACGCCCACATACTCGCGCCGCCATGCCAGCGGCACGTCAAAATAACCGAGGAATTCCTTCTCAAACCGGTCGTCGTATTTGATCGAGCCGTAAAACGGAAGGAAAATGCTGACTTCGTTTTTCGGGATCTGCGCCAGCGCCAGCGGCAGCGCCTCCATTACGTCGCCAAGGCCGCCGGTCTTGATGAACGGCGAGGCCTCGGAGGCGACCATTGCTATTTTCATATGACTGCTCCTTTGTTGATGACCAGGGGATGGTCCGGTGAGCCGAGAAGCTGCGTACCCGGCTTGATGGTAACGTTTTTGTCCAGAATGACGTAGCGCAGCTTCGCGTGCGCGCCGATCTTGCAGCCCTGCATGATGATGCTGTCGCGCACGTCCGCGTCCTCGTCGATCTCGACCTCGCGGAACAGGACGCAGCCGTCGGCATGGCCGAACAGACGGCAGCCGTCGGCGATCACGCAGTTGGGCGCCTGCCCCTCCTCACCGAACAGCGTCGGCACCGCGTCGCGGACCTTCGTGTAGATCGGCACCTCACTGCGGAACAGGCTGTGCCGGACTTCTTCCTTGAGAAGGTCCATGGAATTGTTGTAGTACTCCAGAACGCTCTCGTTGAACAGCGCCACATTGCTGAACGGGTAGACGTTGACCTTCAGCCTGCCGTCGAGGTAATGCTGCAAAATGAAGTCGCGCTCAAAGTGGTATTTTCCGTGCGGCACCATGTCGCGGATGACGGAGATCAGCTTTTCGCGCTTCATGATGAACATGCTCATGCCGACCAGATACTCCTCGGGCGCCGCAAAGCCCGCCGCCATATCGACCAGTTTGCCGCTCTCGTCCAGCTTCATCGAAAGCTGATGGGTCTTGATGCCGTCGCACTTGCCGCGCTTGGCGACGACGGTCAGATCGCAGCCGGACTCGATGTGCTGCTCCAGCACGTCGAGGAAGCTGATCGTGCAGAGCACCGTCGTATCCGCCAGCACAACGTATTCGCTGTCATTGCGCTCGAGCACCGGCAGCGCCGTCTGCAGCGCCTCGAGCTTGCCGCGATACGCGCCGGTGTGGCCGGTTGCGTAGGGCGGCAGGAAGCGCACGCCGTCGCCGAGCTTCAGATCCCACTCGTCGCAGTTGCCGAGGTGATCCATCAGGGACTGATAGTTGTACTTGGTGATGATCCCGATGTCGCGGATGCCGGAGTTTGCCATGTTCGACAGGATGAAGTCGATCTGGCGGTAGCGCCCGCCGAAGGGGATGGAAGCCGAGGTGCGCTCGCGGGTCAGCTCGCCCATGTTGTTGTCATAGATGTTCGAGAAAATAATGCCCATCATATCCATCGTCGTATCCTCCCTTTCTTCCCGCTCAGACGATCGCGCCGGCCTCGATGACCGCGCCCTCTGAGATCACCTGGTCCTTGCCGACGACGCAGATCTTCCGCTCCTCGTCCTCATGGTAATCGCCCACGCGGGCGCCGGCCTTGATGCGGCAGCCCTCGGCGATGATGGCACTGCGGACGATGGCGCCGTTTTCGATCACGACGTCCGGCATGATGACGCTGTCGGAGATCTCCGCGCCGCGTCCGATGCTGCACCCGGTGGAGAGGATGGAGTGGTTGACCATGCCCTCGACCTCACAGCCCTCCGCCACGAAGCTCTCGTGGATCTCGGCGCTTCTTGCGATGTAGCTTGCGGGCATGGCGGTGTTTCTGGCGTAGATCTTGTTGCCGCCCGTGCCGTAGATGTTGAACGCCGGCTCCTTGCCCAGCAGATCCATATTGGCCTCCCAGAGGCTCTTGATCGTGCCGACGTCCTTCCAGTAGCCCTCAAAATCGTATGCCGACAGCTTGTGCTCGTCGCGCAGGAGGGCGGGAATGATGTTCTTGCCGAAGTCATTTTCACTTCTCGGGTCGGCCTCGTCCATTTCGAGGTACTTTTTCAGCACGCTCCACTTGAACACATAAATGCCCATCGAGGCCTTGGTGCTCTTGGGGTGCTTCGGCTTTTCCTCGAATTCATAGATCGTGCCGTCTGGGCGGGTGTTCATGATGCCGAAGCGTGAGGCCTCGCTCAGGGGCACATCGCGCACGGCGATGGTGCAGTCGGCCTCGTTCTGCTCGTGGTAGCGGATCATCTTGGCGTAGTCCATCTTGTAGATGTGGTCGCCGGAGAGGATCAGCACATTGTCGGGGTTGTAGCGCTGGATAAAGCCGATGTTCTGATAGATCGCATTGGCCGTGCCCTTATACCACTCGGAGTTCTTGCTCTTGGCATACGGCGGCAGAACCTGCACGCCGCCGTGCGAGGAGTTGAGTCCCCACGGCTGGCCGTTGCCGATGTATTCATTCAGCTCCAGGGGCTGATACTGGGTCAGAATGCCCACCGTGTCGATCTTGGAGTTGACGCAGTTGGAAAGCGGGAAATCGATGATACGGTACTTGCCGCCGAACGGGACCGCAGGCTTCGCTGTGTTCTCCGTCAGGACCATCAGGCGGCTGCCCTGTCCGCCTGCGAGGAGCATTGCGACGCAGCGTTTCTTCTGAAATTGCATAATGGTTCCTCCTGTATGATTTCTCTGTTCTATTCTTTTCTGCTTGGTTCGTTCCGGCGCGCGCCGGATTTATTCCTCCGTCTCTTCCGGCTTTTTGCGCTGGAAGCGATAGTATGTGACGCTCATGGGCGGGATGTAGAATTCCGCCGAATACGGCAGATTCTGATACGGCTTCTTTTCCGCCTTCTGCGGACGCGCCATGAAGCCGTAGCCGCCGAAGCGCGCCTCGTCGGTGTTGAGCGCCGGCACGTACCAGCCCGCCTTCGGCAGGCCGACGCGATAGCGCTCGCGCACGACCGGGCAGAAGTTGCAGATCACGACCAGCTCCCGGCCGCTGCGGCTGCGGCGGCGGAAGGTGACGATGCTCCGGTCGCGGTCGTCGCAGTCGATCCACTGGAAGCCGTCCCAGTCGCTGTCATTTTCCCAGAGCTGCGGCGTGTCGAGGTAGAAATGGTTCAGCTCCTTCACGAACGCCTGCATCTGGCGGTGGCGGTCATAGTCCAGCAGCACCCAGTCGAGCCCCTGCGTGTAGTTCCATTCGATGAACTGCGCAAGCTCGTTGCCCATGAAGTTGAGCTTCTTGCCGGGGTGGGCCATCTGATAGGCATAGAATACTCTGAGATTGGCGAATTTGTCGTCGTAATTTCCCGGCATCTTCCCGATCAGAGAGCATTTTCCGTGCACGACCTCGTCGTGGCTCAGCGGCAGGATGAAGTTCTCGGAAAACGCATATGTCATCGAGAACGTCAGCGCGTTGTGGTCGCCCTTGCGGTACAGCGGGTCGAGCGACATATACCGGAGCATGTCGTTCATCCAGCCCATGTTCCACTTGAACAGGAAGCCGAGGCCGCCCACATAATCGGGCTTCGTGACCAGCGGGAAGGCCGTCGATTCCTCCGCGATCATCATGACCGACGGATCGACGCGGAAGGCGGCGCTGTTCAGCTCGCGCAGGAAATCGATCGCCTCGAGATTTTCCTTGCCGCCGAAGCGGTTGGGCTTGTAGTCCCGCCGGTTATAGTCAAGATAGAGCATCGACGCCACGGCGTCCACGCGGATGCCGTCAACGTGGAAGCGCTCGAGCCAGTAGCAGGCATTCGAGATCAGGAACGAGCGCACCTCGGGCTTGCCGTAGTCAAAAATGCGCGTCGTCCAGTCGGGATGCTCGTTCATCGACGGGTCGGACAGCTCATAGCAGTACGTCCCGTCGAACTCATACAGTCCGTTTTCATCCTTCGGGAAGTGCGCGGGCACCCAGTCGAGGATGACGCCGATGTTCTGCCGGTGGCACTCGTCCACAAAGTGCATCAGCTGCCGCGGCGTGCCGTAGCGGTGTGTCGGCGCGAAGTAGCCCGTCACCTGATAGCCCCACGACGGGTCGTAGGGGTACTCCATAATGGGCATCAGCTCGATGTGCGTGTAGCCCATGTCCTTGACATACGGGATCAGCTCCGCCGCCAGATCGTCCCAGTTGTAGACGCTGCCGTCCGGATGCCGCTTCCATGAGCCCGCGTGGACCTCGTAGATATTGAGCGGGCGGTTGAGCACGTTCTGCTTTGCGCGGCGGCTGCGGTAAAGGCCGTCGTGCCACGGATAGGCCTCCTCCGCCTCGACAAGGCTCGAAGTATCGGGAAGCGCCTTGCAGCGCGTTCCATAGGGGTCGGACTTGTAGACCTTTCTTCCGTCCGGGCCGGTCACGCAGTATTTGTACGCGCCTCCCGGTGCGGCATATACAGAAAAAGCCTCCCAGACACCATCTGAGACCTTCTGCATGGGCAGGTCCTGCTCATTCCAGAAGTTGAACTCTCCGACGACGCTGACAGACTCCGCCCGCGGCGCCCAGACGCGGAAGATCGCGCCGCCGCTGGGAAGGCAGTGACATCCGAGGAAACGGTACGCATCCGCGCAGCCGTCGGTATGAAAACGCTCAAGAAACTGCTGTATATTCTCTGTCATTGCATGCATACTCCTTTGCGGATTTTGCCAACTGACGTTGTACTTTTTTTATTATACTGACTTCATCTGAAATGTACAAGGGATATCCTGCCAAAATCTTCGAAAAAACTGTGCAATTCTTCTCCGTTTTCAGCACATTGGCGCCTCGGAGAACCATCGTCCGGCATTTTTTCCGGCTGCCGGCCTCAAAAGACGGCGTTCTTGCAAACAGCGGGCGGCTGTGGTAAAATGGAGTAAATGTGATTTACATTGCAGGAGGGAGGGCGCGCCATGACGCTCGGAGAAAAGCTCCGCCGCACGCGGCAGGAGCGCGGTCTGACGCAGAAGCAGCTTGCAGGCGAGCGCATCACGCGCAATATGCTCTCGCAGATCGAAAATGACCTCGCGCAGCCGTCGATGCGGACGCTGGAATATCTGGCGGACGCGCTCGGCGTGGAGCCGGGCTGGCTCATGATGCAGGAGCAGAGCGGCGATGCGCAGGCCGCCCTCACACAGGCGCGGGAGCTTCTGCGCGAGGGCGCGTTTGCCGCGTGTCTTGCCGTGCTTGAGGCGCTCAGCGGCGAGGAGGCGCTTCTCATGCGCGCCGTCTGCGCGCGCAGTCTCGCCGCGGAGGCGCTGGATGACGAGCGCTTCGAGAAGGCAAAGCGCTGCGCGGAGCAGGCGCTCTCGTGCAGCGCGCAGTGTCTCTATCCGGACGCCGCGCTTCAGGTCTCCGCCGCCGGGATCCTCGCCCGCTGCGCCGCCGCCGAAGGCACCGCCGCCGAGGCCGACGCCGCATTTGAGACCTACCGCGAGACGTATCTGCGCTGGCAGTCCGGCGTCGGGTATCACCTGACGCTCGCGCGCTTTGATCTCGAGCGCGAGCACGTTCAGGCCGCCGAGCGCGAGATCTGGTCGATCACAGAGCTTCCCGAGGCCAGCCGCGCGGAATACCTCATCCTGCGCGGACGCATCGCCGCGCGAAAGGAGCAGTATGAAAACGCCATCTTGTATCTCAAGCAGGCCGAGGAAATCGAGGGGCTTCCAAAGATCCTCCGCCGCGAGCTTCTGATGGGGCTGGAGCGCTGCTACAAGGAAACAGAGCAGTATAAGCTGGCATACGAATACGCCGCTGCGCAGCGGTCGCTCTGAGCGAGATTTCACAAAAACCCGCACTTTGCTTTCATTCCGCTTGCGCAGCTTGCACAGCATATGCTATACTGTACGCTAACATCGAGGCAGGAGGCCGTCTATGGAACAGCAGACATACGAAAAGCGCGGCTATCTCCGCGAGGACTTCCGCCTGTTTCACCTGAGCGGCGCAATGGATGAGCCGGTTGACTGGCACTATCATACCTTTCACAAGATCATCCTCTTTCTCTCCGGGCGGGCCGCATACGGCATCGAGGGAAAGAGCTACACGCTGGAATCGGGCGATCTGATCGTGGTGCCGAGCGGCTGCATCCACCGGCCGGAGCTTGCGCCCGGCGCGCCGTATGAGCGCGTGATCGTCTACATATCGCCGGAATTTCTGCGCGCGTCCGGTACGCCCGGATGCGATCTGGAATCGTGCTTCACACAGGCCAGAATGCAGTTTCGCTTCGTGCTTCGCCCCGGAGCCGGAAGGCGGAGCTTCACGGCGGCGCTTTCCGCGCTCGAGCAGGAGCAGGGTGGGCAGCACTTCGGCTCGGAGCTGATGGCGCGGGCGCTTTTTCTTCAGTTCCTCATCGGCGTCAGCCGCGGCATGGCGGAAAACCGGCTGGAATACGTCTCCTCCTCCGCCTGCGACGAAAAGATCGTCGCGATCTTGCAGTATCTCTCCCTCCACCTGACCGAGGAGCTGCGCATCGACGATCTGGCGGCGCGCTTTTACATCAGCAAGTACCACATGATGCGCCGGTTCAAGGAGGAGACCGGCTACACCATCCACAACTACGTCGTGACAAAGCGGCTCATGCTCGCACGCGAGAAGATCGCCGACGGTATGCCGGTCGGCGAGGCGTGCTACGCCTGCGGCTTTGGCGAGTATTCCGCTTTTGCCCGGGCATATAAAAAGCAATTTTCCGTCTCTCCGCGCACCGCGAGATAATATCCGCCGCGGCGGAGTTTCTCTCAGGGCTTATCTGAAAACTGAAAATGTGACCGGCAGCGCGCGTGAAAAGGCCCGCTGTCCGGGTGCGTTGGGAGTTTTCAGATCCACCCCAGGAAAGGAGGCATCTGTTTGACACAGTTTCAGCAAGCGATCGAAACAGCCCAGCCCGTGGCGGCGGTCATCATCTCCGTGGCGCTGATGCTGTTTTCCGGTTTTCTGATGACGCGCATCACAAAGCTGCTGCGGCTGCCGAACGTGACGGCGTACATCGTCGCGGGCATTCTCATCGGGCCGTACTGCCTCGATCTTGTGCCGCAGCGCATCATCAGCGGCACGGATTTCCTGTCGGACATTGCCCTTGCCTTCATCGCGTTTTCGACCGGCGAGTTTTTTAAGCTCTCCGTTCTCAAAAAAAGCGGCATGAAGGTCGTCTGGATCACGCTGTTTGAGGCGGTTCTGGCGTCTGTTTTCGTATTTGTCCTGACCTATTTTGTGTTCCAGCTCGAGCTGGCGTTTTCCATCGTGCTCGCAGCGCTCGCCTCGGCGACGGCGCCCGCCTCGACGATGATGACCATTCGCCAGACCGGCGCGAAGGGTGATTTTGTTGACACCCTCCTCCAGGTCGTCGCGCTCGACGACGTGGTGGGACTGGTGCTCTACTCGGTCGCCATCTCCGTCGCGCTGGCAAGCCTCGGCGGCTCGCGGGGGTTCTCGTTTGAAACGCTCGTAAAGCCCGTGCTGCTGAATCTCGCGGCGCTGGCGCTTGGCGGTCTGTTCGGGCTTGTCATGAAGCTGCTCATGCCCGCCCGCCGCTCGACCGACAACAAGCTCATCATCTCCGTGGCGCTTTTGTTTGCATTCTGCGGCGTCTGTACACTGCTCGACGTCTCGCCGCTGCTCGGCTGTATGGCAATGGGCACGGTCTACACGAATGTCGCCGAAAACGACAAGCTGTTCAAGCAGCTCGGCTACTTCAGCCCGCCCATTCTGCTGCTGTTTTTCGTCCGCTCCGGCATGAATTTCAAGCTCGACGCGCTTTTTTCCGCCTCGGGCAGCCTGAACGGCGTGCCGCTCATCGCGGTCGGTGTGGGCTATTTCCTCGTTCGCATTGTGGGCAAATACATTGGCGCGTGGGTCGGCTGCGCGGCGGTCAAAAAGGACCGGCTCGTCCGCAATTATCTCGGTCTCGCGCTCATCCCGCAGGCGGGCGTCGCGATCGGCCTTGCCGCGCTCGGCGCGCGAACGCTCGGCGGTGTGATGGGAAGCGACCTGGAGACGATCATCCTCGCCTCGAGCGTTTTGTATGAGCTGCTCGGCCCCGGCTGCGCGAAGCTGGCGCTGTATCTGTCCAAATCGTACTCGACGAAGCTCGAGGATCTCGCGGTCGTGCAGGAAACGACGGAGACCGGCGAACAAAAATCGGACGCCGAGCTGCTCATCGAGCGCATCCAGAAGATCCGTGCAGAGCTTCCGGCGCGTCCGCACGAGGACATGAGCGAAGAAGAAGCCGCCTTTATGGAGGCGGCTGAGGAACAGCGCCTTGCGCAGACGCAGGCGCAGAGACGTCATCGGTATCTGAGGAGGTAAAAGCTATGCAATATGATCTGATCGCGGGCTGGCTCGGCCCGTGGAGCCAGACGCTGGGGCTCGGCTCCATCCTGCTGCGCGTGGCGCTGAGCGTTCTCTTTTCCGCCGTCATCGGCTGCGAGCGCTCCAGCAAGCGCCACTCGGCAGGCCTGCGCACATTCATTCTTGTCACCATCGCGGGCGTCTCCGCCATGCTCATCGACCAGTGGCTGATGTCGTTTTCCGGCGTGACGCTGCCCGTTTTGTCGGCGGCTGCCGCGCTCGGCATGGCAACGATCAGCAGCAACTCCATTTTGTACAGCTCCCGCAACCAGATCAAGGGGCTTACGACCTCGGTGGGTCTCTGGTGCTGCGGACTGCTGGGCGTGGTGCTCGGCGCGGGGCTTTACACGCCCGCCGTGGTGCTGTTTCTGGTGCTGCTTTGCAGCATGTCCGGCCTGCCGGTGCTGGAAAAGCACCTCAAGGACCGCTCGAACCACTTTGAGGTGCATCTGGAGCTCAAGAGCAAGGGCGATCTTGCCGAGTTTGTGGCGACCATCCGCGCGCTCGGCATCCGCATCGACGACATCGAGTCGAACCCGGCGTACATCGGCTCCGGCCTGAGCGTGTTCTCGGTCTCGTTCACCGTCACCAGTCCGGAGCTCAAGCAGTATAAAAAGCACGCCGAGATCATCGAGGCGCTGCGCTCGCTCGATTACGTGTATTTTATCGAGGAAATGAACTGAAAACACGCGCCCGCTCTGCACAGACAGAGCGGGCGCGTGAGCTTGTCAAAAGAGTCTTTTTGACACGCTCTCAAACGCGAACCGCGGGGGCTGGGTTCGCGTTTGAAAAGGCTGCGCCCGGCTGCGCGCATAATTTGTGCGCACACTGCGCACAAATTCCACACTTGCCGGGCGTTTTGTGTTTTGTCCGAGGTACACGCCCCCGGACAAAACCGATTCACATTTTATTCGCGCCTGCGGGCGCGAACTCTACGAGGTTTTTTGACAAGCCTTGGGGTGTATCTGAAAACTGAAAATGTGCCCGGCAGCGAGGATTTTTCGCGCTGCGCAAGACATTTTTTCGCAGGAATACTGACGTATTTCAAGGAAAAATGACGCGGTGCGGCGTGAAAAGCCCCGCTGTCCGGGTGCGTTGGGAGTTTTCAGATACACCCTAGATGCTTTCGACCTTGATGAGGTTCGTATTGCCGGAGGTGCCGTTGACGGTGCCGCCGGTCAGAACGATCTTATCCCCCGGCTGAAGGCCGAGCGCCTCCTGCGCGGCCTTGCGCGCGTGATAGAACAGCACGTCGGTCGAGTCGAATTTCTCACACAGCACCGGCAGCACGCCCCACGACAGCGCCAGCTTGTACCAGACCCGCTTGTCCGTCGCCATGCCGACAATGTCCGTCGGGACACGGAAGCGCGAGACCATCCGCACCGTCGTTCCGGACAGGGAGCTGACGACGATGGCCTTTGCGCCGATGTCGATGGCCATGCCGCAGGTCGCATGGGAGATGGCATCGACCAGATTCTTGATCTGGAATTTGTAATTGCGGAAGCGCGTCTCATAGTGGATGTGCCGCTCCGTTTCCTCGCAGATCTCCGACATGATCCGCACCGTCCTGACGGGGTACTTGCCCGCCGCGGACTCGCCGGAGAGCATCACGGCGCTCGTCCCGTCGTAGACGGCGTTCGCCACGTCCGAGATCTCCGCGCGCGTGGGACGCGGGTTCTGGATCATCGATTCCAGCATTTCCGTCGCGGTGATGACGCGCTTTCCGAGCAGGCGGCATTTGGTGATGAGGTATTTCTGGATCGCGGGCAGCTCTGCAAACGGCACCTCGACGCCGAGGTCTCCTCTGCCGATCATGATGCCCTCGCAGGCCTCGCAGATCTGCTCGATGTTGTCAATGCCGGCGCGGTTTTCGATCTTGGCGATGACGTCGATGTCACCGCCGCCGTTTTCGCGCAGGAACCGGCGCAGATCGTCCACATCCTCGCGGCGGGAGACGAACGACGCCGCCACATAGTCCACGCCGTTGCGGATGCCGAACAGCAGATCCGCCTTGTCCTGCTCACTGAGATAGATCTGCTTGAGGACCTTTCCGGGAAAGCTCATGCTCTTGCGGTCGGAGAGCGTTCCGCCCGCCTCGGCACGGCAATGGATCTCCGTTCCGTCGACCGACTCGACCCGGAAGATCACAAGGCCGTTGTTGACCAGCACCGTATCTCCCGCGGAAAGCTCGTCCGCAAGACCCGGATAGCTGACGGAAACGATGGACGCGTCACCCTTGACGTTCTTGCGCGTGGTGAAGGTGAATTCCGCGCCGTCGGTAATGGTGACCGGCCCGTTCTGGAACGTGCCGATGCGGTATTCCGGGCCCTTGGTGTCGAGCATAATGGCGATCGGCAGCCCGAGCTCCTCGCGCACAGCCTTGATCATGTCGATCTTTTTCTGCTGCTCCTCGTGCGTTCCGTGCGAAAAATTCAGCCGCGCAACATTCAGTCCCGCACGGCACATATCGGCAAAGACCTGCGGGTCGCTGCTGGCCGGGCCGATGGTACAGACGATTTTTGTTTTTCTCATGGCATTGTCTCCTGATCTTCGTCCCCGCATGCTCCTGCCGGAGCTGCCGCGAGGCATTGGCACGCAGCACCCGCCGCGGCACGCCGCGGTTTTTTTCAAGTGAAAAGCTCCGCCTGCATTCCGGTATACCGGAACACAGACGGAGCCTGTCAGTCGAACGCAAACGCAGCGCCAAGCGGGCGCGTCATTGAATGAGCGATCCCGATGCGAATAGAGCGCGTCCCGCGCGGACCCTCTATGACAGACTCCACCGCTCGCATCAGTTCCCACATTCTAGCATGATGTTCCGGCGCTGTCAAGGAAGAAATCGGAAAAATACGCAAAATCCTTGTCTGAACTGCCCAGTTATTGTGCCCATAATTGGGCATTTTGTCCAATGCCATGCTGTGCTTCTCCGGGCCGCGATCGTCCGGACACAAAAGCGGCGCGGGTGACCCGCGCCGCTTTTGTGAGCGTTGCTATGGTTGATTCGCAAAATGCGAGGCCTGCTGAGATTCGTCTCAGATGGTGACGCCCGCCTTTTCGAGGATCGTCGGAACGTTCTTTTCCGCGCCGATGGCCATGATGTGGACGCCGTCGCACAGATGCTCGTCCTTGATCTTGGCGATCATCTCCGCAGCCATCTCGATGCCGAGCTGCATGGGAAGACCCTTGATGCCCTTCTCCTTGCCCTCTGCGGCAGCGGCTGCCAGCTTGTCGATCATATCCTGCGGCACCGCGATGCCGGGGACGTTCTCGTTCATGTAGCGCGCCATGCCGGCGGCCTTGAGCGGAATGATACCAGCCATGATGTGGGTCTTGATGCCCGCCGCATCGACCTTCTCCATGAAGCGCTTGAAGGTGTCGAGATCAAAAATGCCCTGCGTCTGGATGTACATTGCGCCTGCCTCGACCTTCTGGCGCAGCTTGTTGATCTGAAGCACGATCGGGTCGTAGACCGGCGTGACCGACGCGCCCTTGTAGAACTTCGGAGCGCCGCCCGCGATCTCGTTGCCGCCGCAGTCACAGTTCGTTTCTTCCATTTTCGTCAGCATTCTCAGGATGCCGACGGAGTCCAGGTCGTAGACCGGCTTGGAGTCGGGGCAGTCGCCCACGACCGGATGGTCGCCCGTCAGCGCCAGCATCGTGTCGATGCCGAACGACGCCGCCGAGAACACATCGCCCATGATGGCCATGCGGTTGCGGTCGCGGCCGGTCATCTGGAGGATCGGCTCAATGCCTGCCTGCTTGAGCGCAATGCACAGGCCAAGGCTCGAGGCCTTGAGGCTTGCCGACTGCATGTCGGTCACGTTGACGCCGTGGACCTTGCCGTTGAGGAGCTTTGCAGCCTCCATCTGCTCGGAAAAATCATATCCCTTCGGGGGCGCCATTTCCGCGGTGACGCCAAATTTACCGGCTTCCAGAGCCTCTTTCAACATACTCATTATTTCTTCCCCTTTAAGCTGATCGTTCTCGGATAGCTGACCTTGGCATATCCCTTGTCCTCACGGGTCTGACCGAACTTTTCGAGCTGGCCGATCTGCTCCAGACGGTTGTAGATCTTGATCCATGCGCAGTCGTTCTCCGGGTTGACCTCGCACTTGCCGTTCTTCTGGCCGCCGCAGGGGCCGTTGACCAGGCTCTTGGCGCACTGCGTAATGGGGCAGATGCCGCCGGTCTGGCCGAGCATGCAGTCGCCGCAGAAGTGGCACGCTTCTTCCCAGACGCCGAAGCGAAGCGCCTCGCCGAGGTACATGGTGTTGTTGGACGGATAGGTGGGGATGCCGGGGACGTTCTTTGCCACGCACTGCACGCCGTCACCGCAGGACATGCAGATCACACAGTCGGGCTTTGCCGCGACAATGGGCTTCATCTTGACCTTGACGGCAAGATTCATGCAGCAATAGTCCGGGTAGGCCGTTGCGACAACGGTTTTGCCCGCTGCCTCAAGCGTCTGCGCCAGCTCCTTGATCTCCGGCTCGCCGCCGGTGTGGCACGCCGTTGCACAACTGCCGCAGCCGACGATGGCGACGGTCTTTGCCTCGCCGATGAGCGCCATCAGCTCCTCAATGGGCTTCTTTTGTGTAATAATCATGAGACGTTACCCTCCAAATATCCCGTGTGAGAACCGGGATGTTGCATTCCCCCCTATCATAGCGGATTCGCCCGCGGAAATCAACACAAATCCACGTCAATCCAAGAAATATTTCAGGATTCTCCGCGCATGTACGTCCTGTCACCAAAAAAGCGCGCCGCCGCTCCCGATGTGCTTGCAAAATGCGCGTCCATGGGGTACACTGACAGCATCTGATCAACGAGGTGCGGCCATGTTTTCCATCACGCTTATCTGCGTCGGCAAGCTCAAAGAAAAGTTCTACCTCTCCGCGTCGGAGGAATATGCAAAGCGTCTGCGCGGCTATGTGGACTTCTCGCTGATCGAGCTGCCCGAGACGCGCCTGCCGGACGACCCTTCCCCTGCCCAGATCGCGCAGGGGCTTGCCAAGGAGGCGGAGCTGATCCGTGCAAAGCTCCCGAAGGGCGCGTGGTTCTGCGTGCTCACACCGGAGGGCGCGCAGCTTTCCTCGGAGGAGCTTGCCGCCGCGCTCGCCTCGGTCAAGGGCAGCGGCAAGAGCAGCGCATGCTTTCTGATCGGCTCGTCGTTCGGGATGGACCCTTCGCTCAAGGCCATGGCCGACAAGAAGCTCTCAATGTCCAAAATGACGTTCCCGCACCATCTGGCGCGCGTGATGGCGCTGGAGCAGCTCTATCGCGCCGAATCCATTCAGGCGGGCACAAAATATCATAAATAGTTCGTATCCTTCTAATAAGTATCCTTCCAAATAAATTCAAAGGAGAGATGGTTATGTTCAAGAAAAACGATGAGCGGTACGTAGAGGTCCGGCACAACATCCGCGGCGGTGTGGGAGATCCCGTCTCGCGGCACATCTTCTCACCGGAGGAGCTTGGCGGACGCGCGGAGATGTTCACCGTCATGACGCTCCAGCCCGGCGAGTCGATCGGCGCACACGAGCATACGGCAAACGGCGAGGCGTATTACATTCTCAGTGGCAGCCTCACCGTCAGCGATGACGACGAGAGCCGCGTGCTGAGCGCGGGCGACGCACAGTTCTGCGCCGATGGACACACCCACGCCGTCCGCAACCACACGGACGAGCCCGCGAGCTTCCTTGCACTGATTTTGCCGAACCGGTAATCATTCTCGTGCCGCCGCCCCACGGGGCGGCGAGCTTGTCAAAAATGTCTTTTTGACAAGCTCTCAAACGCGAACCGCGGGGCTGGGTTCGCGTTTGAAAAGGCTGCACCCGGCTGCGCGCAT
>URLO01000029.1 GCA_900548625.1 uncultured Eubacteriales bacterium | reverse complement strand
GCCCCCGGACAAAACCGATTCACATTTTATTCGCGCCTGCGGGCGCGAACTCTACGAGGTTTTTTGACAGTCTGAAAAAGCCGGACGGTTGCGCGGCAGAAGGGAACATGCTATAATAATATCTGCGGAACAGACCGCGCAGAAACTTCCAGCATAGCGCCCCGCGGGCACGCGCATCCTAACTGCAAAGGGCAGGGGAGGCATAGCGATGGACGCGGAGCTTTACTGGCAGCTGTTCCTGCGGACCGGCTCGCCGGAATCGTATCTTCTTTACAAAAATGCGCAGCGCGAGGCGGACAGCGCCTCTGTGTGAGCCGCGCGGGAGTGTACTTATGTATCTGAAAACCGACGGGCTCGTGCTCCGTCAGGTGAATTATCAGGATAACGACCAGATCCTGACGGTTTTGACGAAGGACCACGGGCTGATGACGCTCAAGGCGCGCGGCGTCCGGAGCCGTGCCAGCCGTCTCAAGGGCGCGTGCCAGCTTCTGACGTATTCCGAGTTTACGATTTTTGAAAATCGCGGCTTTCATACCGTGGACGAGGCGGCGCCGATCGAGATGTTCACCGGCATCCGGACGGATATCGAGCTGCTTGCGCTTGCGTCCTATTTTGCGCAGGCGGCGGAGCTTTTGTCGCAGGAGGACATGCCGAGCCCGGAGCTTTTGTCCCTGACGCTCAATGCCCTCTATGCTCTGAGCCGCAGACGCGGCGAGCCGCGCCTTGTGAAGGCGGCGTTTGAGCTGCGCGCGGCCTGCCTCAGCGGCTACACGCCGGAGCTTTCCGGCTGCGCTGTCTGCGGTGCGCCGTCTCCCGAACGCTTCGATGTGCGCGGAGGCATCCTCTGCTGCACATCGTGCAGCGCAGGCGAGGGACTGCGTCTGCCGCTGAGCGCCGGAGCGCTCGCCGCTATGCGCTATATCGTATCATGCGACCCGAAACGCGTCTTTTCCTTCCGGCTGGAGGGTCGTGCCGTCAAGGAGCTCTGCGACATTGCCGAAACCTATCTGCAAACCCAGCTCGAGCGCGGCTTTTACACGCTCGATTTTTACAAATCTCTGCTGAATGAGTGAGAAATATGAATGAATTGTACGAAAAATCCCTGAAGAAGCTCGAGCTTGACAAGGTGCTTGAGCTTCTGGCCGCGCACGCGGGCAGCGAGGCCGCCAAGCAGGCCTGCCGCGCGCTCATCCCGCTGGACGATGCGGACGACATTTGCGCGCTTCAAAAAGAGACGACAGACGCGTGCAGGCTCATCACGCTCAAGGGCTCTCCGAGCCTCGGCGGCATCCGCGATATGAGCGCTTCGCTTGCGCGCGCCGACCGCGGCGGCGTTCTCAGCACCGAGGAGCTGCTTCAGATCGCCGGCTGTCTCAAGTCTGCCCGCATGGTGAAAAATTATGCCGACGGCGACAGCGTCCCCACGGTGCTCGACCCGTGGTTCTTCCAGCTCATGGCGAACAAATATCTGGAAGAAAAAATCTACACCTGCATCCCGGCGAAGGACGAGATCTCCGATGCGGCGAGCAGCGAGCTTGCCTCGATCCGCCGCAAGATCCGCCAGCAGAGCGCGAAGATCCGCGAATCGCTGCAAAAGATCATCTCCTCGCCGTCGTATGCCAAGATCCTGCGCGAGCCGATCATCACCATCCGCTCCGACCGGTTCGTTGTGCCGGTCAAGAGCGAGTGCAAAAACGACCTTCCCGGCCTCGTCCACGACGTTTCGGCATCCGGCAGCACGTTCTTCATCGAACCGATGCAGGCCGTGAACGCCAACAACGAGCTGCGCGAGCTGTTTGTCGCCGAACGAAAGGAGATCGAGCGGATCCTGGCGGAGCTCTCCGCCGACTGCGCGAATTACCGCACGCACATTGAGGAAAACTACCGTGTGCTCGTCACGCTCGACTGTATTTTTGCCCGCGCGAAGCTCTCGTTTGCCATGAATGCGATCGAGCCGCAGATCCGCACCGACGGAGCGCTGGAGCTAAAGCGAGCCCGCCATCCGCTGATCGACAAGCAGACGGTCGTGCCGATCTCCGTCCGGCTCGGAACGGACTTCGATACGCTCATCATCACCGGCCCCAATACGGGCGGCAAAACTGTCACGCTCAAGACCATCGGCCTTCTGACGCTGATGGCGGAGTGCGGTCTGCATGTCCCCGCCGACGATGGGAGCTTTGTTTCCGTGTTCCCGCTGGTGCTGGCGGACATCGGCGATGAGCAGTCGATCGAGCAGTCGCTCTCCACCTTCTCGGCGCATATGAAAAACATCGTTGAGATCGTCAGCGTCTGCGACAGCGAATCGCTCGTTCTGCTCGACGAGCTCGGCGCGGGCACCGCCCCGGCTGAGGGCGCGGCGCTGGCAGTCGCGCTGATCGAGTTCTGCCGCCAGTGCGGCGCGAAGGTCGCCGCGACGACGCATTACGCAGAGCTGAAAATATACGCCATGCGCACCGAGGGCGTCATCAATGCCTCGTGTGAGTTCGACGTGGAAACGCTCAAGCCGACCTACCGGCTGCTCATCGGCATTCCCGGAAAGTCCAACGCCTTTGCGATCTCCCGCCGACTCGGCCTTCCGGAGCACATCATCGACAAGGCCAGAAGCATGGTCAATGAGAACGACACGAACTTTGAGGATGTTCTCAATCAGCTCGAGCAGCAGCGGCAGGAGATGGAAAGGGCGCGCGCCGAGGCGGAGCATCTGCGTCTGGAGACCGAAAAGCAGAAAAAGCAGTCGGAGCAGTATTACAACGAGATCAAGCTCCAGCGCGAAAAGGCAGCGCAGCAGGCGAAAAAGGAAGCCCAGTTCATCATTGACGATGCCCGCCGCACGGCCAATCAGGTCTATGAGGAGCTCAAGCAGCTTCGCAAGCAGGCGCATGACAGCGCCGACGTGCAGAATCAGAACGAGCGCCAGGCAGCGCTCCGCCGCACGCTCAACGAGGCGGAGGAGAAGCTTGCCGGCGGCGAGGAAAAGAAGCTGCGTCCGAAGTCCAGCCGTGAGATTCGTGTCGGCGACACGGTCGAGCTGATCAAATACGGCTCGCGTGCAACGGTGCTCGCCATCGGCAAGGACGGAACGTACCAGCTTCAGGCGGGCATCATGAAGGTGAATGCAAAGGCGGACGAGATCTATCTTCTGGAAAACCAGCCGAAGGGAAATGTCAAAAAGGTCATCGAGGGCAAGGTGCGCGAGCTGAAGGCGGCCGTTTCGCCGGAGCTTGACCTGCGCGGCATGGCAGTGGACGAGGCACTCCCGGTGCTCGACAACTTCCTTGACAGCGCGTTTCTTGCCAATCTCCCAAGCGTGCGTATCATCCACGGCAAGGGAACGGGCGTTCTGCGCAGCGCCGTTCAGGACGAACTGCGGCGCTCAAAATACATCAAGAGCTTCCGTCTCGGCGTCTACGGCGAGGGCGAGAGCGGCGTGACCATCGCGGAGTTTAAATAGCCGGATCGCGCGGAGTTTAAATAGTTGAAGAATCATTATTGACATTTGCACGCATTTTGATAAAATAAGTGAGAGTAAATTCCTGCACCGCGCGTTCACCCCCCTATGCAGGAAAGGATAGTCCGTAAGCACGATATGTAAGGAGTGTCGTCTATGTACATGCAGCAATCCATCGTAAAATGTGAGTCCGGTCTCTATAACCGTCAGGCCACGTATTTCATCCAGAAGGCAAACGAGTTCAAGTCCAGCATCTGGATCGAGGTCGAGGATCGAAAGATCAACGCCAAGAGTCTGCTCGGTGTCCTGTCTATGGGAATCACGAAGGGGACTCGTGTGAGCATCCTTGCAGAAGGTCCCGATGAGGAGGAAGCCGTCAAGACGCTGACGGAAATGCTCGTCAAGGAAATTTTCTAAACGGATCGGAGCCGCCTCAAAAACCTTGCCGTTTTTGAGGCGGCTTTTTGAAGACTTATGACATTTGAAGAACTCAAGGACAAGGCGCTGAGTCTCCCGTTGGAGCCGGGCGTCTATATCATGCAGGACAAGACCGGCACGGTCATCTACGTCGGCAAGGCCAAGAAGCTCAAAAACCGTGTCAGCCAGTATTTTCAGGTTTCCTCTGCCCATACGCCAAAGACACGGCGCATGGTTTCCCAGATCGACCATTTCGATGTCATCGTTGCCAGAACGGAATTTGAGGCGCTGGTGCTCGAATGCTCGCTCATCAAGCGCCACATGCCGAAGTACAACATCCTGCTCAAGGATGACAAGGGCTATCCGTATCTGCGCGTCGATCTGCACGAGGAATATCCGGTGATCGAGCTGGCTCCGCGCGTTCTGGATGACGGCGCGGAGTATTTCGGCCCCTACGGCGGGCGCTATATCTCCCAGCATGTGATCGACACGCTTCGGGTGACGCTCAAGCTCCCGGGCTGCAATAAAAAATTCCCGCGCGACCTTGGCAAGGAACGTCCGTGCCTCAACTACCACATGAACAACTGTGATGCGTGGTGCCAGTGCTCGCGCAGCCCCGAGGAATACCGTGCCCGCATCCGGCAGGCGGTGCAGATGCTCGAGGGAAAGTACAAAGAAGCCGCGCAGGAGCTGCGCGCGCAGATGGAGTCGGCGGCAGAAGCGCTGGACTTTGAGCGTGCGGCGGCGCTGCGTGACCGTCTGCTCGCCGTTGAGGCGCTTGGGCAGCGTCAGCTCGTGACCGCCGGAACGATGGCGAGCACCGATGTGGTCGGCTACTACCAGAGCGAGGCTAAGGCTTGCTTTGCGGTCTTGCATTATGTAAACGGAAATCTTCTGGACAAGGACTATGAGATCCTCCAGCCGTCCGACGATGCACAGGAGGCTGTCTCCACGCTTGTCAAGCAGTATTATCTTGCCCGCGGCGCGGCGCCGAAGGAGATCCTGCTCCCCAGTGAGATGGAGGACGCACCGCTGTTTGAGCAGCTTCTGCATCAGCAGCTCAAGAAGAAGGTGCACATCCGCAGGCCGGTTCGCGGCGACGGCGTGCGCCTGGTCGAGCTGGCGCAGAAAAATGCCCGTGAGGAGGCCGAGCGCGTCACCACCAAGGCCGAGCGCGCGGCAGGCGTTTTGAGCGTGCTGCAAGGAATGCTCGGCCTTCCGGAGCCGCCCGCGCGGCTGGAATCGTATGACATCTCCAACACCGCCGGGACGGACATCGTGGCGTCCATGGTGGTCTTCACAGACGGAAAGCCCTGCAAAAAGGATTATAAGCGCTTTAAGATCGAGGGGCTGCGCGATCAGGATGACTATGCATCCATGCGTCAGGTGCTCGAGCGGCGCTTTGCGCATTATCTTGCGGGCGACTCTGGTTTTTCCGAGCGTCCGGACGCACTTTTGATCGACGGCGGCGTGGAGCATACAAATGTTGCACTTTCTGTCCTGCGTGAAAATGCGCTGGACATTCCGGTTTACGGTATGGTCAAGGACGACCGCCACCGGACGCGCGCGCTCGTCACGCCGGACGGAAACGAGATCGCCATCTCTGCAAATCCAGCCGTTTTTGCTTTCATCGGCACGATCCAGGAGGAGGTGCACCGCTTTGCCATCACCTACCACCGCCAGCTTCGCAGCAAGCGTATGCGCGAATCGGAGCTGGAAAAGATCCCTGGCATCGGAGAAAAGCGGCGTCAGCAGCTGCTGAAAAAATTCAAATCGGTCACGGCCGTGAAAAATGCGACGCAGGCGCAGCTCTGCGAGGTGCTGTCTGATAAACAGGCGCAAGCCGTTTTCGCATATTTCCACGGCGGAAAGGATACGGAAGAAGCATGAGAGTCATTACCGGAAGCGCGCGCGGCGTGCGCCTGCAGGCCCCGAAGGGGACGGATACGCGCCCGACGCTTGATCAGGTCAAGGAGGGCATTTTCTCTGCCATTCAGTTTGAGGTCGAGGGGCGGCGCGTGCTCGATCTGTTTGCGGGCTCCGGGCAGATGGGCATTGAAGCCCTCAGCCGCGGCGCGCAGCGCGCCGTGTTCGTCGATATGCGCAGCGAGGCATGTACGGTCATCAGGGGCAATCTTGAAAAAACGCGCCTGCTTGCGCGCGCGCAGATCGTCCGCTCGGACTTTCAGAGCTATCTGACACGCTGCCGCGAGCAGTTCGATCTCATTTTCCTTGACCCGCCCTATGACGGGATTTTTCTGGAAAACGCCATGAAATCCATATCGGAAATTGACATTCTATCGGATTGTGGTATACTGATTTGTGAAAGACCGGCGGAAAAGGCGCTTCCGGCGCAGCTTGGTGCGCTTTCGCTCCGGCGGGAGTACCGCTACGGGCGTGCATCCGTCTCGATCTACGGTAAAAACAGCGATTTGGAGCAGCCCCTATGAAATCTGCGATCTATCCCGGCAGCTTTGACCCGGTCACAAACGGGCATCTCAATATCATCCGGCGCGCAGCCGGTATTTTCGACCGTCTGGTCGTCTGCGTGATGGTCAACGGCGCCAAGCATCCGATGTTCACGCCCGAAGAGCGCGTTGCGCTTTTGCAGCGCGTCACAAAGGATCTTCCGAACGTCGAGATCGAGCATTCCGACGAGCTGCTTGCGGATTACGCAAAGCGCAAGCAGTGCGGTGTGGTCGTCAAGGGACTTCGCGCCGTGTCCGACTTTGAGCATGAGTTCCAGATGGCGCTCATCAACCACCAGCTCAACCCCGAGCTGGACACCATGTTCCTGACGTCTGAGCATCAGTTCATGTTCCTCAGTTCGAGCATCGTAAAGGAGCTTGGAAACTACGAACTAAAGCACGGAGAGCTGGAGCGGTTTCTGCCGCCCGAGATCATCCCCGATTTTCTCGCTCGCATGGCGGAGCAACAATAAGGAGGAAGCATTATGGCAAACGGAGTAGAAGAGATCATTACCACCCTGTATGAGATGGTTCAGGACGCATGGAGCCTGCCGCTGGGCGGCGAGAAGTGCGTTGTCGAGCGTGATAAGGTGCTCGACCTTCTTGACGAGATCAGCAACCAGCTTCCCGGCGAGCTGAAGCAGGCCAAAACGATCGTCGAGTCCCGCAACGAGGTCATCACCAATGCCAAGCGCGAGGCGGAGAATATCCTCAAGCAGGCCGAGCAGCGCGCCAGACAGATGATCTCCCGCGAGGAGATCACCAAGCAGGCCGAGCAGCAGGCGGCTGAAATGATCAAGGCGGCGCAGACCAAGATCAAGGAGCTGCGTCAGGTCACCAATGACTACGTTGATGACGCCATGAAGCGCACGGAGGACGCCATCGCGCAGTCTCTGGGCGAGATCCGCGAGTCGCGCACCAAGTTCCGCGCGCTCGTCAATCCGCAGGCAGCGAAGCCGTCTCCCATCATTGAGGACATTTGAGCTTGACTTTTTCCGCCCTATCCGATACGATAGCGGTGTTCCATTTTTGAATACCAAAAGGCAGTGACGAGGAAGAGTATCCGCGTGCGGAGCACAGAGAGAGGGCGGTCGGTGCAAGCCCTGATCCAAGCGCGAAGAACGTCGCCTCCGAGCCGCAGGCTGAACGGCTTTGCCAACTAAGCCCTGCCGGGTCCTCCCGTTACAGAGATCGAGTGCCCGCCTTGTGCGGGAACGCAGGTGGTACCACGGTCAACGATCGCCCTGAGCATTTGCTCAGGGCGTTTTTCTTTGAAAGGAGAAGGCAGTATGCGTTACACATTTTCCGTCAGCTCCTATGACGACCCGGCTTTGGAGGATGAGATCGCCCTTGCGCTGGATGCGCGCTCGTCTCTGTCGTTCCGAAAACGCGGCGCCGCGCCATCGCCGCCGCATGCGCCGAAGCAGGAAAGCCCGTCCAAACGCAAGGCATTGAAGCTCGCGGCCATCGTCCTGCTCGTCCTCGGCGCGGCTGCGCTGCTGTGCGTGATGACGCTGCCGCACCGCCCGAAGCTGCTTCAGATCGCGGGCTTTGCGCTGCTTGGCCTCGGCATGATCCTCATGCCGTCCGGAAAACCCGGACAGGCACATACCAGCGGAAAGTCCCGCCAGAAGGCGCAGAGGCTTCTCGCCGTCCTGCGGCAGAACAGCTTCATGAGCGGCCTGAATGTCACCTTTGACGGCGAAAAAATGGACATCTCCACAAAAAGCAAGACCATCGAGGTTCCATACGAACAGATCTTCTCCGTCATCGAGACAGAGCACATCTGGTTCGTGAGCTACGGTCAGGCGGGCGTCGTGCTGCAAAAGCGCGACCTTACCGAGGGCGAGCCGCGTGATTTTCTAAAGCACATCGCGCAGCAGGCCGGCTGCTCGACCGAGATCGTCTACTGGCAGGAGCAGAAAACACAAACCACGGACGAACCGTCCGATGCACAAACAACAGGAGAAGCATTATGAGAAAAGAACTACCCAAACAGTACGACCCGAAGCTGGTCGAGGACTCCATCTATGATCTGTGGATGGAAAACGACTGCTTCCACGCGGAGCCTGACCCCGACAAAACGCCGTATTCCATCGTCATGCCGCCCCCCAACGTCACCGGTCAGCTCCACATGGGCCACGCCATGGACTGCACGCTTCAGGACATCCTGACGCGCTACAAGCGCATGCAGGGCTTCTGCGCGCTCTGGGTCCCAGGCATTGACCATGCGGGCATCGCCACGCAGATCAAGGTCGAGGAGGAGCTTCGCACCAAGGAGGGGCTGACCCGTTACGACCTCGGCCGCGAGAAATTCCTTAAGCGCGTCTGGGCATGGAAGGAAAAGTTCGGCAACCGCATCGTCCAGCAGCAGCAAAAGATGGGCGTCAGCTGCGATTGGTCGCGCGCCCGCTTCACGATGGACGAGGGCTGCTCCAAGGCCGTCCGCGAGACGTTCTGCGAGCTCTATGACAAGGGCCTCATCTACAAGGGCAGCCGCATCATCAACTGGTGCCCGCACTGCATGACGGCGCTTTCCGACGCGGAGGTCGAATACACCGATAAGCCCAGCAACCTGTGGTATATCCGCTACCCGCTGTCCGACGGCAGCGGCGAAGTGGTCGTCGCCACCACCCGTCCCGAGACGATGCTGGGCGACAGCGGCGTTGCCGTCAACCCCGAGGACGAAAAGCTCCGCCACCTGATCGGCAAGACCTGTGTCCTGCCTCT
Organism: uncultured Eubacteriales bacterium; assembly: GCA_900548625.1. Classification (GTDB taxonomy): domain Bacteria; phylum Bacillota; class Clostridia; order Oscillospirales; family Oscillospiraceae; genus CAG-170. The sequence continues at coordinate 18,952 of URLO01000029.1, read as the reverse complement.
TGTGAACCGTGAAATTCCGATCGTCGGCGATGAATACTGCGAGATCGGCTTCGGTACCGGCGCGGTCAAAATGACGCCGGCGCACGACCCGAACGACTTTGAGGTGGGGCTTCGCCACAATCTGGAGATCATCCGCGTCCTGAACGACGATGGCACCATCAACGAAAACGGTGGCAAATATCAGGGCATGGACCGCTACGCCTGCCGCAAGGCCATTGTTGCGGATCTGGAGGAGCAGGGCTTCCTCGTGAAGATCGAGCCGTACTCCCACAACGTCGGCACCTGCTACCGCTGCCACAATGATGTGGAGCCGCTCATTTCCGCCCAGTGGTTCGTGAAGATGCAGCCTCTGGCGGAGCAGGCGCTTGAGGTCGTCCGCGACGGCCGCATCCGCTTCGTTCCTGACCGCTTCACCAAGATCTACAACAACTGGATGGAAAACGTCCACGACTGGTGCATCTCCCGTCAGCTCTGGTGGGGCCATCAGATCCCGGCGTGGTACTGCGACGAGTGCGGCCACATCAACGTCTCGCGCGAGGACCCGACGAAGTGTGAAAAGTGCGGCTGCACGCATCTGACGCGCGAGGAGGACGTGCTTGACACGTGGTTCTCGTCTGCGCTCTGGCCGTTCTCCACGCTCGGCTGGCCCGACCTTGACTCGAAGGATCTTCAGTACTGGTATCCCACGACCGACATGGTCACGGGCTATGACATCATTTTCTTCTGGGTCGCGCGTATGATCTTCTCCGGCATGGAGCAGATGAAGAAGGAGCCGTTCAAGACCGTCTTTATCCATGGCCTTGTCCGCGACGACAAGGGCCGCAAGATGTCCAAGTCCCTCGGAAACGGCATCGATCCGCTTCAGATCATCGACACCTACGGCGCAGACGCGCTCCGCTTCAATCTCATCACCGGCAACTCTCCCGGCAACGACATGCGCTTCTACACCGAAAAGTGCGAGGCCATGCGCAACTTCGCCAACAAGATCTGGAACGCAAGCCGCTATGTGCTCATGAACCTGACCGTCGATCAGACCGGTCTGCCGTCCCTTGACAAGCTCGAGGCGGAGGACAAGTGGGTGCTGACCCGCCTGAACACCCTCATCCGCGAGGTCACCGAGAACATGGACGCCTATGAGCTCGGCGTCGCCTCCGCGAAGGTCTACGACTTCATCTGGGACACCTACTGCGACTGGTATATCGAGCTGACCAAGGCGCGTCTGTACGGTGAGGACGAGCAGAGCAAGCAGAATGCCCAGCGCGTGCTGGTCTATGTGCTTGATCAGTTCCTGCGCCTGCTGCATCCGTTCATGCCGTTCATCACCGAGGAGATCTGGCAGGCCATCCCGCATGAGGGCGATTTCCTCATCAAGGCTGCGTGGCCGGCCTACCGCGAGGAGCTGAACTTCGAGCAGGAGGCCGCGGCCATGGAGATGGTCAAAAACGCCATTTCCGCCGTGCGTGCCCGCCGTGCGGAGATGAACGTCCCGCCGTCGAAGAAATCGACGCTCTATGTCGTTTCGGCGCATGGCGACATGTTCCGCCAGGGCGAGGGCTTCATCAAGCGCCTTGCCTATGCCGATCAGGTCGTGCTCTGTGACACCGATCCCGAGGGCCATGAGGACATGCTCTGCGTCGTCACCGCCGATGCCAAGCTCTATATCCCGCTTGCACAGCTCATTGACGTTGAAAAGGAGCTTGCCCGCATCGCCAAGGAGAAGGAAAACTGCCTCCGGCAGATCGCCATGTTTGAGGGCAAGCTCTCGAACGAGCAGTTTGTTGCCCGCGCACCGGAGAAGGTCGTCGCAGACCAGCGTGAAAAGCTGGAAAAGAACCGCGCCCTGCTCCGTCAGCTCGAGGAGAGTGAGGCAAGACTCAAAAAGTGAGCCCGCGCCCTGCAAAAAAGCGGCGCGCCTGCGCGCTTTCGACGCAATAAACCGCCTATAAAACCTATAATGGACACGCATGGAAGCCATGCGTGTCCATTTTTTGATTTTGGAGGGATCCCTTTGAACCTGACAAGCTTTTTACAGGATAAACGTCTGACCATCGCGCTCAAGGGCGAGATCGACCACCACAGCGCAAAGGATACGATGCGCGTTGTGGGCAATAAGATCGATCTGTATCTGCCGGTCTGCTGCGTGCTCGACTTTCGGGAGGTGAGCTTTATGGACTCCAGCGGCATTGCCATCGTCATCTCCGCCATGCGCCACATGCGCGAGATCGGCGGGAAGGTGCTCCTGCGGAGCGTAGGGGAGCAGCCGATGAAGGTGCTCCGCGCCTCCGGCATGGAGAAGATCGTCCAAATTGAGGAGAGGAGCCTGGAATATGAAGTGTGAAAACTACATGAAGCTGGAATTTCCGAGCCGTTCGGCAAACGAGGGCTTCGCCCGCGCCAGCGTCGCGTGCTTTGCCGCGCAGCTCGACCCGACGCTCGATGAAATGAACGACATTAAGACCGCCGTCTCCGAGGCGGTGACCAACTGCATCGTCCACGCCTACCGCGACACCATCGGGACGATCTGGCTGCGCTGCCGCATCCTGTCCGGTGACACGCTCGACATCCAGATCAAGGACAAGGGCTGCGGCATTGCGGATGTCGAGGCAGCGCGCAAGCCGATGTTCACGACCGGCGGCGAGGAGCGAAGCGGCATGGGCTTTACGATCATGGAGAGCTTCATGACCGACCTCCGCGTCTCCTCCGTCCCCGGAAAGGGCACGACCGTACACATGAAGCGAAAGCTCGTCCGCCGGGGGAAGCAGGCGTGAGCGCAGCGCTCGAGGAGCTGATCGGTCTGGCACAGTCCGGTGACCGCGAGGCGAGCGAGCGCCTTGTGGTCGAAAACGCGGGACTCATCTGGTCGGTCGCGCGGCGGTATTTTGGCCGCGGCGTCGATCCGGACGACCTTTATCAGCTCGGCTGCGTCGGCTTTCTCAAGGCCATCGCTGGCTTTGACCCGGCGTTCGGGACGCAGTTTTCGACCTACGCCGTCCCGAAGATCGCAGGCGAGATCCGCCGCTTTCTGCGGGACGACGGCTCCGTCAAGGTCAGCCGGAGCCTCAAGGAGCGCGCCGCCGCCATTCGCCTTGCCCGCCAGCACCTCACGGGAGAGCTGGGGCGGGAGCCGACGCTCTCGGAGCTTTCGGAGGCGCTTTCCCTGACCGCCGAGGAGATCGCCTGCGCGGAGACGGCGACGGCGGGCGCCGAATCCATCCAGCGGGAGAGCGGCGAGGAGGGCTTCACGCTGGAGGATGTTCTGTGTACCGCCGGCATTGAGGACGGCATCATCGAGCGCGTTGCGCTGCGCGATGCCATCTCGCGGCTGTCTCCGCGCGAGCGGACAGTCATCGACCTTCGCTATTTCCACGGCCTGACGCAGGAGCGCGTGGCAAGGGTGATCGGCGTCTCGCAGGTGCAGGTCAGCCGCATCGAGAAGAAAGCGCTCGCCGCCCTGCGGAGCTTCATCTGAACGCATGTGCGAAATTGCCGTTTACAAACGGGGGAATTTGTATTAAAATAGAGGCATCTGTGAATGAAAAGGTGCAGCTATGACCAGTGATTTTGAAGAACGATTCCTGACGGCGCGGCGCGCGGTGATCGCGTCGCGGTTTTCAAACCTCAACGATATGCAGCTTCAGGCCGCTCTGACAACAGAGGGGCCTTTGCTGCTTTTGGCAGGCGCGGGCAGCGGCAAGACGACGGTGCTGATTAACCGCATTGCAAACCTCATCTCCTTTGGCTGCGCGTATGATTCTGCCGAAATTCCGGACTATGTGACAGAGGAAGACGTCCTCTTTCTTGAGGACTGGCTGAAAACGCAGCCGGAGGCAGACCGGGCGCACGCCTATGCGCTTTCCGCGCTCCGTCCGGTTGCGCCGTGGAGCATCATCGCCATCACCTTCACAAACAAGGCGGCAAACGAGCTCAAAGACCGCCTTGCGCACATGCTCGGGGAGGAAGCGCTCGACGTGTGGGCCATGACGTTCCACTCGGCGTGCTGCCGCATCCTGCGGCGCGACATCGAAAGGCTCGGCTATGACCGCAGCTTCACGATCTACGACACAAGCGATTCCGAGCGTGTCATCAAGGACGTTCTGCGCGATATGAGTCTGGATGAGAAGGTCTTTGCGCCGCGCATGGTGCTCAGCCAGATCTCCAGGGCAAAGGACAAACGCCTTGATCCCGCCGGCTTTGAGCGCACGGCGGCCTTCTCCGGCGACTACCGCATGGAGAAGATCGCCCTCATCTACGCCGAATATCAAAAGCGCCTCAAAGAGGCAAACGCGCTGGACTTTGACGACATCATCCTCAAGACTGTCGAGCTGCTTGAGAGCTTTGAAGATGTGCGTACATACTACCAGAAAAAGTTCCGCTATGTCCTCATCGACGAGTATCAGGACACGAACCAGCTTCAGTATCAGCTCTCATCCCTGCTCGCGGGCGGATATGAGAACATCTGCGTTGTCGGTGACGACGATCAGTCCATCTACAAGTTCCGCGGCGCGACGATCGAGAACATCCTCTCCTTTGAAAAGCAGTACCGCGGCGCGAAGGTCATTCGTCTTGAGCAGAACTACCGCTCCACCGAGGTGATTTTGCAGGCGGCAAACGCCGTCATCTCGCACAACAAGGGGCGCAAGGGAAAAACGCTCTGGACGAAAAACGGCGGCGGCGAGCAGATCACCGTCTATGAGGCCGGGGACGGCGCGGAGGAGGCAAGCTACGTTGCAAGCCGCATCATCTCCCGTTCGCGCGGCCATCATTTCAAGGACTATGCGATCTTGTACCGCACGAACGCGCAGTCAAACGCGCTCGAATATGCCTTCAAGCGCAGCGGCGTACCCTACCGCATCATCGGCGGCACGCGCTTTTTTGACCGCGCCGAGGTCAAGGACATGCTGGCGTATCTCTGCCTCATCAACAACCGCGCCGATGATCTGCGCCTGCGCCGCATTCTGAACAATCCGCCGCGCGGCATCGGCCCCAAGACAGTCGAAATGGCGGAGCGTCAGGCCGCGGCCGCCGCGCTGCCGCTCTACAGCATCATCTCCGACCCCTACAGCTACCCCAGCATGGAAAAAGCGGCGCAGAAGCTCATGGCGTTCACCGTCATGATCGAGGAGTGCGCGGAGCTGCTGGAAACGGAAAGCCTCGCGGATTTCTATGACGAGGTGCTTGTCCGTACAGGGTATCTCGCCATGCTGGAGGAAAAGAACGATGTGGAATCGCGCACCCGCGCCGAAAACGTCCGAGAGCTCAAATCCAGCATCCTCAATTACATGGAAAACAGCGATGCGCCCACGCTCGCCGGATTTTTGGAGGAGATCGCCCTCTATACCGACATTGAGCAGTACGACGCCGACGCCGATGCGGTGGTCATGATGACCATGCACAGCGCCAAGGGTCTGGAATTTCCGAACGTGTTTCTTGTCGGCGTGGAGGAGGGCCTGTTTCCCGGCACGCGGAGCCTCGGGGACCCCGATGAAATGGAGGAGGAACGCCGGCTCTGCTACGTTGCCATCACACGCGCCAAGCAGACGCTCTGCATCTGCTATGCGCGCCAGCGTATGCTCTACGGCAGAACAAATTCCTGTCTGCCGTCGCGCTTCATCGATGAGCTGCCCGCGCAATGCATCGAGCGCGTCGGCGTCACACCACGCCGCGCGGAGACGGAGCGCTATGAGCGCCCGCGCGCGAGCCTCTACGGTGACGACGGCTGGTATCGTCCGGGCGGTCCCGCAAAGCCAGCGAAGGACTATTCCACCCTCACACAGACGCTCAAAAAGCCGAAAGCCGCGGCGTCCTTTGCAAAGGGCGACATGGTCATGCACAAGGCCTTCGGCAAGGGCATGGTGCTCACCGTCCTGCCGATGGGCGGCGACGCGCTGCTCGAGATCGCCTTTGACGGCGTCGGCACCAAGCGCCTGATGGTAAACGCCGCGGGCGCGCACATGTCAAAGCTCTGAGCGCGGACATGAACTGCGGCATACCTACATATCCATAGGGTGTGGAGGTGTGCCATGAACCGGAAAAAACGAATCAGGCGGCGGCTCCGGCTGCTGACTGTGCTTTTGCTGAGCCTTGCCGCAGCCCTTCTGGCGCGCTGCCGGTATCTGCCGTTCCTTCGTGAAGCGGCGCGGGCGCGTGTCGTCAACACCGCGTCCGACCATATCACCGCTGCCATCAACGGCCAGATCGCAAGTGGCCAGATCCACTACGAGAACATCATCTGCCTTGAAAAGAATACAAACGGCGAAATCACAGCGCTTCGCACGAACATGGCGGAGGTCAACCGGCTGAAAATGCTCACGGTCGAGCTTTTGTCGCAGGAGCTTCTGGAGATGGACACCGAGGAGCTGAGCATTCCGCTCGGCAGCATCCTGATGCCGGAGTTTTTCGCCGGAAAGGGGCCGGGACTTCCCATCCGCGTGGTCGCGCTCAGCACGGCGGACGCTGAATTTTTCAGTGAGTTTGTCTCGGCCGGCATCAACCAGACGCTTCAGCGCATTTTGCTCGTGCTGCGGATCAGCATGAGCGTCCTCACACCGGCCGGTACGGAGCGTGTGGACGTCGCCTCGACCGTTGTGGTGGCGGAGACGGTGATCGTCGGGAGCGTCCCGCAAAGCTACTTCCAGATCGGAGCGGACGGCTCCGCAGTAAAGAAAGGATAACGCACCATGGATGTCAGACAGGAGATCGGGCAGCTCACACGCGAGCTGGAGCATGCCAACCATCTGTATTATGTGCTCGATGCGCCGGAAATGCCGGACTATGAATACGACCGCAAGCTCCGCCGACTGGAGGAGCTGGAGGCGGCGCACCCGGAATACGCCTCCCCCCTCAGCCCGACAAAGCGCGTCGGCGGCGAGGCGGTCAGCGCCTTTCAGAAGGTGCGCCACGCCGTCCCGCTGGAAAGCCTTCAGGACGTTTTTTCCTTCGAAGAATTCGAGGAATTTGACGCCCGCGTCCGCGAGACCGAGCCGGATGCCGTTTACAGTGTCGAGCCGAAGGTTGACGGCCTTTCGGTGGCGCTTGAATACGTTGAGGGCGAGTTTGTCCGCGGCGCGACGCGCGGCGACGGCCTTGTCGGCGAGGACGTGACAGAAAATCTCAAGACTGTCCGCTCCATCCCGATGCACCTTGAAAATGCGCCTGCGCGGCTGATCGTCCGCGGCGAGGTGTTCATGCCGCGCGCGAGCTTTGCCCGCCTGAACGAGCAGCGCGAGCAGGCAGGGGAGAGCCTGTTTGCAAATCCGCGCAATGCGGCGGCCGGGTCTCTGCGCCAGCTCGACCCGAAGATCGCGGCAAAGCGCGGGCTTGACATCCTTGTGTTCAATTTACAGCTTGCCGAGGGCGTGACATTTGAGACGCACGCCGAGACGCTTGACTACCTGCGCGCGCTGCGCTTTAAGGTCATTTCCTACACGCTCTGCAAATCGGCCAGGGAGGCGGAACAGCAGATCACCGCCATCAACGAGGGCCGCTATGATCTGAGCTACGACATCGACGGCGCGGTCATGAAGCTCAACAGCCTCTCCGGCCGCGCCCGCCTCGGCAGTACGGCGAAGTTCCCACGCTGGGCTGCGGCGTTCAAATATCCGCCTGAGATCAAGTCCACCGTTCTGGAGGACATCGTCGTGCAGGTCGGCAGGACAGGCGTTCTGACGCCGCGCGCGGTCGTTGCGCCGGTCTATCTCGCCGGAACGACCGTTACCAGCGCCACACTCCACAATCAGGACTTCATCACCGAGAAGGACGTGCGCATCGGCGACACGGTGAAGATCCGCAAGGCAGGGGAGATCATCCCCGAGATCCTCGAGGTCGAGCTGGACAAGCGCCCCGCGGGCGCGGTGCCGTATCACCTGCCGTCCGTTTGCCCGGTCTGCGGCGCGCCGGTCGTGCGCGACGAGGACGGCGCGGCCATGCGCTGCACGGGCGCGGAGTGCCCGGCGCAGCTCTCCAGAAACCTTGCGCACTTTGTTTCGCGCGAGGCAATGGACATCGATGGCCTTGGAAGCGCCATCATCGACCAGCTCATTGCGCACAAGATGATCGCCAATCCCGCCGATCTCTATCAGCTTGACTATGAAAAATTTGCAGAACTCCCCGGTCAGGGGCAAAAGTCGGCAGAAAACCTCCGTGCCGCCATCGAGCGCAGCAAGCAGAACGACCTTTCGCGGCTCCTTGCCGCGCTCGGCATCCGTCAGGTCGGCGTCAAGGCAGCAAAGACCCTTGCCGCGCATTTCGGCTCGCTCGACGCGCTGACGGCAGCCTCGGTCGAGGAGCTGAGCGAGGTGCCGGACGTCGGCGCAATTACCGCCGAAAGCATCCATGGCTGGTTTGCAAGCCCGCAGTCGCGTGACCTCATCGAGCGTCTGCGCGCAGCCGGTGTCAACTTTAGGAGCCTCAGCGTCGTGACGGACACGCGCTTTGCCGGTATGACCTTTGTTCTGACCGGTGCGCTGAGCCTGTTCACGCGCGACGAGGCAACGGAAAAGATCGAAGCCTTCGGCGGCAAGGCAGCCGGCTCCGTCTCCAAAAAGACGACCTATGTGGTCGCCGGTGAGAACGCGGGCAGCAAGCTCAAAAAAGCGAACGAGCTCGGCGTCAAGGTGCTGTCCGAGGAAGAATTTCTGGAGATGCTGAAATGAGAGCAGAACTTTTATGCAGCTGCGGCCTGCTTTTGGAACATGCGGGCAGCCGCATTCTGATCGATGCGCCGAACGGCGCGATTCCGCCGTTTTACCGCCTGCCGGAGCCTGTCATGCAGGAGCTTCTCTCCGGCTCCGGGCGCTTTTCAAACCTCTGCGGGCTCTTTTTTACGCACCGCCATCTCGACCACTGTGACCCGCAGCGCGTGGAAGCGCTCCTGCGGGCGCGCGGGCCGCTTTCGCTGTTTATGCCGGAGGCGGACATGCCGGAAACCGTTGTCGTGACCGCGGGGCCGTTTACGGTCGAGTGCCATCGTTTTCCGCACATCTCCGTTCCGAAGATCCCGGACACCGCACATTTTGTGCTGCTCGTCACGGCGGGCGCGTCCAGCGTCTATATCACGGCCGACGCTGCGCTGGATGTGCAGCGCCACCTTGCCATCCTGAACGGGCGCATCCCGGATGCGGCGTTCTGGAACAGCCAGTACCTCTCTTACCCGGAAACGCGCACGCTCCTGCGCGAGCACGCGCGGCAGAATTATGTCTACCACATGCCGGAGGGTCCCGCCGACCCCAGCGGCATCCGGCGCAAGTGCGCCCGCAATTTTGAGCGCCACGCCGCAGAGCTTCCGAACGTCACGCCCCTGCTGGACTATCCGGCAGCCCTGAGCCTCCGTATGCCGTGAGCATACGGAGGCCTTGTTCTGCTGTGCCTATGCCCGCAGTGCGGGATTTCTGTCGTATACGTTCTTCTGATCGAGCTTTTCCCGAAGAAGCTCAATGGCCTCACCGAAGCGCTGGAAATGCACGATCTCGCGCTCACGCAGGAACTTGATCACGTCGTTTACATCGGGATCGTCCGACAGACGCAGGATGTTGTCGTATGTCAGCCGCGCCTTCTGCTCGGCAGCCAGATTCTCAACAAGATCCGCCATCGGATCGCCGGTGACGGCGATGGAGCCGGCGCTCCACGGCGCGCCGGATGCCGCCTGCGGATATACGCCCGCCGTGTGATCGACAAAATAGGGCGCAAAGCCCGCCTCACGCTGCTGTTCCTCGGTGAGATTTCTCGTGAGCTGATGCACGATCGTTCCGACCATTTCAAGATGCCCGAGCTCCTCTGTGCCGATGTCGGTCAGCAGGCCCTTCAGCTCGGGGTACGGCATTGAGTACCGCTGGCTGAGATAGCGCAGCGATGCACCTAACTCGCCGTCCGGCCCTCCATATTGGCTGATGATGATCGCCGCGAGGCGCGGGTTGGTATTTGCGATCCTGACCGGATATTCCAGCCGCTTTTCATAGACAAACATACTCAGCCCTCCTCACGATAATCCCACGGCCACGGGTCGCGCAGCCATTCATAGCGTCCGCTCATCGCCGCCTGCATCTGTGTGAGCGAGCAGCCGCTCTGCTGGTACTGCTGCATGGCGTCCTCGTATCGCTCGGCGTACTGGTTGTAGAGCGCTGCCGCCTCATCGTCTGCGGCGTGCGTGTCGAGATACAGCCCCAGCTCCCGCAGCGCAAAGCCGAGCTCCTGAACCTGCACGAGCGCCGTGCCGGTTTTTTCCTTGCTGTTGACCATGCCCATGAATGGCAGATCCAGCCCCGGGAAGATCGTGCCGCGCACGAGCGCCTTCGGCGCCGGATACTGCTCGCTTCCGGTCTGCTGGAACGGAACGTATGGATTGGCAAGCGGCGCGCAGCCCGGAAGCGTGCCGTCCGTGTCCGTGCAGAGATATGGCGTCTGCGGCGTATCCTGCGTGGCAGCACGGGTGAGCTTTTGTTTCTGCATACAAGATGACAAGATATGACTCTCCTTCCAAGTGATGTACCGGGCGGCTCGCCGCCGCCCATTTCAGCATATGTCGCCGCGTTTCGACGTGTGCCTTGACTTACATCGGATATTTGATAGAATAGGGAAAGAAATCGCGCGCTTCGGCGCACATGAAGGAGATACTATGTTCAAGGTCATCAAAAAAGAGGGCAAGGCGCGCCGCGGCGAGTTCACCTGCCCGCATGGGACGGTGCAGACGCCGGTCTTTATGAACGTCGGCACGCAGGCGGCGATCAAGGGCGCGCTGAGCGCCTCTGATCTCGAGCAGATCGGCACACAGGTCGAGCTTTCGAATACCTACCATCTGCATCTGCGTCCCGGCGATGAGACGGTCAAGGCCATGGGCGGCCTTCATAAATTCATGACATGGAGCGGCCCGATTCTGACGGATTCGGGCGGATTTCAGGTCTTTTCGCTGGCGCAGCTCCGCAAGATCAAGGAGGAGGGCGTGACGTTTGCCTCGCATCTCGACGGCCACCGCATCTTCATGGGGCCGGAGGAAAGCATGCGCATTCAGTCAAATCTCGGCTCCGACATTGCGATGGCATTTGACGAGTGCGTGGAGAATCCCGCGAAATATGACTATGCCAAGGCCTCGTGCGAGCGCACCGTGCGCTGGCTCGTCCGCTGCAAGCAGGCGCTTGCGGCCTACAACGCCGAGCCGGACGCCGTCAACCCCGGTCAGCAGCTCTGGGGCATCAATCAGGGCGCGACGTTTGACGATCTGCGCGTCTGGCACATGCAGCAGATCGCAAAGCTCGACCTTCCCGGCTATGCCATCGGCGGCCTTGCCGTCGGGGAGAGCACCGAGGAGATGTACCGCATCATCGACGCGGTCGAGCCGCACATGCCGCAGGACAAGCCGCGCTATCTCATGGGCGTGGGCACGCCGTCGAACATCATTGAGGCGGTCGCACGCGGCGTGGACTTCTTTGACTGTGTCATGCCCGCGCGCAACGCCCGCCACGGGCGGCTGTTCACATGGAGCGGCGCGGTCAATATGAAAAACGCCAAGTACGCGCGGGACGAGCGCCCCATTGACCCGGCGTGTGACTGCCCGGTCTGCCGCCGCTACAGCCGCGCCTACGTCCACCATCTGTTCAAGGCCGAGGAAATGCTCGCCATGCGTCTGAGCGTCATGCACAACCTGTACTTCTACAACAAGCTGGCCGAGCGCATCCGCGCCGCCATTGACGCAGATGCCTTCGGTGATTTCCGGGCGGAGTATTCCGAAAAGCTCGCCCAAAAGATCTGAGCGCAGTATTCACAAATTATTCATCTGATTTTTTGAAAGCCGACTTGAAAATCATACGCAGTGTCGGTATAATAACAAAAGATTAAAACACGGAGGAAAGACTATGCACCTGTTTTTGGCAACTAGCGCGGACGCTGCCGCGGCCGGCGGCCCGTCCATGCTCATCATGATGGTCGCGCTCATCGGCGTTTTCTACTTCCTGATGATCCGCCCGGAAAACAAGCGGAAGAAGGAAGCGGAGGCCATGCGCAACGCGCTGAAGGTCGGCGATAACATCACCACCATCGGCGGCATCATCGGCGACGTCGTCAGCGTGAAGGAAGATTCCATCGTCATCGAGACGACCACCGACCGCGTGCGTGTGGAATTTGCGAAGTTTGCTGTTTCCACCAACAACACCGCAGAAAAGGAAGCCGCCAAGAAGCGCGCTGCCGCAGCCGAGGCCAGAAAGGCCGCCAAGGCTGAGAAGAAGAAAAAGTAATCCAGAACGCAAACGCCCTCTGATGCCTCCGCGCATCAGAGGGTTTTCTGTATGATGAGAAAAACTTGTGTAATCATTTCTGAAAAATCGCGTCCTATACGGTATGAAGGGAGAAAACAGCATGGAAGATACGCAGATCATCGCACTTTACTGGCAGCGGAGCAGCGACGCCATCCGCGCAAGTGAGGAAGCCTACGGCGCGTACTGCTTCACGGTCGCAAACCGCATCGTGGAAAACCGCGAGGACGCGGAGGAATGCGTCAGTGACACATGGCTGCGGGCGTGGTATGCCATGCCGCCGGAGAAGCCGAATTATCTGCGGATGTTCTTCGCGGCCATCACGCGCAACCTGTCGCTGGATCGCGTGAGAGCTTCGTTGACGGCCAAACGCGGCGGCGGGCAGGCGGTGCTTGCGCTGGAGGAACTTTCGGAGTGCGTTTCTGGCTCACCGGAGGTTGAGGATGCCATCATCGCGGCGGAGCTTTCCGCCAGTGTGAACCGCTTTTTGAATACGCTTTCCGAACCTGCGCGCAACGTCTTTCTCCGGCGGTATTTCTTTCTGGAATCTGCTGCCGAGATTGCGGAGCGCTACGCTATGAAGCCCGGCGCCGTCGCGGTCAGCCTCCACCGAACGCGGGCGGCACTGCGCGAGCATCTGAGACGGGAGGGTTTTTTCGATGAATGAACAGCAGCTTCTGCGCGCCATCGGCGCGGCAGACCCCGAGCATCTGGAAAAGAGCGAGCAAAAAGCGCCCAAGCGCAGACGCAGGCCGTGGGCCGGGTGGGCAGTCGCCGCCTGCTTGTGTCTGGTCGTCGGCGCGGTGTTCCGCCTTGTTTTGGGCGGCGCAAGGGGCGGGCCCGGAAACGAGCGTGCGCCTGCGGAGAGCACCACCGGCGACGGAGCCGGAACCGAGGCGAGCACCTTCATGTGCTACAAGGGGCCGGTGCTTCCGCTGACGCTCTGCGAGAAAGCACCGGAGCTGACCGCCGAGCGTGCGGTCACGCTGGATTTTGCGCCCAGTGCGCCGCGTGAGGTGGCGTACACGGATGAAAACGGCGAGACACGCAGCTACACGGAGCAGGACGATGCGATCACCGTGACGGACGCCTACACGCTGACAAACACCTCCGACCGCGATGTGACCGTCACCGCGCTCTATCCCTTCGTCGCCGCCGTCCGCGATTTGCCGGACGAGACGCCGCAGCTTTCCGTAAACGGCGAGCCGGTGGCGGCAGAGCTCTCCTTCGGCGCGTTCTGCGGCGGGTTTTCTCCGGTAGAGCAAACGGGAGCAGCCGCACAGGAGCGCTGGAATCTGCGCTATTATCACAACTGGGAGGACTACAGGGCGCTTTTATCAGACGGCAGCTATCAGAAAAGCGCGTTTGAGACGCTCCCGGAATTGGAGCAGACGGTCTATGTCTACACCATCACGCCGAAGGGCGAGCCGACGCAGTCGCCTGCAACGGTCGCCTTCACGCCGGAGTGCGATACGGAGCACTCGCGCGTCCTGAGCTACAATTTTAACGGCTTTGACTACGACGAAAAGACCGGTGCGCTGCAATACTCCTTCTTTGTCTGTCAGGAGGGTATGCACGTTCTGGCGGTGCTCGGCGAGGACTTTTCGGGCTATACCGTGCAGGGCTATCCGGACGGCGGCTGCGACCCGGCAGAGGCGCTCGACACCCTCTCAGCCGACGTGACGCGCGAGGAAATGACGCTGTGCGCGTTTCTAAATGAGATCCTGTCGGATATGCCGCGCCACTATTACAGTGAGAGCGACCAGACGCCGGAACAGCAGGAACTCTTTTACCGCGCGGCAGTCGATTTCCTGCTGAGCTACGGCGCGCTCTCAGACGATCCCGCCGAGCGCTATGACAGCTGGGGCGGACGGCTTGACGACATGTTTATGGACGCATACGCCGTGGATCGCGTCTGCTATGCTGCGTTTGAGGTGACCGTTCCGGCGGGCGAGTGCGTCACGGTGACGGCAATGCTCCGGAAAGAGGCGAGCTACGATTTCTACGGAACAGGGACGAAGAACGCCCGTACCGGCGTCAGGGGATACGACCTTGCCACCCGCCTTGGAAGCGTCCTTCCCCTCACGCACCAGACAGCGAGCATCGAGACACGCGGCCTTGTCGAGATCCTTGAGCAGAATTTTGGCTTTGAGCCTGAAAACGGCATCACGACCGTGACGCTGGATCCCGCGCAGGAGCACTACTACCTGAACGTGGTGCGCACGGAAACGGAGCCTTGACGCTGCGGATGCCTGCGGGCAATCAATGATGAATAAAAATGCATAAATTATGCCTCCGTATGCAAGGCGTGCAACCGCACGCCGCAAACGGAGGCATTATTTCATGATTTTTTCAGAAAATGAAGCGTTTGCGCGCCATTTTCACTGGACACTTTGGGATATGCACCGGATATTCAGGAGACGAGCAGCCGCTGAAGCGCCTCGCGCGCAGGCTCACTCAGCCGCGTGAGCGGCAGACGCGGGTCGCCTGCGTCAAGCCCGTCGATGCGCATGGCCTCCTTGACGGGGATGGGGTTGACCTCGCAGAAAAGCGCGTCGATGAGCGGCATAAGCGAGACCTGAAGCCTGCCAGCGCGGGCAAAGTCGCCGCGCAGACAGCTTTTGATCATGTCCAGCGTCTCGACCGGGCGGACGTTGGAGAGCACCGAAATAAGTCCTTTTCCGCCGAGCGCCATAAGCGGTACGGCTGCATCGTCATTGCCGGACCAGAGAAACAGCGCGTCAGCGCAGGCTTCCAGAATGCGCGCCGCCTTGGATAGACTGGGCGAGGCCTCCTTGATCCCGTTGATATTCGGGTGCTCCGCGAGAATCTGACACGTTTCGACCGAAATATCGAGCCCCGTCCGGCTGGGAACATTGTAGACGATCACCGGCGTTTTGACGCGGTCGGCGATCGCGGTATAGTGTTCGATCAGCCCCGTCTGTGTGCATTTGTTGTAGTACGGCGTGACGAGCAGCAGCGCATCCGCGCCGAGGGAGCTTGCCATCTGACTCATTTCCAGCGCGTGCGCGGTGGAATTGCTGCCCGTCCCGGCGATGATCTTGCAGCGGCCGGCAGCGTAGTCGATGGCGTGGGAAATGAGCGTGAGCTGCTCTTGCGCAGTGAGCGTGGCGGCCTCGCCGGTCGTGCCGCAGACGACGATGGCGTCGATCCCGGCGGCAATTTGGCGATCCATGAGCTTTTGTAGTGTTGGAAGATCGATCGTACCGTTTTTGAAGGGTGTGACCAGCGCGGTCGCGACGCCCTCAAAGACTGGCTTTTTCAATTCCTGACACTCCTTTTCAGCAGATTTCGTTATTTTGCGGTGATATATCCTTCCGCACAGAGCAGCTCGGCAAGCAGAACGGCGCCGCCGGCTGCACCGCGCAGGGTATTATGAGACAGGCAGACGAACTTGTAGTCATACTGCGTATCCGGACGCAGACGGCCGATGGAGACGGCCATGCCGCCCTCAAGCATTCGGTCGAGCTTTGTCTGCGGGCGGTCGTCCTCCTCAAAGTAGTGGAGAA
This sequence comes from uncultured Eubacteriales bacterium, assembly GCA_900548625.1. Classification (GTDB taxonomy): domain Bacteria; phylum Bacillota; class Clostridia; order Oscillospirales; family Oscillospiraceae; genus CAG-170. Next base: position 3,183 of record URLO01000029.1, on the reverse strand, counting down.
ACTGCTTCGGTGCAGAGGGAAGCCGGAGCGCCTGCGCACGGCCGGAGTAATTCTTCCAGCAGTCCTTGATTTCACGGATCGAAGGCTTCGCGCCCGCAAAGGACAGAAAGCAGGCAGCCATGTGTCCGTCGGTGACCGGGACGCGGAGACACTGCGCCGTGATGGACGGGGATGCGGCGCATACGATGCGGTCGCCCTCAATGTGTCCCCAGAGCTTGAGCGGCTCCTGCTCGGACTTTTCTTCCTCGCCACCAATGAAGGGAATGACGTTGTCGATCATCTCCGGCCATGTTTCAAACGTTTTTCCTGCGCCGGAGATCGCCTGATAGGTGCAGACGAGCGCCCGGTCGATGCCGAATTTCATGAGCGGATGCAGCGCCGGAACGTAGCTTTGCAGGCTGCAATTGGACTTGACGGCGATGAAACCGCGCCTTGTGCCGAGACGGCGGCGCTGGGCGTCGAGGATGCGGATGTGTTCGGGGTTGATCTCCGGCACGACCATCGGCACATCCGGCGTCCAGCGGTGGGCGGAATTGTTGGAGACAACGGGGCATTCCAGCCTTGCATAGCGCTCCTCCAGTTCACGGATCTCGTCCTTCCCCATGTCCACAGCGCAGAAAACAAAATCGACCATCGCGGTAAGCCGCTCTGCGTCGGCGACTGCGTCGAAAACGGTCATATCCGCCGCCACGGGCGGGATGGGCTGCGGCATGTGCCACTTCGCGGCAACGGCATCGCGATATGGCTTGCCCGCGCTGTGTGCGCTGGCGGCGAGCGCCGTCAGCTCGAACCACGGGTGGCCGGACACGAGAAGAAGAAAGCGCTGACCGACCATGCCGGTCGCGCCGATGATCCCGACTTTGTACTTTTTCATATGATTTCCTCCCAAATGCGTCATTTTCGGAAGAAGTTACGGTTGAATGTAACTCCGGAATATATTATAATTGAGCGTGGCACATGCGCATATGCACCGAAAATGTACACAGAATACGCACATTTGTCCATAAATCAAGACGCCTTCATGATAACACAGTCCAATCTGGCTGTCAACGTGCCGGTGTTTGAAATCTACCCGAAAAAAGAGGGACATTTACGTGAAAACGCATGATTTTTATTATGAATTGCCGCCGGAGCTGATCGCGCAGACCCCGCTGGAGCGCCGCGACGCCTCGCGGCTGATGACGCTCGACCGCGTGACCGGCGAGGTCGGACACCGGCATTTTTATGAGCTGCCAGAGCTGCTGAACCCCGGCGACTGTCTGGTGCTCAACAACTCACGTGTGCTTCCGGCGCGCCTGCTCGGCCACCGCGTGCCGACCGGAGGCGCGGTGGAGGTCCTGCTTCTCAAGGATGAAGGCAGCGGCGTCTGGGAATGCCTGACGAAGCCGGGACGAAAGACCCACATCGGGACGGAGCTTTCGTTCGGAGACGGCCTGCTGACCGCAACAGTCGTGGGAGAGCGAGACGACGGCAACAAGCTGGTGCAGTTCCACTATGAGGGTATCTTCCTCGAGGTGCTGGAGCGGCTCGGAAAGATGCCGCTGCCGCCCTACATCAAGGAGGAGCTGGCGGACGGCGAGCGCTATCAGACCGTTTACTCGAAGATCAGCGGCTCGGCGGCGGCGCCGACGGCAGGACTGCATTTTACGCCCGAGCTTCTCAAGAAGATCGAGGAGAAGGGTGTGAAGCTGGCGTATATCACGCTGCACGTCGGGCTTGGCACGTTCCGCCCGGTCAAGGCCGAGGAGGTCACGGAACATCATATGCACGCAGAGTTCTGTATGATGCCTAAAGATGCCGCCGAGATCATCAATGAGACAAAGCGCAGCGGCGGCCGCGTGATCTGCGTCGGTACAACGTCCTGCCGGACGCTGGAATCGCTTGCAGACGAGAACGGCTTCTGCACGGAGAAGTCCGCGTGGACGGATATTTTCATCTATCCGGGCTACAAATTCAAGGCCATGGACGCACTGGTCACCAACTTCCACCTGCCGGAGAGCACGCTTGTGATGCTGGTCTCGGCGTTTGCGGGCAGAGAGCATATCCTGAACGCCTACAACACCGCCGTGCAGGAGCGCTATCGCTTTTTCTCGTTCGGCGATGCGATGTTCATTTCCTAGGGTGTATCTGAAAACTCCCAACGCACCCGGACAGCGGGCCTTTTCACGCCGTGCCGCGTCATTTTTCCTTGAAATACGTCAGTATTCCTGCGAAAAAATGTCTTGCACAGTGCGAGAATTCCTCGCTGCCGGTCACATTTTCAGTTTTCAGATACACCCTAAGCAAGAAAAAAGGCCGCACCCGAAGATGGCTTCCGAGAAGAAGATATCGTGAGGAAAGAGAGAACGGTATGGCTTCGGCTGTACCGTTTCCTTATTTCTTTGTCATGGGTGGTCGATTCGTTCTTGATTTGGGGCAATAAAAGAGCAGCTTTTCCTAAATGGAAGAGCCGCTCTCCGTAAATCTATCTATGTTGGGGTATCAACCACTTCGTCCGTCCGCTGTTATGGCATTAGATGTAAATATGATTGCGCCTCCCGAGCTATCCATTTTACTTACCGCGTAAATCGCGCCATACATCCTATCATTTTTGATATGAACCTTAACACGGTTCTCTCTAACCGAGATATTAAATCTGTTTACGCCCAGCATAGAAAATACAGTAAAATTTTTGTCTATTTTTTTATACAGCTCTTCAAGATACACATAAGAATAATCGCATTTATAAAATTCAGTGGCTGTATTTCCAGTATAGGTTGATGCCTTTTCTATGTTGTTACCGGTTAATTCTGTCAATCCAATCATAATTTTTTCATTCTCAAAATCATAATAACAAGAACCATACCACTCATAATTTTGAGCAGACAGTGTGTTGTGAATGGTATTTGCTGTTTCCAGACGCTCCGCCTGCTCCGGTGTAACAAAAACGCAGGAATCACGATCACCCGACTCGTCAGCAGAGACTATAAGAATGTCATTGCTGACAATATATTGCTTCAGGTGTGAATTGACAATACTCAAAGATCCAACAGCCATAAGACACAGACAAGCCGCTGCAACACCCCATTTAACCCACTTGCGCTTCGGCTTCGCATTGGTGCGGACATTGTTGGTTTCCTCGATAATATCATCGTTCAGCATATTCAAAGCGTCACTGATGTGTTCTTTCTTCATAGCTCATAG
>URLO01000028.1 GCA_900548625.1 uncultured Eubacteriales bacterium | reverse complement strand
TTTTTCGCAGGAATACTGACGTATTTCAAGGAAAAATGACGCGGCACGGCGTGAAAAGGCCCGCTGTCCGGGTGCGTCGGGAGTTTTCAGATACACCCTAGGGTCCCATAAAGGAGATCAGGTCGTATCCTTTCTCTGCGCCGACCCTCATCATATATTCCATCCGATAGCGGAATCGCTCGTAAAAATCGAGAATCCGCTCGATTTCGGCGTGGTTGTCCGCACCGGAATCCACTTTTCGCGCCATTCTCAGCTCCTCGACAAGCGCATTTTCTTCTCCGGATCGAAGCGCCTCCGCCGTATCTCCAATTTCCCTGAGAATCTTTCGTACAGCCGCATATGTATAGAAGTTGTAGGTCAGATACCACTCAAATCCGTTTGCATCCTCTCTGCGCCTGTTTGCTTCCAGCGTCTCGTCAAAGTGTCTGTACAAAAATGGTGCGAGATATTTCTCAACATCCGTTTCCTCAATCGATATTTCGATGCTCCGCATCTCGGCGATGTTATCCAAGTCGGATGTATCCGAAGGATCAAGAACTCTAACCGGCATGATCCAGAAATAGGACGAGCTGTCGTGACCATCTACAATGCCGATTTCGCGCCGAAAGATATCTCTGCCGGTCATCGAGATGCTCAGCTCTCTGATCCGGCGCAGAATCTCCCCGTTTTCCAGATGCTCTGCGGCGGCATCTTCAAGGAGTGCTTTTAATCGCGCATAGGACTTGTGGCATATATCCGACTCCAGGAGCAATCTGCGCGCAGCGTCGAAGATCACACCGTCTGCTATACAGCGCGGATGATCTTCGCGAAGCAGTTCGAGCATGTCCCGAACCCGCAGCTGCCCCGGGCGGCACTGCCTCATAAAATCTGTCTCCTTCTTCGGAAATGTGCCGCCCATTGCATTTTCAAGCTCAAACCTGCTGACATCAGGATAATTCTGAACAGAAAGACGATCGTTTCCCGCATTGGCGTGCTTTCGCCAGTGCCGGGATCTTGGATCATAAATATAGTAAAGATAGCCGCGGCTCGTAACGAGAATCAGGTTTTCCTCAGGGAATCGGATCGCCTCGAAATCACCGAACAGTTTCATGCTTTGCTCCTTATTCCGCCGTGATGGCGACCTTGATGACGCCGTCGGCGCGGTTTTCAAAGAGGCGGTACGCCTCCTCAATGCGCGAAAGCGGGAAGCGGTGGGTGATAAGCGGCGTGGTGTCGAGCTTGCCTTCCGCGATCAGGCGCAGGATCTCCGCGCAGTCGCAGCCGTCCACGCCGCCGGTCTTGAAGGTCAGATTTTTGCCGTACATCTGCGGCAGCGGCAGCGTCTGCGCCTCGTCATAGAGCGCCACCACCGTCACGACGGCGTTGGGACGCGCACAGCGCCATGCAAGCTCAAACGTGCTGCCCGCACCCGCGACCTCCAGCACCACATCGGCTCCGCCGTGGTCGCTGTGCGCACGCACGAACGGCTCGCAGTCCTCCGGCCGGCAGAGGAGCACCTCCGGGTGGTGCTCCTTCACGAAGGCGCGCCGCACCGGGTCTTTTTCGCATACGATGATGCGCTTCGGCGTTTTGAGCATGACGCACAGCAGCGTGCAGATGCCCGTGGGGCCCGCGCCGATGAGCAAGACGGTGTCCTCCGGCGTGATCTCCGAAATGCGCGCCGCCCAGAATCCGGTCGCCAGAATGTCGCCCACGAACAGCGCCTGCTCGTCGGAGACGCCGTCCGGGATCTTCTTGAGGCCCTGATCGGCGTAGGGCACGCGGACAAGCTCCGCCTGCCCGCCGTCGATGCGGCAGCCCAGCGCCCAGCCGCCGTTCGGGTCGGTGCAGTTGTTCACCCAGCCGTGGCGGCAGAAAAAGCATTCTCCGCAGAACGTCTCCACATTGACGCTCACGCGGTCGCCGGGGCGGACGGACGTGACCGCCGCGCCGACGGCCTCCACGACGCCGACCATCTCGTGTCCGACGGTGATGCCGGGCACGGCGCGCGGCACGGAGCCGTGCTTGATGTGCAGGTCGCTGGTGCAGATGGAGCCGAGCGTCACCCGCACAATGGCATCGCGCGGGTCCGCGATCACGGGTGCGGGCTTGTCCAGCAGGGCAAAATGGCCTTGTTCTATGTAAGTCAGTGCTTTCATGGCTGCCTCCGAAAGAATTCTTGATGCGCCCGCAGGGATGCGGCGCTGTATCAAGTATATTCTATCACAAACCGGCGAAAATGGGAATGCAAAAGGGCCGCCTCATACAAGGCGGCCCTTTTTGTCAGTCGGGTCAGTGGAAGAAAAGGAAGTACGGCACGAACGCGATGAAAAGCAGGATCAGCAGCGCGACCGGCAGGATCACCAGCAGCGCAGACAGGGTCATCGCAAGCACATCTTTTTTGCTTACCTCGTCCTTTTCCGCCTCCGTTGGCTTTTTCAGCTCTGCCGCCTCGTTGCGCTCCTTTTGCAGGCGCATCGCGCGGTCTACTTTTCCTTTAAACAGCATGGGTCTTACTCCTTAACCTCGAGCTTATGATGGCAGGCGACGAAGTGGTTCGGGCGAACCTCCTCCCACTCCGGCACGACCTGCGTGCAGATCTCCGTGCAGTACTTGCAGCGCGTGTGGAACTTGCAGCCCTTCGGCGGGTTGACCGGGCTGGGGATGTCGCCCTCGAGGATCGACAGCTCCTTGGCGCCGACGGTATCCGTCGTGGGGATCGCGTTGAGCAGCGCTTCGGTGTACGGATGAATCGGGTGGTGGAAGATCTCGTCCGCGCCCGCCAGCTCGACCATCGAGCCGAGGTACATAACGCCGACACGGTCGGAGATGTACTTGACGACGGACAGGTCGTGCGTGATGAACATGTAGGTCAGATTCTGCTGCTCCTTGAGATCCAGCAGCAGGTTGATGATCTGCGCCTGGATCGACACGTCCAGTGCGGAGACCGCTTCGTCACAGACGACGAATCTCGGCTTGGTCGCCAGCGCACGGGCAATGCCGATACGCTGCCGCTGGCCGCCGGAGAACTGGTGCGGGAAACGGTGCAGGAAGTAGGGCGCGAGGCCGCAGTCGTCCATGATCTTGAGGACCATCTCCTGCATGCGGGCGTCCTTCTTCTTGATCATGTTGTGCGCCTGCATACCCTCGCTGACGATCTGGCCGACGCTCATGCGCGGGTTCAGAGAGGAATACGGGTCCTGGAAGATGAGCTGCATGTCGCTGCGCAGACGGCGCATCTCGTTGTATTGCAGTCGTGCAAGGTCGATGCCGTCATCGCGGTATGCCTCATACTTCTGGAATTCGGGATCGTTGGCATACGGCTTGCGCAGCGCCTCGATCTCCTCGCGGACTGCCGCAAGCTCCTTGCGCAGGGCGGCGATCTGATCGTCGCAGCGCTTCAGGCGCTCTTCCGCCTTCTGGAGCTGGCCTTCCTTCGGGGCCTTGCCGGCCTCCTCGGCCGTCTTTTTGGCGTACTTGGCGTCGTCCACATCGACCATCAGGCTCTGGCGCTTTTCTTCCAGCGCAGACATCTTGCGGGCAATGTGGTAGTCCTTGGTGTAGACCGCGATCACCGGGTCAAGGTTATCGACCACGAGGAAGCCGCCGACGATCTTCGTGATGTCGAGCAGCGAGTCCTCCGCCAGCTTGCGGGCAGCGTCGAGCTCGCCGTGCTTGGCATACTGCTCCTTCTCGGAGAGCTTTGCGTACTCGGCTTCGAGCTTGTCCCGTCTTGCCTCACGCTCTTTGAGCTTGGCACGGCGCGACTTGAGATTCCTGACGGTGTCGATGACGTACTTCGGCGCCAGATCGTCCAGAGAACGGCCGTAATACATGGTGCGGCCATAGGTCTGGTGATAGAGCTGGAGAATGGTACGGCCAAGCGTAGACTTGCCGCAGCCGGACTCGCCGACGAGACCGAACGTTTCGCCCTCGTAGATGTCGAGCGTGATGCCGTCGTTGGCCTTGACGAAGCGGCCGCCCTTCAGGGGGAAATACTGCTTCAGGTTGCTGATGCGAAGCAGAACCTTCTTGTCATTATTTTGCATGTCTGTCCTCCTTCTTCGCGTAGAAGCAGCGAACCTGCTGGGTGTCGGAGACATGGACGAGCTCCGGCTCCTCCTCCAGACAGCGCTCGGTCGCGTACTTGCAGCGCGGGGCGAATTTGCAGCCCTTGGGCAGATCCAGCGGGTGCGGGACCGCGCCGGGGATCGCTTCAAGCCGCTCGTCGCTGGGGGTATCCAGACGCGGGATGGAGAGCATCAGGCCCTCGGTGTAAGGATGAGAGTACTCATTCTCGCGGAAAATGGTCGCGGCGGGCGCGTATTCGACGACCTGACCGCAGTACATGACCGCAACATTGTCCGCCATCTGGTTGATGACGCCGAGGTCATGCGTGATGAACAGAACAGCGGTGCCGTTCTTCTCACGCAGCTCGTTCATGAGCTTCAGGATCTGCGCCTGAATGGTCACGTCGAGCGCCGTGGTCGGCTCGTCCGCGATCAGCAGCTTCGGACGGCAGGCCAGCGCCATGGCGATCATGACACGCTGACGCATACCACCGGAGAGCTGGTGCGGATACTGCTTGGCAACGACCTCAGGGTTCGGGATCTTGACGTCCGCGAGCAGCTCGACTGCCTTCGCGGCTGCCTGCTTCTTGTTCATGCCCTGATGGATCATGAGCGGCTCGGAGATCTGACGGCTGACGGTAAAGACCGGGTTCAGGCTCGTCATCGGCTCCTGGAAGATCACGGAGATCTCATTGCCGCGGATCTTGTACATTTCGTTCATCGACAGCTTGCTGAGTTCCTTGCCATTGAACAGGATCTCGCCGGAATCGATGTAACCGTTTCCGTCCAGCAGACGGAGAATGCTCATGGCAGAGACGCTCTTGCCGGAGCCGGATTCACCGACAACGCCAAGGACCTTGCCTGCGTCCAGAGAATAGCTGACGCCGTTGACGGCCTTGACCGTGCCGCGCTTGGTTGCAAAGAATGTTTTTAAGTTTTTCAGTTCCAGTAATGCCACAGCGATCCCTCCTTATCTCTCAGCGGACTTGGGATCGACCGCGTCACGCAGCGCATCACCAACGAGGTTGATGCAGATCGTGCAGATGCCGAAGACCAAAGCCGGGAATAGCCAGCGCCACCAGTACTGCTGGATGACGATGGAGTTGTTCGCGCCGGTGAGCATGTTGCCCCACGTCGGCGTGGGAGGCGAAATGCCGAAGCCCATGTAGGACAGCGACGACTCGGTGAGCATACAGGTCGCAAAGCTCAGGGTCGCGTTGACCAGGATCAGGCTCATGACATTGGGGATGATATGATGGAAAATGATGCTGTTTTCCCGCACGCCGAGCGCCTGTGCCGCGGTGACGTACTCCTGCTCACGCTGGGACAGGATCTGCGCACGGATCAAGCGGCAGATGCCGGGCCACGACAGGACGCCGAGGACGATCATGATGAGGTACATACGCTGTTCGACCGAGATGCGGGTGCCGATGATGGCGGAGAGGATCATTGCGAACGGGAGGAACGGCAGACCGCCGACGACCTCGGAGACTCGCATGATGATGTTGTCGACCCAGCCGCCGAAGTAGCCGGCAAGACCGCCGAGGATGATGCCGATGATGAGCTGGATGATGACCGCGATGGCGCCGACGGTCATGGTGACCTTGCCGCCGTTGATCATGCGGTTGAAGACATCACGGCCCAGATCGTCGGTACCGCAGAGGTAGCCCTTGAGGCCCCAGGTCTCGACGTCGCCGTCCACGGTGACGGCATAGTTCTGGTAGTAGCCCGCGTAGACCGTCTCGATCTCCTTGTCGTTGACATAGGACGGAACGCTCGCCTGTCCGTGGGTGTTGTCGCCCCAGGAGATGACCTCGCCGTCGTCCATCAGCGCGGTGAAGTGGTAGCGGCCGCCGTAAAGCTCGACGGGCTTGCTTTCAAACGTGGGGATCTTGTCCTCGCCGTTGGTGCAGGTGCCCCAGACGACGACGGTGCCGTCTTCCTTGACCGCCGCGACGGCGTTGCTGGTGGCGGCGATGTCAACGACGCCGGATTCCAGACCCGCAGGGATACGGACCAGCGCGTTTTCCTTCTGGAAGCCCGCGTAAACAGCCGCGCCGTCCTTGGTGAGGGCGATGTAGCCGCGCGCGGTCAGAGCGACCTTATCGATGTTGCCCTGATATTCCTTCTTGACCTTGATGTCGGCCTGATTGCCGTTGCCCCACATGTAGAGGTCGCCGGATTCGGTGACGGCTGCGGAGAACTGGTTGCTGGCCTCGATCTGCTTGATGCCGAGATTCTTGCCGTAGGCGGCAGCCATCTGGATCTTGTCCGGGAGGCTGTCCTGACCGAGACGGCGGTTGCCCCAGACGTAGAGGGCGCCGTTTTCGTCGAGCGCGACGATGTGGTCATAGCCGGCCGCGACCTTGACGATCTTGGCGTTCTGAACTTCCTCGGGGATGTCCTTGAGGTCGATGGTGTCGGTGATTCTGGTGTAGCCCCAGGTGTAGACGTTGCCGTCGGTGTTGATGCCGACGCCGTAGGTCGTGCCGGGCGCGATATCGACGACCTTGTGCTTCATCTCTTCCGGGAGCGTCATCATGTTCATGCCGGGTGCGACGTTGATCTGGGTGTTGTCCTGATAGGACAGGTCGAGCGTGTAGAAGCTCGGTCCAATCATGACGAGCAGGAAGATCAGCAGGAACACGATCAGGCCCGTCATGCCGAGACGGTTGTGCAGGAAGTTTTTGAGGATGAGGCGGCCCGGACTCTGGAGCTGCTCCTCCGTCATGAAGTCGGTGACCTTGTTGCGGTTGCCGAACAGGCGCTGGAAGAGGGTCGTTTTCTTCTTTTTATTCATTTTCAGATCCTCCCCCTTACTTATTGACGCGCACGCGCGGGTCGACGATGCCGTAGCTCAGGTCGGTGATGAGCTGGCCGACGAGCGCGATGAGCACATAGAACATCTGGATGGCAAGCGCGAGCTCGTAGTCGTTGTTCATAAGACCCTGGTAGTAAAGCTGGCCCATGCCGTTGAGGCCGAACATCTGCTCAATGATCAGAGAACCGGAGAAGATGCTGATGAACCAGCCGATCAGGACGGTGATGACCGGGAGCAGCGCATTGCGCCACGCGTGGGAATAGATGACGACTCTCTCGCGAAGGCCCTTGGCGCGGGCGGTGCGGATGTAGTCCATGCTGAGTGACTCGATCATGGCGGCGCGGACATAGCGCGTCATGCCGCCGAGCGAGCCGACCGTCATAACGAGCACGGGAAGGGTCATATAATAGATCTTGTCCCAGAATGCGCGCCAGCCGGTGAAGTTGTTGCCCGGTGTTTCCATACCGACGACCGGCAGCCACCGCAGGGTGACGGCGAAGAGCCAGATGAACACGAGGGCGATGATGTATACCGGGATCGAGTAACCGACGATGGACAGAACCTGCACGGTGTTGTCCAGCTTGCCGCGCTTATGTACTGCGCACGCGATGCCCAGAGGGATCGTGATGGCGAGCGCGACGAGCGTCGAGAAGATGTTGATGTAGATGGTGTTCAGCATTCTCGACGGCAGGATGTTGACGACATCCGTCTTGTACTTCTGAGAATAACCGAAGTTGCCCTGAATCATGCCGTTGACCTTGCCATCGACGTCCGGCCAGAAGCCGAACCAGCGCAGATAGCGGATGATCAGCGGGTCATCCAGACCCATTTCGGCACGCAGCGCCTGATACCGCGCCTCGTATTCCGTGGGAGTCAGTGTGTTTTTCATAGGCTCGAGCTCTGCTCTCGCCGGGTCGGTGGGGATCAGGTTGTAGATGGAATACATCAAAAGCGAAACGAGCAGAAACACGATTACCATGTATAGCAGTCGCTTGAGTACGTATTTGGTCATCCGCATACCCTCCTTTTTCATGTATTTGCTTCTCTTGGAAGCTTATTATCTGTATTTGAATGCAAAACAGTTGTTTTTCAAAGAAAATGTGCCACGTTAAATGAGAAAAGAGACGCTTAAGATACCGAAGCGACGGGGCGGTGTGGCCGCCCCGTCGCTGGGGTTAACTGGGATAACGGGATTGACTGGTATTATTGAGGAATTTGATTATTCAGCACCCTCGATGGAGGCGTAAACGATCGCCTTCTGGAAGTCCCACAAGCTGGACTCGTTGTAGTTCTTCAGCCAATCCGGGAAGAAGGTGTGGTACTCGTTGCAGTACAGCGGGATTTCGGGCAGGAGCTCGTTCCAGCGGATGATGAACTTCTGGAAGTAATCCAGGTAAGCAGCATCGTCGCCAGGAGCAGCCTTGTAGACCATGTCCATGGTCAGATCGTCGAGCTGCTTGTCGAAGATGTAGTTCTGGTTGAAGCCCTGCTTGACATAGTCGGACTCGGGATCGGAAGCGTAGTTGTAGGCGTAGTCATAGACATCGGCGAAGCCGGTGGCCAGGTTGTACATGCCGTAGGTTCTCACGCCGTACTGATCGCCGACGGAGGTGTCGCGGTACATCCAGTTCAGCAGCTCGGAGAAGGTCATGACGTTCTGCTCGATCTCCATGCCGGCATCAGCAGTCTGCTTGCCGTTGGCGAGCATGGTGGCCAGCAGCGCGGAGACGGAGTTGCCTTCGGAGGAGGACCACATGATGTGCAGCGGCATCAGGATGCGGCCGTCGTCGAGCTTGACATTCAGAGCGAAGTCGCCGGCTTCCGCCTCAGTGACTTCCTTGTAGCGCAGGCCGGAGCCGGAGTACTCGGTGCCGTCTGCATTCAGCGTCCAGCCGTCAGCCTCAAGGACTTCGATGGCCTTTGCCGGGTCATAAGCATAGGTGTTGAGCTTTTCGTTGAAGAGCTCCTCGGAATCCTGATACATCCACTGTGCGGTGGAGTACGGGCCATGGACAACGGAGCCGTAGCCGCCGCAGAAGGTGTTGGCGAACTCCTCGCGGTCGAGCAGGTATGCAACTGCCTGACGGACAGCAGCAAACTGCGTCGGGCCAAAGTCGCACTGGAACATCAGCTTGCCGTAGCCGTTACGGGTGTAATGGCAGTAGCTGAAGCCGCCGGCGTCAGCCAGGTCGAGCGCGGCATTGATCTTGTCGCCTTCGCCGAGCTGGGAAAGGAAGGTGATCTCGCCGGTCTTGAAGGCGTCCATCATGGTGCTGTCTTCAGCCTTGACGATGACAACGGTCTGGATGGAAGGCTTCTGGCCCTCGAAGTTGCCGTTGTAGTTGGGGTTGATCTCGAGCGTCGCGGTCAGGGAGCCGGTGTCGAGCTTCTTGATGGAGTACGGGCCAGCGGAGACGCGGCCTTCGTAGACGTAACGGGAAGCGTTGATGCCGTCAGCAGTCAGCTCGCCGCCGTCGAGGTATGCGCCGTTGCCGTCGTCCTTGACGGTCAGGCCCTCACCGCCGTACATCGGCAGGTACAGAGGCTGCAGGGACGCATAGGTCAGAGCGTAGTAGTACTGGGACTTTTCCGGAGTGATGTGGATGGAGTAGGTGTACTCATCGAGCAGACGGACGCCGGTCAGTTCCTTGGTCTCGCCCTTCTGATACTCCATGCCGCCGACAACGGATTCGGGAACCAGCTTGCCGCCCGCTGCCAGAGTGGCAGGAGAGTAAGCGACCAGCGCGTAAGCGACATAGTCCGCTGCGGTGATGGGCTCGCCGTTGTTGTAGACAAGGCCTTCCTTGATCTTAACGGTGAAGGAGATGGAGCCGTCGTCATGCTCTTCCTGTTCGATGGAAGCAGCGGTGGTCTCGTTCATGACCATCTGGCCGAACTGATCGAAAATGACGGTGTCATAGTCGTTGATCAGGTCACGGATCATCTTGTCGGTCGCGTTGTTGGTCCACCAGGCGTTGCCGAGGTCGCCGGAGATTTCGGTGGTGCTGCCGTAGACAACCTTGTTCTCATGCTTTTCAGCAGGAGCAGCGGGCTCAACGGGATCCTTGGTCTCCTCTGCGGGGGGATTCTCGGTGTTTTCAGTAGGATTCTGGGGCTGGTCGGTGTTGGGCTTTTCTACGGGCTTTGCGCAGCCGGCAAAGATGGTGCACACCATCAGGGCCGCGAGAAGCAGAGCGAAAAGCTTCTTCATATTCTTTTTCATTTTTATCCTCCTGTTTTTTGATTATAATTCACTGTGTTTCCACAGAAAATTACCCACCTTTTGGATTTTGTCCGCGTGTGGCGGTCGCGTGTCCGCGAGCGAAACACATTATATGGACTATTTTGATTATAACACATCTTCTTTTCAGAATCAACCAAAAATCCATGCCGGGCCTGAAAAAAATGTATTTTCTTTTTCTGGGTAGCGTATTTTCTCGGTAGCGTGCTCTCTCGGCAGCGCACTACCATCAAGCATCATACAATGTGTATGCCTCAGAGCGACACCGCAGAACCGAAAAAAGCTCCCGGCCGTGACGGCCGGGAGCTGGCTTCCATGGAATATTTAACGTCCATTTGCAGGGGCGGACGATATAGAATCATTGTTTTTAACGGTTGCTTGTAGGGGCGGACGACTCTGTCCGCCCTCTAAAATCGTGCAATTTTGTGAGGTCGTTCGTAGGGGCCGATGCCTACATCGGCCCGTTAAAATGTTGCGAATTCGCATCGGCTCTCCGCAAAAACGTGCAATTCCGGCGGGCGGACAGGGTCGTCCGCCCCTACAGCGTAGGATGGGAAATCAACACGGTTTCGCCGGAAACGCACCATAAAATAGTTGCTTTCGGCGGGTCGATGTCGGCATCGACCCCTACGGTGCAAAATGGAAAACGCGGCGGTTTTTCGCCGGACGCGCGTGGTTTTTCATACCCCTTGTAGGGGCGGATGACATAGAATCATTGTTTTTAACGGTCACTTGTAGGGGCGGACGACTCTGTCCGCCCTCAAAATTCGTTGATTTCTCGTGGTCGTTCGTAGGGGCCGATGCCCACATCGGCCCGTTAAAATGTTGCGAATTCGCATCGGATTTCCGTAAAAACGCGCAATTCCGGCGGGCGGACAGGGTCGTCCGCCCCTACGGTGCAAAATCAAGACCAATACGGATTCGCCGGAAACCCATCATAAAACGGGCGTTTCCGGCGGGTCGATGTAGGCATCGACCCCTACGGCGCGAAATGGAAAACGCGGCGCTTTTTCGCGCCCCCTACGGCGGGGCTGGCTGCTATACAGCCGCCTCGGTCTTCTGCTTTCGGATGCATTCGGTTCGTTTCCACCCTTCTGTTTGAAACAGCCACACCGCTTTTGAGGCGGTGTGGCTGTTTTTCCTGAAAATCTGTCCCGGCGTTGCGCCCGGCAGCAAAAATTCTTAGTGCTCGCTCTTGATCGCAGCCTGCGCAGCGGCAAGACGGGCGATGGGAACACGGAACGGGCTGCAGGAGACGTAGCTCAGGCCGATGCTGTTGCAGAACTCGACGGTCGAGGGATCGCCGCCCTGCTCGCCGCAGATGCCCAGCTTGATGTCGGGGCGGGTCTGACGGCCCAGCTCCGCTGCCATCTTGACGAGGCGGCCAACGCCGGCCTGGTCGAGCTTGGAGAACGGGTCGGACTCGTAGATCTTGCGGTCATAGTAGGACGCAAGGAACTTCGAGGCGTCGTCACGGCTGAAGCCGAAGGTCATCTGGGTCAGGTCGTTGGTGCCGAAGGAGAAGAACTCGGCCTGCTTGGCGATCTCGTCGGCAGTCAGCGCCGCACGCGGGATCTCGATCATGGTGCCGACCTTATAGTGCATGTCGCTGCCGGCTTCCTTGATGATGCGCTTTGCGGTCTGGTCGATGACGGACTTGACGAAGGCAAGCTCCTTGGCCTCGCCGACCAGCGGAACCATGATCTCGGGCTCGATCTGCCATGCGGGTCTGCGGCTGCGGACAGCCAGCGCGGCCTTGATGATGGCAGCAGTCTGCATCTTGGCGATCTCCGGATAGGTGACGTCCAGACGGCAGCCGCGGTGGCCCATCATGGGGTTGAACTCATGCAGGCTTGCGATGATGTGGTTCAGATGCTCGACCGTGAGGTTCATTTCCTTTGCCAGAGCCTCGATATCCTCCGGATCGGTCGGCAGGAACTCGTGCAGGGGCGGGTCAAGCAGACGGATGGTGACGGGACGGCCCTTCATGGCCTCGTAGATGGCCTCGAAGTCGCCCTGCTGGATCGGCTCGAGCTTGGACAGAGCCTTCTCGCGCTGCTCGGCGGTCTCGGAGACGATCATCTCGCGGATGGCCTTGATGCGGTCAGCCTCGAAGAACATATGCTCGGTACGGCAAAGGCCGATGCCCTCTGCGCCGAAGGCGACAGCCTGCGCAGCGTCGTGCGGGGTGTCGGCGTTGGTGCGGACGCCCAGCTTGCGGTACTTGTCGGCCCAGGTCATCAGACGGTTGAAGTCGCCGGAGATGGCAGCCTCAGCGGTCTTGATCTTTTCGCCGTAGATGTTGCCGGTGGAGCCGTCGATGGAGATCCAGTCGCCCTCTTTGTAGGTCTTGCCGGCCAGCTCGAAGGTCTTGGCTTCCTCGTTCATCTTGATGGCGCCGCAGCCGGAGACGCAGCAGGTGCCCATGCCGCGCGCGACGACTGCCGCGTGGGAGGTCATGCCGCCGCGGACGGTCAGAACGCCCTGTGCGTAGTGCATGCCCTCGATGTCCTCGGGGCTGGTTTCCAGACGGACGAGCACGACCTTCTGGCCGTTCTTCGCCCACTCGGTCGCGGTCTCAGCGGTAAAGACGATCTTGCCGCAGGCTGCGCCGGGGGATGCCGCGAGGCCGGTGCCGACGACCTTGGCCTTCTTCAGAGCGGCTGCGTCGAACGTCGGGTGCAGCAGCGCGTCGAGGCTCTTGGGGTCGATCATGGCGACGGCTTCCTTCTCGGAGATCATGCCCTCATCGACCAGATCGCAGGCGATCTTCATCGCGGCGGCAGCGGTACGCTTGCCGTTACGGGTCTGGAGCATGTAGAGCTTCTTGTCCTCGATGGTGAACTCCATGTCCTGCATGTCGCGGTAGTGATACTCGAGCTTGGCGCAGATGTCCACGAACTGCTTGTAAGCCTCGGGCATGACCTGCGCGAGTTGATCGATGGTCTGCGGGGTGCGGACGCCGGCGACGACGTCTTCGCCCTGTGCATTCATCAGGAATTCGCCGAACAGCTTCTTTTCGCCGGTGGCGGGGTTACGGGTGAACGCAACGCCCGTGCCGGAGGTATCGCCGGTGTTGCCGAAGACCATGGACTGGACGTTGACGGCAGTGCCCCAATCGGAGGGGATGTCGTTCATGCGGCGGTAGTAGATGGCGCGGGGGTTGTCCCAGGAACGGAAAACAGCCTTGATGGCGCCCATGAGCTGGACCTTCGGGTCCTGCGGGAATTCTTCGCCCAGCTTCTCGCGGTACTCGGCCTTGAACTTCTCAGCCAGCTCCTTGAGGTCGTCAGCGGTCAGCTCGGTGTCGAGCGTGACGCCGCGGGCTTCCTTCATCTCGTCGATGAGCTGCTCGAAGTACTTCTTGCCGACTTCCATGACGACGTCGGAGTACATCTGGATGAAGCGGCGGTAGGAGTCGTATGCGAAGCGGGGATTGTTGGTCTTGTTTGCGAAGGCCACGACGACCTCGTCATTGAGGCCGAGGTTGAGGATGGTGTCCATCATGCCCGGCATGGAGGCACGCGCGCCGGAACGGACGGAGACGAGCAGCGGGTTGTAGAGGTCGCCGAACTTCTTTCCAGTCATTTCTTCCAGCTTCTCGACGTACTGCATGATCTCGGCCTCGATGTCGGCGTTGATCTGATGGTCGTCCTTGTAGTACTGCGTGCAGGCCTCGGTGGTGATGGTGAAGCCCTGCGGGACAGGCATGCCAAGGCTGGTCATTTCTGCCAGGTTTGCGCCCTTGCCGCCAAGCAGCTCACGCATTTGGCCGTTGCCCTCGGAGAACAGGTATACATACTTGTGAGACATTTGTGTGAAACCCCTTTCCTAACGGTGGTCAAAACATCCTTCGTTTTGAGCCAAAATGATTTTTTCTTTTTTTGATTTTTCAGACAAGTACATACTATACCATACTCTCCTAGGAATGCAAACGAAAAACGCAAATTTCACAAATATTTTTTTGAGAATCTCTCTATTTCGCGCGGTCTTTGCACATCTTACACAAAGCCGCGCCGTTTTCTGCGGATTTCTGTCCGCCTGCGCGCTCACTTCGGGATGCGGATGGTCAGAACGATCTCACGTTCGGTCTCCGTCTGCTCGCTTCCGGCCAGAACGCCCGACGCGCGTGCAAGCTCGAGCTGGTGCTGCACCGCGTTGAGCAGCACCCGCGCCCCGCGCAGGCGAAACGGCGCAAGCGTGCGCTTCGGGCTTTCCGGGTCCTGCGTGAGCAGCGCGTCGATGTACTGCTCCGTGCGTGCAACCGTCCAGCCGCCCGCCGCCATGCGTTCGAGCACGCGAAGCTGCATCCCCTCCTCCGGCAGGCGCAGCAGAGCCCGCGCGTGGCGCTCGGAAAGACCCGCCTGCCGCAGCCGGTCGAGCACGGCGGGCGGCAGGCGCAGCAGACGGAGCTTGTTTGCGACGGCAGACTGGCTTTTTCCGAGCCTGCGCGCAGCCTCCTGCTGGGACAGGTGATACTGCTGCATCAGCCGCGCGATGCCGGCCGCCTCCTCGATGAAGTCCAGATCCCGTCTCTGGAGATTTTCGATCAGCGCCAGCAGCCCCGACTCCTGCGCATCGACGCTGACCACAAGGCACGGCGCCTCGCGCAGCCCCGCGAGCCTTGCCGCGCGCAGGCGGCGCTCGCCCGCGACCAGCTCCACGCCGTCCGGCGTTCTGCGCACGGTCAGCGGCTGGAGGATGCCGTGCTGCGCGATGCTGGCGGCAAGCTCCTGAAGCCCCGCAGGGTCAAAGACCCGCCGCGGCTGCGACGGGTTCGGATGGATCTCGCCCAGCGGCAGGAGCACGACCCGCCCCGGCTCGATCACGGTTCTGCTTTTCATCTTCGGCATGGCGGCCCTCCCAATGCGTTTGTGGTTTTATTGTAAACCGCACATCCGGAGAAAGCGCACGAAACCATGTCCGCCGCAGGATTTTTCTGTCTGCCGCTGCTCTGCCTCCGGCGGCGGGCTTTGAGGCGCCGTTCGTGCATGCCTAAAAATCCCGCGGGTCGGGCGAAAAAAGCAAAAATTCAGGGAGCGGACAACGCCTTGTCCGCCCCCTCAGACTGTCAAAAAACCTCGTAGAGTTTCGCCGCGCACGGCGAAATAAAATATCAATTTGTTTTGTCCGGCGGCGTGTACGTCGGACAAAACACGCTACGCCCGACAAGTGTGGAATTTGTGCGCAAACAGCGCACAAATTATGCGCGCAGCCGGGTGCAGCCTTTTCAAACGCGAACCCAGCCACGCGGTTCGCGTTTGAGAGCTTGTCAAAAAGACTTTTTTGACAAGCTCAGGGAGCGGACAACACTTTGTCCGCCCCCTGCAAATGGCACTGAAAACCGTGCGCCGCCTATCCGTAGAACCCCGCCTGCAAGAGCGCCTGCAGGCAGAAATCCGCCTCCTCATCGGAAAACAGCGGCCCGAACTCGCGCGAGACGACCAGCGCCTCCGCCGACAGGTCCAGCCGCCCCGCGTCGGCCAGCGCATCAAAATTGTCGCTCAGGCGGCGGCTTTTGAGCTGTGCCGAAACGGCGTCCGCCGCGCCGTACTGCGCGGCCTGCTGCAAAAGGCGCTTCGGCGCGGGAATGCCCAGCGCGGCCGCGCTTTTCGCCTGCTCGTTCAGCTTTTCCGCAAGACGCTGCTCGAGAGTCATGTCGCGTCCGCCTCCTTTGCCCGCTGCAAAAATTCCGTGATCTGCTGTCCGACGGGACATGCCGCCGCGTGCGGGCAGCATTCGTAGTCGCAGTCGATCTCCGTCTCGCCGCCGAAGGCCTCGCAGAACACGAGGCGGGCCGCGTCAATGGTGCGGCAGTAGCCGCTGAACGTCGCTTCCATCCGCGCTCCTCCCTTTTGTTTCTGCATCCTATGATAACACATCTTTTTGTGCCGCGCACGCTTTTTTCACAACTTCGCGCAGCCGGAATTTTAAGCATTTTTGCTCTTTTGACTATTGTAATGAAGCCTGCCTTGTGATAACATCTGTATCGTTAGGATGTCTATCCTCACAGGCAAACCAACATTTTCCGGCAGTTGCAGGTGGCAAAATGGATAAGCTGACCAAGATATTTCAGGGTGTGATGCTGGTCGGCCAGCTCGGCTTCAGTCTCATCACGCCGCCGCTCGTCTTCGTCTGGCTGGCGCGTCTGGCGCAGACGCGGCTCGGCTGGGGCGCGGGCGTCATGATCGCGGGCATTCTGCTCGGCATCGTGACGGGCCTTGCCACCGCCTACCGGACGATCCTGCCGCTGATCCGCAAGGATGGCGGGCACGAGCCGAAGGGCCGTTCCTTCAACGACCACATCTGATGCGCACACTATATATAATATAATGAGGCACCGTCTATGAAACTGAACAACGCCATCCGCAGGGAGCTGGTCTTCGTCGCGGCGGGACTGGCCGTGGGCGACGCGCTGATCTGCGCGGTGTTCGCGCTGCTGCACAAATTCGACTACACCGTGCCGCTCGGCGCGGTCTGGGGAAGCGCATTTGCGTTTCTGAACGTCTATCTGCTCGCGCTGCGCGTGCAGAAGGTCGCCGACAGCGAGGACGCAGACAAGAAAATTGCGCAGAACCGCCTGCGTTCGTCGTATTTCGGGCGTATGATGCTGATGGTCTTTGCCATCGTCGTCGGCGTCATCGTCCCGTGGTTCCACTATATTTCCGCGCTGATCCCGTTTCTGATCCCGCAGCCGGTCATGATGCTGCGCCGCGCGATCGTCACCGCACGGGAAAAACGCGGTGCAGACAACAGTGACAAGGGGGAATCTGAATGAACGTCGATATTCACGGCGCTCCGGTATACTTCACCATTCCGATCCTCGGCGGCATCCCCATCACGGCCAGTATGACCGTCACATGGGGCGTGATGCTGGTGATCAATCTGCTGTGCGTTTGGCTGACGCATGATCTGAAGGTCAAGAACATCTCCAAGCGGCAGGCCGTCGCCGAAAAGATCGTCATGACGGCGGAAAACTTCGTCCGCAGCAACATGGGCGCGCAGTGGATGCGTCTGGTGCCGTTTATTTCCGCCATTTTTGCGCTCTCGCTCGGTTCGAGCCTTGCCTCGCTGCTCGGCTTCTGGGCGCCGACCGCCGATGTGTCGGTTCTGCTCGGCTGGGCGCTGATCGTCTTTATCCTCATCACCTATTATAAGATCAAGACGAACGGCTTCGGCGGCTATCTCAAGGGCTTCTGCGACCCTGTGTTCCTGATGGCGCCCTTCAACCTCCTCGGCGAGGTCTTTAAGCCCATCTCGATGTCGTTCCGTCACTTCGGAAACGTCCTTTCCGGCATGGTCATCAGCGCGCTGGTCTATGCGGCGCTGATCCTCGCAAACAACGCGCTGTTCGGGCTGATCCCGGGCGTTGTGGGCAAGATCCTTGGCAACATCCCGTTCCTGGCCGTGGGCGTCCCGGCCGCGCTGTCGTTGTATTTCGACTGGTTCTCCAGCGCGATGCAGGCATTTATATTCTGTATGCTGACGATGATCTTCATCCGCACGGCGGCAGAATAATTGAATAAATGTAACCATATCAACCACCATCAAGTATTTACAGGAGGAAAAACACATGGAACTTGCAAAGGCTTTGATCCTGATGGGCTGCGCCATCGGCGCCGGCATCGCGATGATCTCCGGCTTCGGCCCCGGCATCGGCGAAGGCTACATCGCAGGCAAGGCGATCGAGGCAATGTCGCGTCAGCCGGAAATGAAGGGCGAGCTCACGTCCACCATGTTCCTTGGCATCGCGTGCGCAGAGACGACCGGTATTTACGGCTTCGTCATCGGCCTGCTTCTGATCTTCGTT
This sequence comes from uncultured Eubacteriales bacterium, assembly GCA_900548625.1. Classification (GTDB taxonomy): domain Bacteria; phylum Bacillota; class Clostridia; order Oscillospirales; family Oscillospiraceae; genus CAG-170. Next base: position 11,340 of record URLO01000028.1, on the reverse strand, counting down.
GCGCCCGGTATGTTCACGGGCCTGCTGTGATCTGAAACGATCTTACCCATTGGAAGGAGGACTGTGGCATGGATTTTCAGTCCCTTGTAGAGCTTGCACCGTGGACGACCATCGCGCAAATCTGTAACCTGCTGCTTCAAATCGTCCTGTTCAAGAAGCTGCTCTTCAAGCCCATCCAGAACATTCTCGCCAAGCGTCAGCAGGAGATCGATTCCCTGTATGACGAGGCAAACAAGGCAAAACTCGAGGCCGACACCGCAAAGGCCGACTATGAACAGCACCTTTCCGCCGCAAAAGAGGAGGCCAGCGCCATCACCGCCCGCGCGATGAAAAACGCGCGCGAGCAGGGCGAGGCCATCGTCTGCGACGCGAAGGAGGAGGCTGCTGCTCTGCGCCGCAAGGCGGAAAATGACATTGCGCTGGAAAAGAAGAAGGCGGTCAATGACATGAAGAGCGAGTTGTCCGGCCTTGCCGTGGAGCTTGCGTCCAAGGTCGTCCGCAAGGAGATCAGCGAGGCCGATCACGAAAAGCTGATCGAGCAGTTCATTGACGAGCTGGGTGACGCGTCATGACGCGCACGGCCAAGACCTACGGCGGCGCGCTGTATGATCTGGCACAGGAGGAGCATCTGGAGGATGCGATCCTTGCCGATCTTGCGGGCGTGCGGGCCGTGCTGGACGAAAACCCGGACTATCTGCGCCTTTTGTGTACGCCGTCCGTCCCCAAGGAGGAGCGGCGCGGCCTTCTGGACGAGGCATGGCGCGGCAATGTCCACCCCTATGTGCTCAATTTCATGAAGCTGCTGTGCGACAACGGCACGCTGCGCGAGCTTTCCGGCTGCACGCAGGAGTACCGCCGCCGCTACAATGCCGCGCATGACATTCTCGAGGTACGCGCCGTCACCGCCGTCGCGCTCCGGCCCGAGCTTCTGGAAAGGCTTCGTGCCAAGCTGGAGGCGCAGACCGGCAAGCGGATCGAGCTTTCCTCCCGCGTGGACGAGAGTCTGCTCGGCGGCGTGCTGCTGGAGCTGCCCGACCGTCAGCTTGACGGAACGGTCGCGTATCATCTTGAGGAGATCCAGCGAATTCTTCGCAATACCGTGATTTAGTAACCGAAAGCTGGTGAATGAATGGAACTCAGACCGGAAGAAATTTCTAAGATCATCCGCAGTCAGATCAAGCATTATGAAACCAAGATCAATCAGTCGGAGACGGGCACCGTCATCCTGATCGGCGACGGCATCGCCCGCGCAGCGGGTCTCGACCGCTGCATGGCAGGCGAGCTGGTGGAGTTCTCCAACGGCGCATACGGCATGGCGCAGAACCTGGAGGAAAACGCCGTGTCCATCGTCATGCTGGGCAGCGATGACGGCATCCGTGAGGGCGACGTCGTCAAGCGCACCGGCAAGGTCGTCTCCGTCCCCGTGGGCGAGGCGCTCATCGGCCGCGTCGTTGACGCGCTGGGCCAGCCCATCGACGCCAAGGGCCCCATCACCGCGAGCGGCTATGCCGCCATCGAATCCCCGGCCCCCGGCATCATTCAGAGAAAGAGCGTCTCGGTGCCGCTTCAGACCGGCATCAAGGCCATCGACTCCATGATCCCCATCGGCCGCGGCCAGCGTGAGCTGATCATCGGCGACCGCCAGACCGGCAAGACCGCCATCGCGGCCGACACCATCATCAATCAGAAGGGCAAGGACGTCATCTGCATCTACGTCGCCATCGGCCAGAAGCGCTCGACCGTGGCGCAGCTCGTCTCCACGCTCGAGACGGCGGGCGCGATGGACTATACCATCGTTGTCTCCGCCACCGCGTCGGAGCTGGCGCCGCTTCAGTATATCGCGCCGTACTCCGGCTGCACGATGGGCGAATATTTCATGAAGCAGGGCAAGGACGTGCTGGTCATCTATGACGATCTCAGCAAGCACGCTGTCGCGTACCGCGCGCTGTCGCTGCTGATCCGCAGACCGCCCGGACGTGAGGCCTACCCCGGCGACGTATTCTACCTGCACTCGAGACTGCTCGAGCGCGCGGCGCGCATGGCGCCGGAATACGGCGGCGGCTCGCTGACGGCGCTGCCGATCATCGAGACGCAGGCGGGCGACGTCTCGGCCTATATCCCCACGAACGTCATCTCCATCACTGACGGCCAGATCTTCCTGGAAACAGAGCTGTTCCACTCGGGCGTCATGCCGGCGGTCAACCCCGGCATCTCCGTCTCCCGTGTCGGCGGCAGCGCACAGATCAAGGCCATGAAGAAGGTCGCGGGCAACCTGAAGCTGCTGTACTCGCAGTACCGCGAGCTGCAAAGCTTCGCGCAGTTCGGCTCCGACCTCGACCGCGACACGCGCGAGCGCCTCGATCAGGGCGAGCGCATCGTGGAGGTGCTCAAGCAGGACCGCAACGCGCCCGTCGATGTGGCGCATCAGGTCTGCATCCTCTACGCCGTCACGAACGGCTATCTGAAGGACGTCGCCGTGAAGGACATCCGCGCCTATGAGCGCGGGCTGTATCCGTTCCTCGACAAGAACGCCTACGACGTTCTCCAGGGCATCCGCACCACCGGGCAGCTCTCCGCCGAGCACGAGGCCGCGCTCAAGCAGGCGCTGACGGACTATTCCGCGGTGTTCGTACCGGAAAGCTGAGAAAGGAGGCGCGCACATGGCCGGCGTATCCATGAAAGACATCAAATCCCGCATCCGGAGCATGGAATCGACCAAGCAGATCACCAAGGCCATGGAAATGGTCGCGGCGTCCAAGCTCCGCGGCGCGCAGGATCGTGCCGTCTCCAGCCGTCCTTACTTTGAAACGCTGTATGCCACGATGAACGACATCGCGGACTCCACGATGGACTTCGTCTCGCCGTATCTCCGCCGCAAGGAGGGCAAAACGCTCTACATCGTCATCGCGGGTGACCGCGGCCTTGCCGGCGGCTACAACTCGAACGTCTTAAAGCTCGCCTGGGGCAAGATGCAGCAGTCTCCGTCCGCCGTCCTGCCCATTGGCAAGAAGGCGCTCGACTTCTTCCGCCAGCGCGGCGCCGAGATCCTGACCGACGGCTACGCCGTCGCGGGCGAGGTCTCGGTGGGCGACTGCTTCTCGGCGGCAAAGCTGCTCAGCCGGCGCTTTCTCGCCGGGGAGTTCACCTCGGTGCAGCTCGTCTACACGCACTTTGCCTCGATGCTCTCGCAGCTTCCGTGCGAAATGGAGCTGCTGCCCATCCGCGTTTCGGGACAAAAGGACAACCGCCCGAAAAAATTCGTTCTCTATGAATCCGGCCCGCTTTCCGTCTTTGACGCGATCGTGCCGGAATACCTCGGCGGCCTTCTGTATGGCGCGCTGTGCGAGTCCGTCGCTTCCGAGCAGGCGGCCCGCCGCATGGCTATGGACTCGGCCACCAAGAACGCCGAAGAAATGATCGATGATCTGAGCCTGAAGTACAACCGTGCCCGTCAGGGCGCGATCACGCAGGAGATCACCGAGATCGTCGCCGGCGCTGAATCATCGTGAAAGGAGGCAGACCCATGAATCAACACATCGGAACCGTCGTGCAGGTCATCGGCCCGGTTCTCGACATCCGCTTTGAGGAAGGACAACTGCCCAATCTGTTAAACGCCATCGAGCTGGAGCTGAACGGCAAGAAGCTCGTGGCGGAGGTCGCGCAGGAGATCGGCGACAACGTGGTGCGCTGCATCGCCATGAGCTCCACCGACGGCCTCCAGCGCGGCGCACAGGCCGTGGACACCGGCAAGTCCATCACCGTTCCCGTCGGCGAGGGCTGCCTCGGCCGCATCTTCAACCTCCTCGGCGACCCGATCGACGACCGGCCCATGCCCGAGAACATCGACGCCCGCTGGCCCATTCACCGCGAAGCGCCGTCGTACGAGGAGCAGGAGACCGGCACCGAGATCCTTGAGACCGGCATCAAGGTCGTTGACCTGATCTGCCCGTATGCAAAGGGCGGCAAGATCGGTCTGTTCGGCGGTGCCGGCGTGGGCAAGACCGTCCTCATTCAGGAGCTGATCTACAACATCGCCACCGAGCACAACGGCTATTCCGTTTTCACCGGCGTCGGTGAGCGTACCCGCGAGGGCAACGACCTCTACTATGAAATGAAGGAGTCCGGCGTTCTGGAAAAGACCGCGCTGGTCTACGGCCAGATGAACGAGCCGCCCGGAGCGCGTATGCGCGTGGGCCTGTCGGGTCTGACGATGGCGGAGTACTTCCGCGACGTCAAGCATCAGGACGTGCTGCTGTTCATCGACAACATCTTCCGCTTCACGCAGGCAGGCTCCGAGGTCTCGGCGCTGCTTGGCCGCATGCCGTCCGCCGTCGGCTACCAGCCCACGCTGGCGACCGAAATGGGCGCGCTTCAGGAGCGCATCACCTCCACCAAGAACGGCTCGATCACGTCCGTGCAGGCGGTCTATGTCCCTGCCGACGACCTGACCGACCCCGCGCCCGCCACGACGTTCGCGCATCTGGACGCCACGACCGTCCTTGACAGAAGCATCGCCTCGCTCGGCATCTATCCGGCCGTCGATCCGCTGGATTCCACCTCCCGCATCCTCTCGCCGGAGATCGTCGGGCAGGAGCATTACGACGTGGCAAGAAGCGTCGTGCAGCTGCTCCAGCGCTATAAGGAGCTTCAGGACATCATCGCCATCATGGGCATGGACGAGCTTTCGGAGGACGACAAGCTCGCCGTCAGCCGCGCGAGAAAGGTCCAGCGCTTCCTGTCCCAGCCGTTCCACGTTGCCGAGCAGTTCACCGGCTTCGAGGGCAAGTATGTGCCCCTGAAGGAGACCATCCGCGGCTTCCGCGAGATCGTCGAGGGCAAGCACGACGACATCCCCGAATCGGCGTTCCTGTTCGCAGGCTCGATCGACGACGTCGTCGCCAAGGCAAAGGGTGAGCCGGTATGAGCAGCTTCCATTTGCAGATCGTGACGCCCGACGGCCTGTTCTTTGACGGCGAGGCCGAGAGCCTTGACGTGCGGGCAACGACCGGCGGCGTGACCATCCTGCCGCGGCACATCAACTATGTCACACCGCTCGGCATGGGCGTCGCCACCGTGAAAACGGAGGGCAAGGTGCGCAAGGCCGCCTGCATCGGCGGAATGCTCGCCATGACGAACGGCGCCTGCAAGCTCATCGCCACCACGTTCGAGTGGGCGGAGGACATCGATCAGGCGCGCGCACGCAGCGCCCTGGCGCGCGCGCAGGAAACGCTCAAGAACAAGGAGCGCCTGTCCGACGCCGAGCTCCAGCTCGCGGAGGCAAAGCTCCGCCGCGCACTCGTGCGCACCAGCCTCGGCTGACACGCAAATACGAACCGATTCCAAGCGCCCGCCGGCTCCCCGGCGGGCGCATTTTCTGCGTCCGGGTGAAATAACGCTTGATTTACATCCGGCATTCCTGTAAAATATGAGTGTCTACGGAATGATTTGGCGAAAAACGGTCGTTTTTCTGCCGATTTTGAAAGGGGAGGTTCGGAACATGTCATTTTTGGATGGTCTCAGCAACCAGTTTTCTGCCTTCGGCAAAAAGACAAAGGACTTTGCTGACAGTACCCGCCTGAGCTCGATGGCCTCTGACGAGCAGCGCACGATCTCCGATATACATCGCGAGATCGGCAAGCTCTACGCCTCGCTCCACAAGACGGATCATGAGGCCTGCTTTGACGCGCTGTTCGCGCGGCTCGCGCAGGCGGAGGAAAACCTTCAGCGTTATACCCAGCAGATTCAGGATCTGCGCGGCGTCCGCCGCTGTGCGCGCTGCGGCGCGGAGATCCCGAAGGGCTCGCAGTTTTGCAGCGCCTGCGGCGCGCCCGTGCCGCCCGCTGCGCCGCCCGACTGCGACTTCTGCGCCCATTGCGGCGCAGCTGTGAAAAAGGGGATGCGCTTTTGCACCTCGTGCGGTCAGCCGATGATGCCGCAGCCCGCGGCGGCAGAGCCGTCCGCGCCCGTTTACACCGCCCCGACGCCGGAGCCTGCCTATGCCGAGCCGGTCATGCCGGAGCCGGTCTATGCGGAACCGCCCGCACCCGAACCCGTCTATGCACCGCCCGAAATGCCGCAAACCGCCTGCGCAGAGCCCGCATTCCCGGAGCCTGTCTGCGCAGAACCGCCCGCACCCGAACCCGTCTATGCAGCACCTGAAATGCCGGAGCCTGCGCCCGCAGCCGCGCGCCGCTGTGCGTACTGCGGCTCGGAGCTGGAGCCGGACGCCGCATTCTGCTCGGAATGCGGGCACGCCGTATAGCCCCGGAGCCGTTCCGGTCATCCAGAAAGAAAAAGGAGAGAACAAACATGGCAAAATTCTGTGGAAACTGCGGCGCTCCGCTTGACCCTGGTGCGCGCGCCTGCGGCCGCTGCGGTGCGTTTGTCGAAGCGCCGCCGGCCTCCGACATGCAGCCTGACCTTTCGCCGAAGCCGGTACAGCCGAAGAAGCAGTCCAACCAGAAGACGCTGCAAATCGTCCTGCTCGCCGTGGTTGCCGTCGTGGTCATCGCGGTGCTTGTCAGCGTCATCCGCTACAACAGTCCCGGAGCCGTCGCCGCGCGCTATTTCAAGGCCACGATCAGCGACAGCGCCCGTGCCGCACGCATGACTGCCTACGATGCAAAGGCGCTCGCGCTGTACTGGTATGACGGCGATGAGGATGATTTCTTTGAGACGCAGAGCATTTGGCTCGACGAGGACATCTCCTCCTGGCGCAGCTATTACAAGGCCACCGATGCCTCCGCAAAGGAATATCTGACGGACGAATACGGCAAATACAAGATCACCGTTGAGGTCAAGAAGGTCAAGGCCATCTCCGCGAAGAAGCTCCGCAGCGACTATGAATACGCGATCGATGAGCTGGAGGAGCAGGCCGGCTTCAACGCCGACAAGCTAAAGTCCGCCAAATGCGTGACGCTGAGGGTCACCATCAAGGGTGAGGACGACACGGAGCGCTCCACCTGCGACATCATTCTGGTTCGCTCGGGTCTGTCGTGGAAGGTGCTCACGACAAGCGCCTGACGCACTGCATTCCCCGCACGTATATAAACCCGTCTGCCGCCGTACAGGCATCTGTACGGCGGCATTTTTATGTAATATTTTCTTAATTTGACTGCCGCGGGTGCGGCGTGTAAAATAAGAACAGCATTGCGGCGGAAAAGGAGAGGATCTTATGGAACCAAAGTCGCTGCTCTGGACGCTCGTGCTGGCCATGGCGCCGGTATCGGAGCTGCGCGGCGCGATCCCCTACGGACTGGCGCACGACATCCCGCTGGGACTGCTGCTGCCGCTCTGCGTGGCGGCAAACCTTCTGCCGGTGCCGCTCATCGTCCTCTTTCTCCGCAAGATCCTCGCGTGGATGCAGCGTCTGGGCGGAAAGCCGAAGGCGCTTGCCGAATGGCTCATCGCGCGCGGCTTTAAAAAAACCATGATGGTCAAAAAATATGAGACGCTGGGGCTTTTCCTGCTGGTCGCCATTCCGCTGCCGGGAACCGGCGCGTGGACGGGCGCGCTCGTTGCGGCGCTGATGGGGCTGCGGATGAAATTCGCGCTGCCCGCCATCGCCGGCGGCGTAGCGGCGGCAGGCGTGCTCGTCACGCTGGTCTGCCGCGGCGTTCTCCACATCGCGGGGCTTTGACGGCAAAGCTCCGCGTTTTTTCAAAAAACACTTGACTGTAAACCCTGTTTATACTGTATCATCGGGAAAACAGGACGAAAAGGAGGCGTTTTTATGACCATTCGCGAGATGGAGGCGCGCTGCGGCATGGACCGCGCCAACATTCGCTTTTATGAGCGGGAGGGGCTGCTCACCGCGCCGCGGCTGCAAAACGGCTACCGCGACTACACTGAGGAGAACGCGCAGACGCTTCTGCGCATCCGTCTCCTGCGGAGCCTGCACGTGCCGCTCGACGAGATCCGGGCGCTGCAAACCGGAGAAAAGGCGCTGCCGGAGACGCTCCGCGACCAGCTCGCGCGCCTTGCACGCGAGGAGGCGGACGCGGCGGCGGCCGGGCGTGTCTGCCGGGAGATCGAGGCGGAGCACGTCTCATTTTCCGAGCTGGACGCGCCGAAATATCTCCGCCGTCTGGAAAGCGGCGCGCCCGCGCGCCCTGCGCCGCAGCTGGAGGAGGACCGCACGCCGTATCCCCGCTGCCCGGTGCGGCGCTATTTTGCAAGGTGGCTCGACGGCTGCCTCTACACGGTGCTGTCCCTCTGGCTTTTGTCGCTTTGCGGCGTGCTGTTCACACAGACGCAGGGGCTTTCGCTGCTGCTGGAGCTAATGACGCTGGCGCTGACGGTGTTTCTGGAGCCTGCGCTGCTGCACTGGTTCGGCACGACGCCCGGAAAGGCGCTCCTCGGCCTCTCCGTCGAGACGGAGGACGGGACGCATCTGAGCTACGGCGAGGGCTGGTGCCGCGTCTGGAGCGTGCTGTGGCGCGGCTGCGGCCTCCACATTCCAGTCTACGCCCTCGTGCGGCAGTATCAATGTCTGGACGCCGCGCTCGCGGGCGAGCGGATGCCGTGGGACGAGGGGTATGTCTATGTCCAGCGCGACCGCAGGGCGTGGCGCATCACGGCGTTTGCCGCCGCCGTGGCAGGCTCGCTCTTTTTGACTGCTGCCATCGTCTATTCTCAGCAGCTCGCGCCGAACCGCGGCGCGCTGACCGCCGCGCAGTACGCGGAGAACTATAATTATTACAGCCGCTATTTCACCGGGCAGCCGATCTATGCCCTCCGCGGCGACGGCTCGTGGGCGTTTGCGCCGGACGGCGGAGAATGGACGGTGACGGAGGAGCGGGCGGACGGCTCATGGGTTGCCACGAACGCAGACGGCTCCGTTTATTCCGGGATCTCCGCCCCGCCGCAGCCGATCCACATCGAGACGGAGGACGGCGCGGTGCGGCGCGTCTGGTTCGAGTACAGCCCGGACCCGGATGCGTTTTGCCCCGACAGCGGACTGAATTCGTGCATTCTGACCGCGCTCAGCCTTGTGGGCGCGCAGAAGCAGGCAGGGCTTTTCTCCAACGCGCCGGCGGCGCTTGAGAAGTGCATCTCCGAGGGGCTGAAAAACGGCGCGCTCGACACGGAGCTCTGCGGCGTGAAGCTGACCGCCGTCTGCGAGTCAAACGGCTATTATCCGATCGATTCCCGCCTGGTTTCCATGGACGACGTCCCGGATGGATCGCGCTATTACCGGCTCACCTTCACCGCGGCATTTTAGCGGCGCATGCGGCGCGAACTCTACGAGGTCTTCAACAGCAAAGCCCGCCCGCCGGGGACTCCGGCGGGCGGGCTTTGGTGATTCGTGGTCTTTACTGATGATCCTTCAGCCAGCGGCTGATCTCCTCGCCGATGGCGCGGATGCAGCCCGGGTCATAGGGGAGACGGATGCCGGAATCGCGGCACAGGCCCTCGAAGGTCTTGCTGCCGCCGGCCACGACGAAGCGCATGTAGCGCGCCCACGCATCGGCGCGGTCATGCATCGAGGCGATCCAGAACTGGAAGGCGACCGTCTGCGCCATGCAGTAGTCGATGTAGTACAGCGGGTTGAGATAGATGTGGAGCTGCTGCTGCCAGCCGCCGCCTCTTGAATAGAAGGGCAGGTTGTCAAAGTCGATCCACGGGCGGTACTTCTTCTCGAGCCGCAGCCACGTCTCGTTGCGCTGCTCGGGCGTGAGGTCCTCGTTCTCATACATGAGGTGCTGGAATTCATCGACCATGCAGCCGTAGGGGATGAAGATCAGCGAGCTTTCGCAGTGGCCGATCTCATATTTTTCGGTCGCATCGCCGAAGAAATACTTGTGGAAGTCCTGCGTGAGGAATTCCATCGACATCGAGTGGCACTCGCAGGATTCCAGCGTCGGGCTCTGGAGCAGGGAAGGATAATTCTGCTTGTAGGCGGTGTAATCGGCGAAGGCGTGACCGGCCTCGTGCGTCAGCACGTCCACGTCGCCCGCGGTGCCGTTGAAGTTGGAGAAAATGAAGGGCACCTTGTACTTGGGGATGCCGGTGCAGTAGCCGCCGGGCGCCTTGCCGGGCTTGGAGAGGACGTCAAACAGCTCCATCTCAAACATCTTGTCGATGAATTCCGCCGTTTCGGGGCTCATTTCCTCGTACATCCGCTTGCCGGCGGCGAGGATCTCCTCCGCCGTGCCCTCGGGCTTCGCGTTGCCGTCGGGGAACAGGAGGGTGTCGTCATAGAAGCAGAGGCGTTCTACGCCGAGGCGCGCCTGCTGCACCTTTTTGCGCTCGGCCACGATGGGCACCATGTCCTGCGCGATCTGGTCGCGGAAGGACGCGACCTCCTTCGGCGTGTAGCAGTTGCGGCCGAGGCGGTCATAGCCGAGCTGGATGAAGTTTTCGTGTCCGAGGCAGCGCGCCTGCGCGTTGCGGCACTTGATGAGCTTTCCGTACAGCTCGTCGAGCTCTGCGCGGTTGGCGTCAAAGAAGCTGCCGCGCACCGTCCACGCCTCGCGGCGCGTCTCGCGGTCGGGGCTTTGCAGATACGGGCCGAGCTTTGTCAGCGGCATCGTCTCGCCGCGGAATTCGACCATGCCGGAGGCATAGAGCTTCTGATACTGCGAGGTAAGGCGGTTTTCCTCCTGCATCAGCTCGAGGATCTCGGGCTTGAACGTGCGGACGGAGATCTCCATGTTGGTGAACAGGAGCTTTCCGAAGTGCTCCTCCAGCTCCGGACGGAACTTCGAGCCGAGCAGCGCCAGATTGATCTTCTGGAACATCTCCTCCAGCTGCGGGCCTGCCTCGTCGGAGAATTCGTTCTCCTGATCGTAAAATTCATCGCGCGTGTCGATGCTGTGGCGGACGTAGGCAATGGTCAGGTCGGTTTCGACCTCGCGGCGCAGCGCCTCAAATTCGTCATAGGCGCTGATCTGCGCCTGCGCGCAGCAGGCCGCTTCGATCTTTGCACAGATCTCCTCACAGCGGGCGCGAACGGCGCTGAGGTCAGGACGGGTGTACTGGAACTCTGAAAATTTCATGGTGTGTTCCTTTCTCGAGACGGACCGCCTCGCTCATATTTGCTATTTTATAACCATAGCACATTTTCACCAAATTTGCAATTTGCTTTTCCGCGAAAATCGTGTATTTTTTCGTTTTTGTTCGCCTGCGGAGCACATTCCTCCCCGACGCAGCGCACAGCGTCAAAACGCCTTTTTCAAGCACGACCGCCCGCCGGATGTTGAACCGCACCCCGTCAAGAGGACAGAGAAAAAATATAAAGTTTTCCCGGCCAGCAGCCATTCGCTGCTGGCCGTTTTTTATGCGGCGAGGCAAAGCGCATGCTTTTCCATCGGCGTCAGCACGCCCAGATTACGCTGG
>URLO01000027.1 GCA_900548625.1 uncultured Eubacteriales bacterium | reverse complement strand
TGCAGAGCGCAAAAGCGGCCGCGACCGTCGCCAGCAGCGCCGCGCGCAGCAGATTGAGCGGCCGGCAGATCGTGTACAGCACCATAATCGCCGCGCTGCCGGTTACAATCACGGCAATTGTGGAAAGCTCCGCATGCGAAAGCCGGAGCAGCGGCTGAAACAGGAACAGTGCCGACAGCGAAAGGAAGATGGTCAGCGCGCCGGGTACGGCCTTGACGATGACGTTGCGGAAAAACGACCCTTGAATGCGGTCGCGGTTCGGCGTGAAGGCCAGCACCATCGACGGCATCCCGATCGCCAGCGAGCCGATGAGCGTGGTCTGGATGGGCGCGAAGGGATAGTTCATCCCGGGCAGGAACAGCAGAAGAATGGTCAGCAGTGTGGAATAAAAGGTTTTGACCAGAAACAGCGACGCCGAGCGCTGGATGTTGTTCACGCTGCGGCGGCCTTCGGCGATGACCGCAGGCAGCGGGTCGAAGGCCGAGTCCATCAGGACAAGATTGGCGACGTTGCGCGCCGCATCGCTGCCGCCCGCCTGCTTATCATCACCTTCACCAACGCCGCGGCCACGGAAATGCAGGACCGCGTGCTCACCGTCCTCAAGAAGATAGCACTCAGCTCCGGGCAGAAGGACGCGCACAGCGCGTCGAAGGTGCCGTTCCCCCGTTTTGCGTTCCAAAGCTGCCACAGCGCAAAATCCACGGGTACCAGCGCGTTGAGTACAAAGGTTTGCGGCACGTCTGCCCGTCCCAGAAGTCTGCGGGCGAACGCCAGAAGCTCCGGCACCAGGCCCGCAGTCATACCGGGCGGGTCTGTGAAAGCCTGTCCCTGCAAAAGCTCCAGCGCGCGCGGTTTTGCCGCCGCCTTCGGCGTCCCGGCAAGCTCCAGCGGGAACAGGACGTTTCGGAGGATCGTGCGCTGCTCCAGCAGGTTGAAGTCCTGAAAGATCATGCCGACGCTGCGGCGCGCCCGCAGCAGCTCCTTCTTGGAAAGCGCGGTCAGCTCCTGTCCGTCCAGCACGACCTGACCGGAGGTCGGCGTCTCCAGGAGGTTGATGCAGCGCACCAGCGTGGACTTGCCCGCACCGGACAGGCCGATGATGCCGAAGATCTCACCGTCGCGGATGGTGAGGGAAATGTCCTCCAGCGCGGTGACGGCGGCGGGCGTTCCGGCGTCGTAGATCTTGCTCAGATGCTTTAATTCGATCATGTTCTTCTCTCCAATCAAAAAAAGGGCTGGAAGCGAAACGCTTCCAGCCCTTAACTATCCTCAAAACCCCCTGAGGATCACGTGGACATGACTGAAGACGAACCGCTTTGGGTATGCAAAAGCATGCACATGCACATCGGCATGCACATCATCATGTCCATCATTGCAGCGGTGCGAATGGTCTTCATGCGGCGCGTCTCCTTTCCTCAGGTTTGGCGACATTCTACCACGGCGGCGGCAGGATGTCAACGGCGTTTTCAAAAAATCGGTCTGTTGGACGGAATATTTATACTGTACTATGCACGTTTCGTGCATATTCACGGGCGATCAGGCTTTCTTTGCGGGCGCGTCACCCGCTTCGGGAACATCCGCCTCCATGCGGGTGTGGACGTCGTTGAAGGCCTCGCTGTCGAAGGTGATGACGGCGCGGTAGCGGGGATTTTCCGCGTGCAGCGCCGCGCCGATGCGCGCGCGGAGGGCGTGCTCCTGCCCGCGCAGGTCAAAGGGCAGCACGAGGTCAAAAATGACGTTCGAATGCTCGCGCCCGCGCACCATGCGGAAATCGTGGAACGAAAGACGCGGGTCGATCTCCGTCACGATCGCCTCCACGCGCTGGCGCACCTCGTTGACCTCGGCGTCGTCGGTCACGATGGGGTCGTAGTGGATGACCAGCTCCACGCGGAGCTTTTTCGTGACGTCGCGCTCGATGTTGTCGATCAGCTCATGCGCCTCCAGAACGTCCTCGCGCGCGTCCAGCTCCACATGGACGCTGGCAAAGCGCCGGCCGGGGCCGTAGTCATGGACGATCAGATCGTGGATGCCGAGCACGCGCGCGTCATAGCTGCGGATCTCCTGCGCGATGGCGTGGACAAGCGCCTCGTCCGGCGCCTCGCCGAGCAGCGGGTCGATCGTGTCCTTGGCGATGCCCACGCCCGACCACAGAATGAACACCGCGACCAGAAGCCCCGCCCAGCCGTCGATCTGGATGTGGGTAAAATAAGCGAAGGCATACGCCGCGAGCACGGCCGCCGTGGAGGCCACGTCGTTGCGGGAGTCCGCCGCCGACGCCAGCAGCGCCTCGGAGCGGATGCTCTTGCCGAGCTTCCTGTAAAACAGGCACAGCCAGAGCTTTGCCGCGATGGACAGCAGCAGCACCGCCGCGCCGACCACCGTGAACGCGACCGCCTCCGGATGCAAGATGCGCTGGATGGAGCTTTTGACCAGCTCCGCGCCGATCAGCAGAATGAGCGCCGCCACCGTCAGCCCCGCGAGATATTCCACCCGCTGATGACCGTAGGGGTGCGCGTCGTCGGCGGGCTTCGCCGCGAGCTTGAAGCCGAGCAGCGTCACGATGGAGCTTGCCGCGTCGGAGAGGTTGTTGATGGCGTCTGCCATGATCGAGACGCTCCCGGACAGCGCGCCCGCGAGGAGCTTTCCCGCGCACAGCAGCGCGTTTACAACGATGCCGGTCAGACCGGCGAGCTTCCCGTAGCCCTCACGCACGGCAGGGGACTGGGTGTCCTGATGATTTTTGACAAAAAGCCGCAGAAGAAGCTGCGTCATGAAAACACTTCCTTCAAGGTAGACTCTGGATATTATACGCCGCGGAGCGCGGGATGACAAGAACGATCTTTTGCCGGACCCTGCGGGTCTGCGCAAAAAACGAAAAGGGGAGACGGCGTACCGTCTCCCCAGCTGCATGTAAGCCTCAGCAGCCGCAGCCGCCCTCACAGCCGCAGCCGCAGCTTCCGCTGCCGCCGAAGCCGAAAATGAGGATCAGCAGAATGATCCACCACCAGCCGTTGCCGAAGGCGCAGATGCCGGAAGAATTGTTGCAGGACATAAAGAAACCTCCTAGAATTCCAGAATCAGCGGCGCATCCCGTCCGCTCATTCCATGTTATGCAGGAGGCGGCGATCGGTGCCTGCCGCGCGTCAGGGTGTATCTGAAAACAGCTCCTCCAGCCGCCCGAAGCGGTAGCCGAGCGCCTCCCAGCGGCTGAGCAGCTCGTCGAGAATGTCGGCGTTCGTCCTTGACGTGCTGTGCAGCAGCACGACCGCGCCCGGATGGATGCGCGGAAGGAGCTTTGAAAAGGCCTGCTCGGCGGTCGGCTGGTCGTCCTGATACCAGTCCACGTAGGCGAGGCTCCAGAACACCGTCCGGTAGCCGAGCGCCTGCGCCAGCTTGAGATTCTCCTCGCTGTAGACGCCCTGCGGCGGGCGGTAGTATTTTTCCATCTCCCGTCCGGTGATCTCGCGGTAGCGCGCCTCGACCGACGCCAGCTCCTGCCGGAACGTCTCCTCGTCCGCGATGCGCGACATGTCCCAGTGGTGCTCGGTGTGGTTGCCGACCAGATGTCCCTCGTCCGCCATCCGCCGCACCAGCTCCGGGCTTGTTTGCAGATAGTTCCCCACCACGAAAAACGCCGCCGGAACGCCGCGCGCTTTCAGCACGTCAAGAATTTTTGCCGTGTTGCCGTTCTCATAGCCCGCGTCGAAGGTCAGATAGATGATCTTCTCGCGTCCGTCCCCGATGTAGGCCGCGTCATACTGCCGCAGCGCCTGCGCGGTCGCGTTGCCGACGGGCGGCTGACCCTCCGCGCGGAAGCTCAGTCCCCACGAGCCGGTCGGGACAGCGATCTGCGCCGCGAACAGCTCGGAAAGCGCAAGACAGAACAGGCTCACCGCGATGCCCACGAGCACCAGCCGTCCGTTGCGCCGGAAAAACGGAATCATAAAAACACCCCCGTGACATTCTATGGAATGCACGGGGGCGAAAGAACTATTTTCGATGTCCGCAGCCGGAGCAGCCGGAGCAGCCCGTGCAGCTTCCGCAGCCGCCCTTCGTCTTTTTTGCGGTGCGGATGGCAAAGACGGCCCATGCGGCGAGGGCGAGCAGAATCAAAACGGCAGCCATGTGCGCAGCCTCCTCTCGCTCAGACGAGCCGGATCAGCCCGTACACCACGAACGCGCACAGCCACGCCACGCAGCACTGGCTGAGGCAGATCGCGGCGGCGCGCCACGCCGAGCCGACCTCGCGCCGGATCGCAGCGATGGCGGCGACGCAGGGCGTGTACAAAAGCGTGAACACGAGGAAGCTGAGCGCGGCCTTGGTGGAAAGAAGCGTGGTGACCGCCGCGCCGCCGAGCAGGATCTGAAGCGTGGAGACGACGGATTCCTTCGCGATGAAGCCCGAGATCAGCGCCGTCGTGCAGCGCCAGTCGGCAAAGCCGAGCGGCCGGAACAGCGGCGCGAGGAGCTGGCCGATCATGGCAAGCAGACTCTCGGAGTCGGCGGAGACGACATTCAGCCGCGCGTCAAAGCTTTGCAGGAACCAGATCGCGACGGTCGCAAGGAAGATGACCGAAAATGCGCGCTGCAAAAAATCCTTTGCCTTTTCCCACAGCAGCAGCGCCACGCTCTTTGCGCTGGGGAAGCGGTAGTTCGGAAGCTCCATCACAAACGGCACCGGGCGGCCGCGGAACGCCGTGCGGTCCAGCACGAGCGCGCACAAAACGCCCATCAGAATGCCGAACAGATACAGCCCGATCATGACGAGCGCCGCGTGCTCCGGGAAAAATGCCGCCGAGAAAAAGCCGTAGATCGGGATCTTCGCCGAGCAGCTCATAAACGGCGTGAGCAGGATGGTCATGTTCCGGTCGCGCTCGGACGAGAGCGTGCGCGTGGCCATGACCGCCGGGACGGTGCAGCCGAAGCCGATGAGCATCGGGACGATCGATTTGCCGGACAGGCCGATCTTTCGCAGCAGCTTGTCCATCACGAACGCCACGCGCGCCATGTAGCCGGTGTCCTCAAGAATGGACAGGAAGAAGAACAGCGTCACGATGACCGGCAGGAAGCTGAGCACGCCGCCGACGCCCTTAAAAATGCCGTCGATGATGAGACTGTGCGCCACGGGGTTGAGGCCGTATGCCGTGAGCGCCCGATCGACCACGCCCGTCAGCGAATCGATGCCGAGGGCGAGCAGGTCGCTCAGAAATTTGCCGATGACGTTGAACGTCAGATAGAAAATGAGAAGCATCACGCCGAGAAAGACCGGGATCGCCGTGTATTTTCCGGTCAGGACGCGGTCGAGCTTGCTGCTGCGGGCGTGCTCGCGGCTCTCGTGCGGCTTTACGACCGCCTGCGCCACGGCGTTTTCAATGAAGCTGTAGCGCATGTCCGCCAGCGCCGCGTTGCGGTCAAGACCGCGCTCCTGCTCCATCTGCACGACGGAGTGCTCGATCAGCTCCAGCTCGTTCGGGTCGAGCTGAAGCTCGTCCGCGATCGCTTCATCGCCCTCGATGAGCTTCGTCGCCGCAAAGCGGACGGCGATGCCCGCCGCCTGCGCGTGGTCCTCGATCACATGGCAGACCGCATGGATGCAGCGGTGGACGGGGCCCTTCGGGCAGAAGTCATAGACGCTCGGCTTCTGACGCAGACGCGCCGCGCGGACGGCGTTTTCGATCAGCTCCTCCACACCCTCGCCGTTTGCCGCGCAGATGGGCACGACAGGCACGCCCAGAAGCTCGGACAGGAGCTTCGTATCGACCGAGCCGCCGTTTCCGGTCAGCTCGTCCATCATGTTGAGCGCCAGCACCGTGGGCGTCTGGAGCGTCAGGAGCTGGAGCGTCAGATAGAGGTTGCGCTCGAGGTTCGTCGCGTCCACGATGTTGATGATGCAGTCCGGCTTTTGATTGAGAATGAAGTTCCGGGTCACGATCTCCTCGGCGGTGTACGGCCGCAGTGAGTAAATGCCCGGCAGATCGACAACGGTGCAGTCCTTCTGCCCGCGCACCTGCCCGCTTTTCTGATCGACCGTCACGCCGGGGAAATTGCCGACGTGCTGGTTGGAGCCGGTGAGCTGGTTAAAGAGCGTTGTCTTGCCGCAGTTCTGATTGCCTGCGAGTGCGAAGATCATGCCTCCACCTCCACCTCAATGCCGCTGGCGTCCTCCTTGCGGAGCGTCAGCACGTAGCCGCGGAGCTGAAGCTCCATCGGGTCGCCCATCGGGGCGATCTTGGATACGGAGACCCTTGTATGCGGGATCAGCCCCATGTCCAGCAGACGGCAGCGCAGCTCTCCCTCGCCGCCTACGGCGGTGATGGTGCCGCTCTGGCCGGCAGTCAGCTTGTCAAGCGTCATGGAAATTCCTCCTGTACAGAATACCGCGCGGGCATCTGAAATATACAGCTTTTTTCAGTAGTTAGAATAGACTAGCAAAAGAGAAATAGCAAGAGAAAAACGCCACAAATTTCACCTTTTTTTGCAGGCCGCTTTCTTTCGTTTTGCAGCCGCCGCACGCGCGCGCGGCGCGGATGCGCGTTTTCTTTACTTTTTCCGCGCTGCATGGTAAAATCATCTCAGAGAAACGAAAAGACTGCGGAAAAGGGGAGAGCGATATGGCAAAATGTGTCCGCTGCGGAAGACCGATCCCGGAGGGCGCGCGGCTTTGCGCGAGGTGCAGCGCCGCACCGGGCACGCCGAAGCCCGCGCCAAAGCAGCCGCGCGGGATGCTGGCGGCGCTGATCGTCCTTGCCGTTTTGACCGCCGCCGCCTTCACGCTCGTGATCGTGCAGGCGCTCGGCGCACGCGCACAGCGCGTGCAGCTTCGCGTGCGGGAGGAGGCGCTCGACGCGCGGGAGGCGGAGTTCGCCGCCGTGCAGGAGACGCTGGACGAGACGAAGCGCTCGCTCTCCGATGCGCAGGGCGAGATCGCCGCGCAGGACGAGCAGCTCGAGCAGCTGCGCACGGAGCTTTCCGACGCCCAGCACGCCGCGAACCAGTCGCAGTACGACATGTCGGCGCAGAAGGCGGAGCTGGAGCGCCTGCGCGAGGAAAACGCCGCCCTTCAGGACAGCGTCACGGAGCTGGAGGAGTCGGAGCAGTCTCTGACCGAGGAAAACGAGTCCCTGCGCGAGCAGAAGGACGCCCTGACCGCCGAGCGTGACGAGCTCAAGGAGGAAAACCAGAAGCTCTCGGAAAAAAGCAAGTTCATGGACTCCTATGTGGTGTTCGTGGACAATGACAAGACGGGCCTGTACCACAAATACGGGTGCAGCGCCTTCTCGCGCAAGAGCTTCTGGGCCTACAGCCGCAAGCTCGCCGAGAGCTTCGGCTACACGCCCTGCCCCAAGTGCTTCGGCTGAGCGCATTTTCATCGATTCGCGGAGGAAACCATGGACATTCAGGCGCTGTTTGAAAAGATGGTCGTGCTGTTTACGATCCTGTTCGCCGGATTTTTCTGCGGCAAGGCGGGCATCATGGATGTGGAGAGCAACAAAAGCCTCTCCCGTCTTGTCGCAAATCTGACAAATCCCATGCTGGTGCTCGCGTCGGTCATGACGGACGAGCGGCTGCTGAGTCCTGCGGAGGTCTTGCAGGTGACGCTGCTTGCGGCGGGCTGCTACGCCTTTTTGATCGCGTCGAGCCTGCTGCTGCCGCGGCTGTTGCATCTGGGGCCGCGCGAGCGCGGGCCCTATCGCTTTTTCTACATTTTCTCAAACATCGGCTTTATGGGCTATCCGCTCGTCCGGGCGATGTTCGGCGAGGGCGCGATGTTCCACCTGACTATCTTCGTGCTCTTTTTCCAGCTCGTCTGCTGGAGCTACGGCGCACAGACCATTTCCGGCGAGGGGCGCTTCCGCCTGAGCTGGCGCATCCTCAAAACGCCGTGCGTGCTGTCGGCGCTGCTGGCCTATGCGATCTATCTCAGCGGCGTCCACGTCCCGCGCATCATCGCGGACGTCGTCAAAACGACCGGCGAGATCACCTCGCCGCTGGCGATGCTGATCCTCGGCTGCGCGCTGTCGCAGTGCTCGCTGCGCGATGTGTTCGGAAGGCCCAAGCTGTATCTGCTGGCGCTCGTCAAGCTGATCGTCGTGCCGCTGGCGGCGTTTTTCGTGCTGCGCACGTTCATAAAAGATCCGCTGCTGCTGAGCCTGACGACCGTGGTGCTCGCCATGCCGGCCGCCACCAACGCCACCATCCTCACCTACCAGAACCACGGCGACGACCGCCTCGCCGCCTCGGGCGTTTTTCTGACAACGCTTTTGTCCGTGGCGAGCGTGCCGGGGCTGATGCTCCTGCTGTTCGGCTGAGGCCCTGCATCGCGCAGCCTTTTCAAACGCGAACCCAGCCCCGCGGTTCGCGTCCCTGAGCTTGTCAAAAAGACTTTTTGACAAGCTCAAAGGACCGGCAGTATCTGCCGGTCCTTTCGGTGTTTTTGGGGTTTGTTCCGGCGCGGAAAACCGGGCGGCTGCTCAGTCTTTCCGGCGCGTCTGGTTGTATTTCGCAATGGCGAGCCCCAGCAGCTCGACGGCGCGGGCGCAGTCGGCCTCGTTGAGCACATAGGCGATGCGCACCTCGTTGTGGCCTTTGCCCTCCGTCTGGTAGAATCCGTCGCCGGGGGCGAACATGACGGTCTCGCCGTTGTCCTCAAACTCCTCGAGAAGCCACTGCTGGAAGCGGTCGGCGCTGTCGATCGGAAGCGCCGCCATCAGATAGAACGCGCCGCGCGGGCATTCGCAGACGACGCCGGGGATCTTCTTCAGCCCCGCGAGCACGGTGTCGCGGCGGCGGCGGTATTCCTCGCGGACGGCGTCAAAATAGTTCGGCTCCACGCGGTAGAGCGCGGCGGCAGCCACCTGATCGAGCGTGGCGACGGACAGCCGCGCCTGACAGTATTTGAGCGCCTGCGCCATAAACTCGCGGTTGCGGCTGATCAGGCAGCCGATGCGCGCGCCGCAGGCGGAAAAACGCTTGGAAACGGAATCGGTGATGATCAGATTTTCCTCGCTTCCTGCGAGCTGGGCGAACGAGCTGAGCGGCTCGTCGCTGTAGACGAATTCGCGGTAGACCTCGTCTGCGATCAGGAACAGGTCATGCTGCTTTGCAAAGTCCAGCAGCAGCTCCATCTGCGCGTGCGTCAGGACGGTGCCGGTGGGGTTGCCGGGATTTGTGACTAGAATGGCGCGCGTGCGGGGCGTGAGCGCGGCCTCGAGCTTCTCGCGGGAGGCATAGAAAAAGCCCTCCTCGGCGCGCGTCGGAATGGGGCGGATGGCTGCGCCGGCGGTGCGGATGAATGTGCTGTAATTCGGATAAAACGGTTCTGCGAGAATGACCTCGTCACCTTCGTCGAGGATGCAGTTGAACGCGATCTGAAGCGCCTCGCTGCCGCCGGTCGTGATGAGGACGTCCTCCGGGGTGATGTCCACGCCGATGCGGTGATAGTACTTGCAGACGGCATCGATCGTCTCCGGTATGCCGGGCGACGGCGCATAGGCCAGCGTCCGCTCATGGAAGGCACGGATGGCGTCAAAGAGCGCGGGCGGCGTGGCGACATCCGGCTGGCCGATGTTCAGGTGATAGATCTTTTTGCCCGCTGCAGCGGCAGCGAGGGCGTATGGGTGGAATTTGCGCATGGGGGAAAGCTCGCAGCGAAGTGCCTTGCTGGAAAACTGCATGGGGAAGCCTCCTTACAATATTTCCCGGCCCGTGCCGGGAGGGGTGCAGAATCGGGGACGCTTTACAGATTATATCACAGCACCGGGCAAAAAGGAATAGAGACAGTCTCGTTTGCAGCGTCATTTTTTTGCAAGCTGCACAAGAAATTGTGGAAATCCGCACAGCTGTTTGGTATACTGTTCTTGAGGTGATTGGATGCATACCATCGTACTGGCCTTTGATATTGGACCGAGCGGCCTCAAGGCCTCGCTCGTGGATGAGAATATGCGTATTTTGCGCAACGTAACGACAACGTATCCGACCCGCCGCCTGCCAAACGGCGGCTGTGAGCAGGAGCCGGCCGACTGGTGGATGAGCGCCGTGCGCGCAATGCTGATGCTGCGCGAGCTGGCGCCGGAATACGTCAAGCAGGTGCAGGCCATCGGCGTCTCCGGTCACATGCTCTCCTGCCTGCCGATGGACAGCGACGGTCAGGTGCTCCGTCCGGCCATGATCTACGCCGACACGCGGGCGCTGGACGTCTCGAACCGCCTGCGGGAGAAATTCGGCCGGGAATATTTCTACAACATCACCGGAAACGTCCTGAGCCCCTCGTCTACGCTCTGCAAGGCGCTGTGGCTCCGGGAAAACGAGCCGGAGGTCTATGAAAAAACCGTCCGTTTTTTGCAGGTCAAGGACTATCTGGTCTACCGTCTGTGCGGCAACATGGACTCGACCGACCTCTCCGATGCCTCGCACGGCATGCTGATGAATCTTGACACGTGCGAATACGACCGGGAGATGTTCCGGAACGTCGGGCTGGACGTCGGGAAATTCCCGGAGCTGCACTCCGGCTGTGAGATCGCCGGGCGGCTGAGCGAGGAGGCGGCCTGCCACCTCGGTCTGCGCGCGGGCATCCCTGTCTCGGTCGGCGGCGGTGACGGCGCGTGTGCCGGGATCGGCGCGGGCGTGGCGGCGCCCGGAACGTTCTATCTGAGTCTGGACACCAGCGCGTGGATCGCGGGCGCCATCGAGAAGCCGTTTTTCGATCCGCAGACGCGCGTGTTCCACATTGCCGCCCTCGACGGGCAGGGCTTCAACGTCTTCGGCACGACGCAGTGCGCGGGCAGATCAGTCACATGGGCGCAGTCGCTGTTTGACATCGGCTCGCTGCGCGCGTTCGACGCGATGGCCGAGCAGGTCGAGCCGGGCAGCGGCGGGCTGATCTACCTGCCGTATCTGGAGGGCGAGCGCTCGCCGGTCTTTGACGCGCTGGCGCAGGGCGTTTTCTTCGGCATGAACGTCACGCACAGGCGTGAGCATTTCGCGCGCGCGGTGCTGGAGGGCACGAGCTGTGCGCTCGGGCAGATCTTCGACGTGCTCTGTGAGCGTGAGCCGATCGCCGCGCTGCGCATCATCGGCGGCGGCACAAAATCGCTCATCTGGAAGCAGATCCTCGCGGACATCTGCGGCGTGCCGCTGCTGGAGGTCAGCACCTACGCCGACAGCGCCGCGTCGCTCGGCGCGGCAGCCGCCGCGGGCGTCGGCATCGGCCTGTTCGAAAGCCTGCCGGAGGCGGCGGGGCACGTTGCGCTCAGGGGCCGCGTCGATCCCGGCGAGGACGCGCCGCGCTACCGGCTGACCAAGGAGCGCTACGCCATGCTGTACCCGGCGCTTCAGGAGGTATTCCACAAGCGGGCATAAGTCCATAGAGAAAATGCACAAAGCCCATCCGCCAGCCCGGCGGATGGGCGATCGTTTTGCGGCGGCGCGGCATCAGGTGCGGCCCGTATCTTTACGGAACGCGCGAAACGTGGTATACTATACTGCAAATCCGCAAAAGAAGGAGGCGGGCCGCATGACAGACAAGACCCTGCCCGTCGCATTTTTTGATTCCGGTCTCGGCGGCATCAGCGTGCTGCGCGAGACCGTCCGTATGCTGCCGCATGAGGATTTTCTGTACTACGGAGACTCGCTCCATGCGCCCTACGGCGTCCGCCCCGTGGAGGAGGTCGTCCGGCTCAGCCGCGACGCCGTGCAGCTGCTGCTCGGGCGCGGCATCAAGGCGTTCGTCATCGCCTGCAACACCGCCACGTCCGCGGCGGCGGAGACGCTCCGCCGCGAATTTCCGGAGCTTCCGATCATCGGCACCGAGCCTGCGCTCAAGCCCGCGGTCGAGCGCCATCCCGGCGGCCGCATCCTCGTCATGGCGACGGCCATGACGCTCAACGAGAAAAAATTTGACGACCTGCGGCGGCATTTTCTCCGCGAGGCCGAGATCCATTCCGTCGCGTGCAGCGGCCTGATGGAGTTTGTCGAACGCGGCGAGCTGTCCGGCGCCGCGCTGGACGGGTATCTGCGCGAAAAGCTCGCGCCGTATCTGGACGCGCCCATCGACGCGATCGTGCTGGGCTGCACGCACTATCCCTTCCTGACCGGCGCGATCCGCGCGGTCGTGGGCGAGGGCCCCGAGATCCTGGACGGCAGCCGCGGCATCGCGGCGCAGCTTCGCCGACGGCTGGACGAGGCGGGGCTGCTGCGCAGCCGCGAGGAGGCCGGGCGCGTCACGTTTCTCAACTCCCTCGACGAGCCGGAGCTGCTGGTGCGCGCGGAGGCGCTGTTCCGCCTGCCATGAGGCAAAAGTTCTGTTTTCTGAAAAACACGAGAAAATACCGGTGCAGCAATGCACCGGTATTCCTGAATTTCAAGGCTCTTATTTGTTATATATAAAAACAAAAGCAAAAAATTATGTAACTTTTCTCTTACTTTTCTGCGAAATTTCTGCTATAATGGAAATGCAGAAAATAATACGGAGGGGAGCAGCATGTTTGCAGTCGGAGACTATGTGATCTATGGGTATGAGGGCGTTTGCCGCATCGATGAGATCGGCAGCCCGGGCGTTTCCGGGTTTGACCGGGGCCGCCAGTATTACCGCCTGACGCCGCATTACCGCGGCGGAACGATTTACGCGCCGGTGGACGGACGTGTGCGGATGCGCCGCGTCATCAGCCGCGAAGCGCTCGACGCGCTGCTTCCCACCCTGCCGGAGATCCGCGTGCTTGACGACGTGCCGGAAAACACGCGCCTTGCGGGCGAGTATTACCGCGCCATTCTGGCGGAGCATTCGTGCGAGCGCCTGCTCCGGCTGTGCAAGACCTTCCGCGAGAAGCAGAAGCGTCAGGCCGCCGCGCACCGCAGCATCAATTCCACCGAGCTGCGGAGCTGGAAAACGGCAGAGGAGATGCTCTACGGGGAGTTCGGCTTCGTGCTGGGCATCGCCCCCAACGACGTCCCGCGTTTTTTGAGCGACGCCATGAGCTGACCGCCCGCCATGCCCCATCGACACGAAAAGGGCCTGTCTCACTAAGAGACAGGCCCTTTTTCATGCGTTATTCCTCGGGGCTGAACTGATCTTTGCCGACCGAGCAGAGCGGGCAGACCCAATCTTCGGGGACTTCTTCCCAAGGCGTGCCGGGGGCGACACCGTTATCGGGGTCGCCGGCAGCCGGGTCATAGACATAGCCGCAAATGTCGCAGACATATTTCATAGCCGCGTCTCCTGTTTCAAAAATTATTTGCCGAAGTAGCGCTCCAGAAGACCCTTGAGGGCTCTGCCGTGACGGGCCTCGTCGCGGGCCATCTCATGGACGGTCTGCTATTCGCTGGCCTTTCAGGCCGCTCATAGCATGGGAAAACGAAAAATTCCGTTTCCACTTTCCACTCTATTGACATAAGCGATTTTGAAAAAGTCCACCTTTTTTCCAACAGGAGGACAATCAAAATGGCAGGTAAAACAACAGGCGTTTATCAGTTGTCAAATGGGCTTTGGGCGTTCCGCTACACAGTCTCAATGAACGGCAAAAAGAAAGATGTGAAGAAAACAAAAGATGAAAGTGGCAAGCCCTTCAAAACCGAAAAAGCGGCATTCCGAGCCAGAGAATCCGCTATTGCACGAGAATTGCACAGCAGAACGAGTAAACCGCAAATTCCGCGTATGATGATGTGTGAGGTCTACAAAGAATACTGTGAACAGGGACGAAGCGGGAAAGCCTATCAGACTATCCGCAAGCAGGACAGTTTATGGGAAAACCACTTGTCCGCCAAATTCGGTAAACGCTTCATTGATGAAATCAGCGTTGCGGAAGTCAATGACTATCTTGCAGAATTGTATTACACAGAGGGGCGCGCTTACCGTTATGTAGAGGGATTTCTAAAAATGTTCTATTTGATTTTCGGTCAGGCCTATTCCCGCAATTACCTTAGTGTAGACAGTTATAATAAGCTGTGTGTAAATAAAGACGCAAGAATCTGTATGCCAAAAATGCGGATTGACGAGGATACCGATATTGTAGCTTACAGCCGCGAGCAGATAGAAAAGCTGGATAAATATTTCAGCGGTACAAATGCGGAAACCGCTTACATGTTGGGGCGCTGTTGTGGACTTCGTATCAACGAGTGTTACGGCTTGAAATGGGAGAATGTAGATATAAAGCACGGTACAATTACCATAGACCGGCAAATGCAGTATCAAGAGGGATTGATAAAGCTGGTATCGCTCAAAACACGAAACGCCCGCAGAACAGTTTACATGAGCGACAAACTAAAAACCTACTTCCTACACTTGGAGCAGGAACGCAAAGTACAGGCGGCAACACAGACCGCACAGAGAGCACAAAACCAGACCTTTATCATCGACATAGACGGAAAACAAATATCATCCTTAGAGTTGGTAAACAGCTTGCCAAACGGTAAGATACAGACAGTAAATTCCTTGAAGTACCATAGCCGCACAATCAAAAGTGAGTTAGGGATAAACTTCAAATATCACCATTTGCGCCATACCTACGGAACACGTCTTGCAGAGATGAACACGCCCACGCATATTCTTTGTAATCAGATGGGACACGCAAGCGGCAAGGTCACAGAGCGGTATTATCTGGCGGTATCAAAGCCGGGAATCGAACTACTAACAAAGAATCTAAATGCCATGTAAGCAAAGAAGCAAGAGGACAGAGCCGCAAACTCCGTCCTCTTGTTTTTATTCGGCGGCGGAGGTACGGGGCGGGATTCGGGATAGCAGACCAAACATGAGAGAATATCCGTTTGGTTAGGCTTACCGACCCACGAAGCCAAATTGTAATTGCCGTTATCGCCGCCGATAACAAATCTGGACATTTTCATCGGCTTTATTTTTAAGCACAGAAATGTTATAATTATTATAAGAAATGAAAAATTTTTGCAATTTCAATAACTTTTATAATATGTGCTTAGCCACCAGACTTTTTGTAATATATAAATTATTACTGTAAAACAAAACTTCGGTGTGGGAGAGGAGAATACCAATGGAGTAGTTATCACTACGTACTTATTCACGCTCTGAATTGGAGAAGATATTTCATACTTCTCGCACAGACAGCATTAGGAGAAGTCTCGAACGAGCGGGATATACTTTTGTAAGTGCAGGACGGGGACAATCATATACGATTACAATAACAAACTTGCCAACACCACCCACGGCATTCGAAACATTTGTAAAACGGGAATTTAATTGCGGCGCGCAGACAGACTTTAAAGCCATGCAACAACATTTCTCTTCGCTGTTCAACGAACCAGAATATCAATTTTTACCTTCAAATCACCAAACACGCTTTTTAAAAGAACATTATGGTATAACGGTGTCAGACCAGAGTTTACGGAATTGGCAACGGCTACTGACGGACAAAAATTGGATAATCGAGGATAGTGAAAAAGTGAAATATTACCTCTGTAGGAAAGACTCACCACCATAGG
Organism: uncultured Eubacteriales bacterium; assembly: GCA_900548625.1. Lineage (GTDB taxonomy): Bacteria > Bacillota > Clostridia > Oscillospirales > Oscillospiraceae > CAG-170. Next base: position 14,728 of record URLO01000027.1, on the reverse strand, counting down.
AAATTACGGAGGAAGAATACAAGAAAAAATGGCGTGAATTCTTTACCCGTGCTGCAAACGGAGAAGATGAAAATACCTTGCGGCAATCACTCAGTTATGAATGGGGCGGAATACCACGCAAACAATTTGGGCTAACTACAAATGCATTGGAACAGGATAAAATAGGTGAATTATTCTCAATTTTGCATAAATCGTATTGATTTCAGTATAATCATACAAAACGTTTTCGGCTTATGCAAATTCTAATAAATTTTTGCACGAATTCATTTGAATTATACAGAATACAGTAAATATTGACTTTTGACAATTGCTGCATTATAATTTCAACGGTGATTGTGCATATTCGCCATTCGCAGAAATATTTAGGAGGTAAAGACTATGCGTGTTACGCTCGACTTAGAGAAAGACATTATCATCATTCCAGACAATTTCTTCGAAAAGATTGCACAGGACAATGAGCGCCTTGTCAAATATGGCGCAAAACCTGTAAAGGGCATTGACCGTATTAAACATTCGTTTAAGGCTGCTATGGCAGACACCGATAACCGCTTGCTTACTAAGTCTAATGCGAAGAATACCCGCACAACTAAAAAGGAAATGGAAACGGCGGAAGTCTCTCCTGCCGAAGCTGAATAATGGCTACAAGGGTATCCCCTGCCGAAATCATTGAAATGCATCGTCTGTATAACGAATTAGGTAACGCGGCGGAGGTAGCACGGCGGATGAACAGGGGCGCAAGTACTGTCCGCAGGTACATAAAAATGAAAGACACCCCTACTATTGTTCAGCATACATTTAAGGAATTGGTTCGGAAAGTGTAAAAATAGACGACGCTGAAATTTCAGCGTCGTTTATTTTTTCTTCAAGTAATTCTTTTGTACTAATTGAATACTTTTCTTTTCATCTTTTGATAGCTGGCGGTAGTTTAAAACAAGGCATGACTCGTCTTTGTCTAATTCCAATTTCGACTGACAATCAATGTCTCTTATAACGTGGCCTATCAGGTAGTCTACCGAAACTTGAAAATAATCCGCCAACATAATTAGTGTTGAAATATCTGGCTCAACATTATGATTTTCATATTTGTTGATAGACTGCTGGCTTGTACCTATGACATCGGCCAATTGTTGCTGGCTGATTCCTTTGCTCATTCGGAGCGTTCTCAGATTTTTAACCACAGACATCCCCTCGCACCTATAATAACAACCAGCCTTTGTTAAAGATAAATCTTATTGGTTGTATAGTGATTGTTGACAACAACTTTTTGTTGTTATATTATGTGTTCATAAACTATCATGGAGGGGAAATTATGAACGATACAGTTAAAAAAACAGAACACAGAGAAGCATACCACTATGCTTTGCTTGCAGGAATCCTGTTCATTGCCGCTTTTGCAATACAAGTGATAAATCTTTTTATCAATGTCGGAGGAACACACTTCCTCTCTGATTTCTGGCGTCTTTTCAGGCATCAGTTTTTCAGTCTCTTTGTTAACATTCTTGCCGCCATCGCTTTAATCAGGAATAAAAAAGATATTTTCCCGATAATCGCGTTTTCTTTGTCGATGTTTTTAAGTCTACGCGCTTTATTTAGCACGGGAAACGCGCCTGTCTATTTTATCCTTATGAACTTTCTCTGTCTGTTATCAGACATCGCCTTCTTAGTATTACTTTCTTCCGCTTGCTTAAATGGCTTGAAAAAATATCAGAAAACAATTGTGGCTTGTTGGTTTGTACCTGCGGTACTGATGTCAGTCACAGTATTGATTGAATTGGGCTATAGATATCCGTTTCGCATTATCCTCAAGAACCTTGTGGAAGTCGGCGGCGTATTCTTTGCATCTATGTGGGCAATTGGAGGAATCCCGCAAAAGCCTGCCACCGCACACGTGGAAGCGTCTGGCGTTAATACAATTCCTGCAAACAATAGTGCCGTTTATTGTAGCCTTGTAAAGCACATTCTATTGCTTCTTTTTACCTTTGGCATTTGGTTCTTGATTTGGATTTATCGTGTTACGGGCTATACAAACAACGTAAGAGGCGAAGAAGAACGTAATCCTACAACGAAACTGCTGTTGTGCTTGTTTGTACCTTTTTATCAAATTTACTGGATATACAAAACCGCGCAAAGAATTGACAAAATGGCCGCAGGCAAAGGGATTCCATCTGACCTTTCTACGCTGTGTTTAATTTTGGCAATCTTTGTCCCAATTATCCCGCCTATTCTGATACAAGATAAGATGAATAATATTGTAACTGCTGGTGATGCAAAAACCGTTTCCACTACAAATCCGCAAGTAATAGATAACACAGTTCTTGGCGCTGCGGAAGAACTAAAGAACTACAAAGAATTGTTGGACAACGGCGTTATCACGCAGGAAGAATTTGATGCAAAGAAAACGCAGTTGCTTGGATTGTAATATTCCCCGACTTTTCAAAAGAGGACGCTTGTGCAGACCGCATGAGCGTCCTTTTTTTCTATCTTGCCTGTATTGTCTTACTTTTGTTTTATGTCATTTGGGTATACCTCAATGACATACTATTTTTGCTCGAAATTATATGTCACATAATTCACTTTCTTAATTTTGAAATATTTCAGAATATTTATATACCCTATTGACATATTCCGGGCTTTGTGGTAAGATAATGACAAAGAAAGGGCGTGAATGTATGCGGGTTGGCTATGTAAGATGTTCCACTATCGAGCAGAATGAAGCGCGGCAATTAAAAATGATGGCGGAACAAAAGGCGGAAAAACTATTCATTGACAAAGCCAGCGGAAAAAATACAGACCGCAAGGCATTCAAAGAAATGATGGGTTTTGTTCGAGCGGGAGATATGGTGATTGTCGAAAGCATTTCCCGCATTGCCAGAAACACACGCGATTTACTCTCTATTGTTTCTGAACTGACAGAAAAGCAAGTCGAGTTTGTCAGCCTTAAAGAAAATATTGATACCACCACCCCGCAAGGCCGCTTCATGCTAACAGTATTTGGCGCACTTGCTGAGTTGGAGCGGGAAAATATTTTGGAGCGTCAGCGCGAGGGCATAGCCATTGCAAAAGACGAAGGCAAATACAAAGGCCGAAAGCCGCTTGAAATCGACGAAGAACAATTCAAAGATGTTTGCGCCAGATGGAGAGCTGGGGAAGTCACGGCAACAGCCGCCATGAAAGAGGTCGGATTGAAACCTAACACTTTCTATCGGCGGGTAAAAGAAATGAGCCTGTAACGGCTCATAATCTCAAAGGAGAAACGCGGGAAACCGCTTCTCAATATTCCACTTTTTCAAAATCCACTTTTGCTTCATTAGAGAGGAAAGCGCGGCGGAGGATTCCACTTTTCTTCCACTAAAAAGAGGGCAGGCATTTCTGCCTACCCTCTAAATAGTTGGAATTACTTGTTGAAGTAACGCTTCAGCATGCCCTCCAGAGCCTTGCCGTGGCGGGCTTCGTCCTTGGCCATTTCGTGAACGGTGTCATGGATGGCGTCGAGACCGTTCTTCTTGGCGCAGGCTGCCAGATCGAACTTGCCCTGCGTTGCGCCGAACTCGCAGTCCACGCGCCACTTGAGGTTGTTCTTCGTGCAGGCCTTCATGTTGGGCTCGAGCGTGGAGCCGAGCATCTCGGCGAACTTCGCTGCGTGCTCCGCCTCCTCATAGGCTGCCTTCTCCCAGTACAGGCCGATCTCGGGATAGCCCTCGCGGTGGGCAATGCGCGCCATGCACAGATACATGCCGACCTCGCTGCACTCGCCGTTGAAGTTGGCCTTGAGCTGCTCAAGGATATACGCCTTGTCCTCGGCGCTGATCTTCTCGTTGTCGCGGACGGTGGTCTCATAGACGCCGAACTCATGCTCGGCGGCGAGCTTCATTTCACCGACGACTTCCTCAAACATCGAGGCGGGCGCCTTGCAGACGGGGCAGAATTCGGGCGCAGCTTCGCCCTCGTAAACGTAACCGCAGACCTTGCAAACAAACTTCTTCATAGTAATTGACCTCCATTATTGCATTTGTGATTATATTTTGCTGTCTTGATCGTTTTTATCGCTGTTTTTGCATTTCGGGCAGATCCCGTAATAGCTGAGCTGATAGGATGTGATCTCTCCGCGGGTGAGTGCCTCGGCAGATCTCAGGAAATCCACCGGCAGCGTCTCCTGCGGGACATCGTAGACGCCGGTGCATTTCGTGCAGATGAAATGCGCGTGCGGCGCGGTGTTGCCGTCGAAGCGCTCGAGCCCTGCCACGGTCCCGACCGAGATGATCTCGCCGTCCTGCTTGAAGATGGCAAGGTTGCGGTAGACCGTCCCGAGGCTCAGATCCGGAATTTCCGGCTTGAGCTGCGCGTAGACCCATTCTGCCGTCGGATGGCAGGTCGTCCCGCGGACGCAGGCCAGAATGGCGTCGCGCTTCCGGCTGTGTTTTCTGGCAGTGATCATAGGCGTTGCTCCAAAACAAGAATAATTATCATTACGGTTATTATTATACACGCCTTTTCTGATTTGTAAAGGGGTTTTTGAAAAATATTTTTTACCCGCAGCCGAGCCCCTCGAGAAGCTCCGCCACGCACGTGCCGAAGCAGCGCCCGGCGCGGATGGCCTCGCGGAGCGTGTTGCCGGCCGCGCCGAACTCCGCCAGCAAAGAGCCGGGCGTCTCGTGCTGGTTGAAGCGCTCGGCGCGCAGGTCGAGACTGCGGCACAGCCCCGGATAACGGCGGTTCATGAGCGCTTGCAGCTTGAGGGCGTTGGCGAGATTCTCCTGCCAGCCGGGGTGGCTCAGCCCGCCCTGATCGGTGCCGACGACGAGCATGATCTGCGCGCAGCTCTCGCCGTCGAGCTGTGTGGTGAAGGCGAGCTGCTCGCCCGCCGCGTCGGCGGCGGCGTCGCGGTGGACATCCAGCACCATCTGGATGGAGGGATACGCCTTCAGATACCGCTCGATGGTCGCCTCCATCCGCGCGTAGGCGCCGTTGTAGGTGGGGTAGTCGTTGAGCGCCGTGTCGTGCAGCACCTCAATGCCGCGCGATTCGAGCACCGCGGCGATCTCGTCGCCCACGCGGATGACCGAGCGGGCGGGCTCCTCGGTGCGGAGCGGGTCGGACGGCGTATATTCCCAGCCCGCCTCCTGCGTATATGCCTCGGACGAGTGCGTGTGGACGATGAGCACCTTCGGCCCGTCACCGGAAACGTCGAGCGCCGAGGGGCGCGTCAGAAGCGCAGCCTTGTCCACATCATAGGTGCAGCCGCCCGCAATCGTGATCGCGTCCGCCTCCTCCGGCGAAAATTCCAGCTGCGGCGGTGCGGGCTTGTCCGCAGGAGGCCCCTCCTGCAAGGCGGCCGCCTCCGCGCCGCCCTCGCGCTGCCCGCGGACGACCTCCACGCGCCAGAGGCGCGGCTGCGCCGCAGGCTCCTGTGCGCAGGCGCTGCCGCCTGTGGCGGCAAACAACCGCACCAGCACCGAAAACGCCAGCATCAGCATACAGAAATTGCTCAGCTTTCGTTCGTTCATAAGATCCCTCCCCATCCTCACTCTATGCGCCGCGCCGGTCAAATAGACGCGCCTGCGGCGGCGCTCCGCAAAAGGGATGGATTTTTTCGGCTTTTGCCACAAGATTTTCGGATTCTTATTGAATTCGCGCGGCGTGTCGTATATAATAGCTATAACTTTCGGGTATTTGCGAAGGATAAGGAGGGGAGCGCCGCGTGGCTGAGATCGTATCCGTGATCTCCGGAAAGGGCGGCACCGGCAAGACCTCGCTGTGTGCTGCGGTGGCCTCCTGCCTTGCCGCCGGAGGTGCGCGCGTTTTGTGCATCGACGCGGACGTGGGACTTCGCAATCTCGACATCTCGCTCGGCATGAGCGACGAGCCGATCCTGCCGTTTACGGCGGTGATGCGCGGGGAGTATCCGCTGGAAAAAGCCTCTGTGCATCCGCGTCTTGCGGGGCTCCGCGTTCTGACCGCACCCATCACCGAAAGCGCCGAATCGCTCGACGCGGGGCAGTTTGCCCGGCTTCTGCGGCAGGCGGAGGAGCACTTCGACTGGATCTTCCTTGATGCGCCCGCCGGCATCGGCGCGGGCTTTCGTCTGGCGACCGGCGAGGCCGGACGCGCCATCGTGGTCGCCGCGAGCGACCCTGCCTCCCTCCGGGATGCGGCGCGTGCAACGGATGTGCTGCTCGCCGGAAACCCGAGGATCGAGGCGCAGCTCGTCGTCAATCGCGTCAGCCCCGTGCTTTACCGCCGGATGCAGGCGACGATCGACGATGTGATGGACGGCGTGGGCCTGCCGCTGCTTGGCATCGTGCCCGAGGACAGCGGCGTGACGCTGGCCGCCGCAAAGGGCGTGCCGCTGCCGCTCTACAGCGAAAAGGGCGCCGCCCGCGCCTGCCGCAACATTGCGCGGCGTCTGTGCGGACAAAAGGTGCCGCTGATGCTGTTCTGATCTGGATATACCGCTTTCTTGCAGCGTTTTTCCGCGCGGGCAGACCGCGCACGATCGACCTTCCCCAAGCAACTTGGAAAGGAGCCGGACTTACAATATGAATATCACTTTGATGGCGCATGATAAAAAGAAGGAGCTGATGGTGCAGTTCTGCACCGCTTACAAGAGCATCCTCGCCAAGCATAACCTTTCGGCGACGGCGGCAACGGGCCGCCTGGTCTCCGAGGCGACGGGGCTGCCCGTCTCGCAGTTTTTGTCCAAAAATCAGGGCGGTCACCAGCAGGTCGATGCCCGCATCGCCTACAACGAGATCGACCTTGTCATCGTCTTTTCCGACCCGAACGACAATGACCCGTGGGAGGATCAGCGCCTGATGCGCACGATCCATCTGTGCGACACCTACAACGTTCCGTGCGCGACCAATCTGGCCTCGGCGGAAATGCTGATCCTGGGCTTGCAGCGCGGCGATCTGGACTGGCGCATGATGCTCCGGACGAAACGCTCGATCCGCTGAAAAATTTCATCTGCAATGACGCGGAAGCAGTACCGCCGCGTGCCGGTCAGAGAGGGAGCCGTTTTGCTGAGAGGCTCCTGCGGCACAGAGCGCGAAGGACATCCGCCGAGCATGTGTATAAGGCGTACAACCGCCGAAATCACCGGGCTCCGCCCCGTCAGCGCGGGAAAAGGGAGGACGCGCGTCCTCTGAACCTGGGTGGCACCACGAAGTATCGCGGATACTCTCGTCCCTCGGCTTTCGGCCCGCTGGGATGGGAGTATCTTTTGTTTTATGGGCGGCGGGCATAACAAGGCCCTGCCGGTTTCCCATTTCGCGCCGTAGGGGTCGATGCCCACATCGACCCGCAGGAAACGGTCGTTTTATGGCGGTTTTCCGGCGAACCCGTGCCGATTTCCCATTTTGCACCGTAGGGGCGGACGACCCTGTCCGCCCGCCGGAAACGCCCGTTTTCACGGAAATCCGATGCGAAATCGCAACATTTTAATGGGCGGACAGAGTCGTCCGCCCCTACAAAGGGTGTTGAAAACCACGCGCGTCCGGCAAAAATCGCTGCGTTTCCCGTTTCGTGCCGGGGCGGGCCGATGTGGGCATCGGCCCCTACAATCGACCTCGCAAAACGCCGGATTTGAAGGGCGGACAGAGCCGCCCGCCCCTACAAACGGGATACGATAGACCGTTTGTATCATCGAATTCCGTACATCAAATATCGGCCGTGCCGCAATATTTCGGGCGCAAGAAATCGTCCGATTTTGCAAACGTCGGGCGTATTCGTGAAATTTATATTCCACGCCGTAGGGGTCGATGCCCACATCGACCCGCAGGAAACGGCCGTTTTATGGCGGTTTTCCGGCGAACCCGTGCCGATTTCCCATTTTGCACCGTAGGGGCGGACGACCCTGTCCGCCTGCGGAAAATCCTGCATTTTTAGAAGAATTTTCGGCGAATTCGCAACATTTCAATGGGCCGATGTGGGCATCGGCCCCTACAAATAACCACGAAAACTCAACGAATTTCGTGGGCGGACAGGGTCGTCCGCCCCTACAAAGGGTGTTGAAAACCACGCGCGTCCGGCAAAAAACGCCGCGGCTCCCGTTTCACACCCGGACGGGCCGATGTGGGCATCGGCCCCTACGAAAGGCCACGAAAAATCAACGAATTTCGAGGGCGGACAGAGCCGCCCGCCCCTACAGGCAATCACCATATAAAATTCACCGAAAGGAACCGATACCATGGAAAAAATCAGACCGCACACGCTATCCGGCTTCATGGAGCTGCTGCCTGCGCCGCAGGCGCAGATGGAGGCCATGATGGAGATTTTGCGCCGGACGTACAGCCTCTACGGCTTTACGCCGCTCGACACGCCCGCGATCGAGGCGGCCGACGTGCTGCTCGCCAAGGGCGGCGGCGAGACGGAAAAGCAGATCTACCGCTTCCAGAAGGGCGACAGCGACCTTGCCCTTCGCTTTGACCTGACTGTGCCGCTGGCAAAATACGTCGCGCTGCACTACGGCGAGCTGGCCTTCCCGTTCCGCCGCTATCAGATCGGCAAGGTCTACCGCGGCGAGCGCGCCCAGCGCGGCCGCTTCCGTGAGTTCTATCAGGCGGACATCGACATCATCGGCGACGGCAAGCTCGACATCGCAAACGAGGCCGAGATCCCGTCGATCATCTACAAGACCTTCTCGCAGATGGGTCTTCACCGGTTCCAGATCCGCGTCAACAACCGCAAGATCCTCAACGGCTTCTACGCCATGCTCGGCCTTTCCCCGCGTGCGGGCGACATCATGCGCACCGTGGACAAGCTCGACAAGATCGGCGCGGACAAGGTACACCTCGTTCTGGTCGAGGAGTGCGGCACGACGAAGGAGCAGGCCGACGAGATCCTGCAATTCATCGCCATCCGCGGCACGAATGCCGAGGTTCTCTCCGCGCTCGAGGGCTACCGCGGCCGCAACGAGACCTTCGACACCGGCCTTGACGAGCTGGCGGCGGTCGTAAAATACCTGGGCGCGTTCGGCGTGCCGGAGGAGAACTTTGCCGTCGATCTCACGATCGCCCGCGGGCTGGACTACTACACCGGCACCGTCTATGAGACGACGCTTCTCGACCATCCCGAGATCGGCTCGGTCTGCTCCGGCGGCCGGTACGACAATCTTGCGGAGTATTACACCGACCGCGCGCTGCCTGGCGTCGGCATCTCCATCGGCCTGACGCGCCTTTTCTACGTCCTCGGCGAGCAGAGCATGCTCAACCCCGCCTGCAACACCGCGCCGGCGGACGTTCTGGTGCTGCCGATGACGGAGGATCTGACCCCCGCCGTCGAGACGGCAACGCTCCTGCGCGAGGCGGGCATCCGCACGCAGCTCTACTGCGAGCAGAAGAAGTTCAAGGCCAAGATCCAGTACGCCGACCGCCTCCACATCCCGTATGTGATCTTCCTCGGCGAGGACGAGATCGCCGCCGGGACCGTCTCAGTCAAGCGCCTTGCGACCGGCGAGCAGACCTCCGTCCCCAAGGCGGAGCTGGCGGAGTTCATCCGCAGCGGCCTTGCCGAGCAGGCTGCGCAGGCCGTCATTCTCGAACAGTAAACAACCGGGCGCCGCAAGCGCTCCGTCATCCAACAAAGAAAGAAGGAACCTTTTTATGATGCAATCCAGAACCCATACCTGCGGCGCACTGCGTCTGGAAGATGCGGGCAAGAACGTTACGCTCTGCGGCTGGATGGAAAACGTCCGCGTCGTCGGCAGCAACTTTGCCTTTGTCGTCCTGCGCGACTTCTACGGCACGACGCAGATCGTCGTGGAGACCGAGGACATGATGAATATGATCAAGTCGCTCAACAAGGAATCCACCATCTCCGTCACCGGCACCGTGCGCGAGCGCGCCAGCAAAAACCCGAAGATCCCCACCGGCGAGATCGAGGTCGTCCCCGAGAAGATCGAGGTCCTCGGCAAGTGCATCCACAACGAGCTGCCGTTTGAGATCAACCGCAGCCGTGAGGCGGACGAGCAGCAGCGGCTCAAGTACCGCTACCTCGACCTGCGCAACCCGGCGGTCAAGCAGAACATCATCCTGCGCTGCAACGTCATCGCCGCTGTCCGTCAGTCCATGATCGCGCATGATTTCCTGGAGATCACTACGCCGATCCTGACGGCGTCCAGCCCCGAGGGCGCGCGCGACTATCTCGTGCCCGCCAGAAAGCACCCCGGCAAGTTCTACGCGCTGCCGCAGGCGCCGCAGCAGTTCAAGCAGCTTCTCATGACCTCCGGCTTTGACCGCTACTTCCAGATCGCGCCCTGCTTCCGTGACGAGGACGCCCGCGGCGACCGCAGCCCCGGCGAGTTCTATCAGCTCGATATGGAGATGTCCTTCGCCGGACAGGACGATGTGTTCGCCGTCATCGAGGACGTGTTCCCGCCGATCTTCGCAAAATACGGCAAGTACAACGTCGCCTCCAGCGCGCCGTTCCGCCGCATCGGCTATACCGAGGCGCTGGAGACCTACGGCTCGGACAAGCCCGACCTGCGCATCGACCTGACCGCAAAGACCGTCAGCGATCTGTTCACCGATTCCGAGTTTGAGCCGTTCAAGGCGCAGACCGTCAAGGCCGTTCCCATCTCCGACTGCCAGCTCACGAGAAAGCAGATCGAAAAGCTCCTGACCGACTGTGAGGTGCAGGCGGGCGTCAAGGGCTACTGGTTCAAGATGGACGAAAACGGCGAGCTTGCCGGCGGCGTCGCCAAGTTCATGCAGGCAAAGAAGGACGAGCTGATCGAGCGTCTGGGTCTCAAGCCCCACACGCTGGTCGTCATGGCCGCCGGCCCTGCCGCCACGAAGCTCACGGGCGTGCTCATCAAGATCTTCGGCGCGAACGTCCCCGGCCATATGGACAAGGAGCGCTACGAATTCTGCTGGATCGTCGATTTCCCGATGTATGAGATCGGCGACGAGTCCGGCGAGCTGGAATTCTGCCACAATCCGTTCTCGATGCCCGGCGGCGGCGCGGAAACGCTGGACAAGGCCATCCGCGGCGAGATCGACCCCCTGAGCATCACCGCACAGCAGTATGACCTCGTCTGCAACGGCGTGGAGCTGTCCTCCGGCGCCGTCCGGAACCACGATCCGGAGATCATGATCAAGGCCTTCCAGCTCGTCCGTCTGGGCGAGGACGACGTCAAGAGCAAGTTCCCCGCCATGTATAACGCCTTCACCTACGGTGCGCCGCCCCATGCCGGCATCGCGCCGGGCATCGACCGCATGGTCATGCTGCTGGCGGGCGAGGACTGCATCCGCGAGATCATCCCGTTCCCGATGAACAAGAACGCGCAGGATATCCTCATGGGTGCCCCCAGCGAGGTCACTCAAAAACAGCTCGACGAGCTGCACATCTGCTGCACCGCGAAAGAGGAAGACTGAGCGCTTCCGCATAATGCAACGCCCCGGATGATCGAAAAATCATCCGGGGCGTTGCGGACTCGCAGAAAACCTCGTAGAGTTCGCGCCCGCAGGCGCGAATAAAGTGTGAATCAGTTTTGTCCGGTGGCGTGTACATCGGACAAAACACAAAACGCCCGGCAAGTGTGGAATTTGTGCGCAAGCAGCGCACAAATTATGCGCGCAGCCGGGTGCAGCCTTTTCAAATGCGAACCCAGCTCCGCGGTTCGCGTTTGAGAGCTTGTCAAAAAGACTTTTTGACAAGCTCAAGCGCCCCGGATGATTGAAAAATCATCCGGGGCGTTGGCGTATTTATGGGTTTTCCTGCTTGCCGCCCTCGCGCGCGGCGTATTTTTTCTGGATGCGGTCGTAGAGCCACAGCCCCGCCGCGCTGATGACGAGCGTTCCGGCAAACACCGCCGCCGCAAACCAGTACCGCCGCGAGCCGAGGGCGCTGCCGCCGACGGTCGAGGTGACGATCGACGGGATGCGGCCGAGCGAGCACAGCACGAGCCACAGCGAGAGCTTCATGTCCGTCAGCCCCGCGAAGTAGCACAGCAGATCCTTCGGCGTGCCGGGCACCATAAAGATCACGAGGAAAATGAAGTCGCGCTTCGGAGAAGTTCTGAGAAAGCGCAGCTTCCGCAGCTTTTCCGGCGGGAAAAAGACCTCGACCAGCGGCGCGCCGAACCGGCGCACCAGCCAGAACACGAGCAGGCTCCCGAGCGTGGCGGCGATCAGGCACAGGAGCGTGCCCTCCACCGCGCCGAAGGCATAGCCGCCGACGATCTCCAGCGGCTCACCGGGGATGATGGCCACGATGACCTGCAAGATCACCATGCCCATGTAGGCAAGCCGCCCCAGGACGCCGCTGGCGTCGATCCACGCACGGAACTTTTCCGGCTCGGAGGCAAAGCGCACCATCGGCAGCCCCGCAAATACGAACAGCGCCGCCATGACCAGGCAGAAGACCGCAATCGATGCCGCCGCAATGCCCTTTTGCTGTTTTGTTGTCAGCTCTTCGCGTTTTTTCACAGTTCCCGCCGCCTTTGTCCGCAATTGTCAGTTTGTGTCATTGTAGCACGCCTTTGTGAAAAAACAATGACCGAAAGAGAGGCAAAGCGACAAAAACCATTGTAAAATTCTTATGTTTTCGTTAAGAATTCGCCTCAGCGCCTGCGCAAAAGGCCTCCTTGCCAAGCTCCGGGCGGGGCATCGGCCCTACGAATGATCTCGCAGAATTGCACGATTTTAGAGGGCGGACAGAGTCGTCCGCCCGCCGGAATTGCGCGTTATCACGGAAATCCGATGCGAATCCGCAACATTTTAATGGGCCGATGTGGGCATCGGCCCCTACGAATGACCTTGCAAAACGACGAATTCAGAGGGCGGACAGAGTCGTCCGCCCCTACAACTGGCCGTTAAAAAATCGTGTGGGTCGTGCGAAAAACCGCCGCGTTTCCCATTCCGCGCCGTAGGGGCAGATGGGCGTTATTGCATCGGGTTTCTATTTCTCGTCGTAGGGGCGGACGACCCTGTCCGCCCGCCGGAATTGCGCGTTTTCACGGAAATCCGATGCGAATCCGCAACATTTTAATGGGCCGATGTGGGCATCGGCCCCTACAAACGACCGCGAAAAATCGCCGGATTTTGAGGGCGGACAGAGTCGTCCGCCCCTACAAGTAACCGTTAAAAACAATGATTCTATATCGTCCGCCCCTACAAATGGCGTCAAAAACACTGAATTTTAAAGGGGCGGACAGGATCTGTCCGCCCCGCAGCCACCCATTCGCTTCTTCACCCGCGCGGCGCTCAGTCCTGTCCGCCAGCGATGTACAGTTCTTCTGCCCGCTGCTGCACCGACATGAGCTTTTCGCGCAGCGCCCGCAGCAGCTCCTCCGCCTCCGTGACGGCGTTAAAGAGGAGAAGATATTCCTGACTGATGTTCGACATTTTGTGTTTCCTCCTTCTGTAAAACACGATTTCTTGTGTTCTCACAGCAACATATTACCGCGTGTGCAGGGCAGAAGGCTGTCGAATGCCGTCGAGGGTGAAAAAATGACGGGATATACAGTTTTTTGAAGATACGAGGTGGTAATTTTAGGTAATTTGTATATGCCGCCCGATTTCCGTCGCGTGCACCGCGGTGCTCAGTGCAGCCCGAGCAGCCGCGCCGCCTTCAAAACGGCGATCTGCGTCTTTGCGTCCGGCACCTCGCCTGCCATGACTGCCTCCAGAAGCGCTGTCAGCGGCATGCGCGTCACATTCAAAAACTCGTCCTTGTCCAGATGCCGTTCGCCGAAGCGGATGCCGCGCGCAAGAAACATCTCGATGGCCTCGTCGGAATAGGCGCAGGCCGGATAGAACAGGCCGAGACTCGTCCACTCACCGGCCTCCGCGCCGGTCTCCTCGCGCAGCTCGCGCTGGGCGGCGAGCAGACGGTCCTCGTCCCTGCGGTCGAGCTTGCCCGCGGGGATCTCGGTCAGCACCTGTCCCACGGGGTAGCGGTACTGCCGCTCGACCAGAACATCCCCGTTTTCCAGCACCGGAATGACGCAAACCGCGCCGATGTGGCGCATATATTCCCGCGTTGCCGCGTTTCCGTCCGGCAGACGCACCGTATCCTCAAAAACATGCATGATCCTTCCGTCAAAGATCTCCCGCGAGGCGGTCTGCACCTCGCGCAGCTCGTCAAGCTCACTCATGACCGTTCACCGCTTTCCTGTTCGTGTCGCGCCGGAGCACCGGGCGCTTCCGTCTCAGAATTATACCACAATTTCGGGCGGACGCCAGCGCCGCATGAAATTTTTCCGAAAAAATCCGGGAGTAAGCGCCGCGCGGGCGGACATACTAGCCTCAGGAGACCGCAGTGCCAAGGGCAGCCGTTTTTCCATATCCGTCTGTGCGTCCGCTGATCCGGGGCCGTCGGGGAAAAAGACCGCCGCAGAGGTTCGGGCCGGACGCGGAGGGCCATCCGCGCCATGTCTCTGCCCGCGAAACGCCGTGCGCGCCGTGTGCCCGGTGCGCCGTTGCCGTGCTTTGCCGAGCGGCGGCGTTTTGCCGGAACCGTTCACCGCTGTCTCCCCGCGGCTTCGGACGCAGGCGCCTTGACGCGCCCACAGCCGCTTGAACGGCAAAGGGGCCGGGTGCGCGCAGCGCGCCCGGCCCTCAGGCTGTCGGCAAACGCGCCGCCCGGATGGGCGGCGCGGCTGAGCTTGTCAAAAGAGTCTTTTTGACAAGCTCTCAAACGCGAACCGCGGGGCTGGGTTCGCGTTTGAAAAGGCTGCACCCGGCTGCGCGCATAATTTGTGCGCTGCTTGCGCACAAATTCCACACTT
>URLO01000026.1 GCA_900548625.1 uncultured Eubacteriales bacterium | reverse complement strand
GCCGTTTCATATCTTGCCGACGCTGGCATCCTGAGAGGAACGGCATCCGGCAGATTCTCACCGAACGAGAAGATCACCATCAGCCAGTGGGCAACAATGCTCTGTCGAGCGTTTGATACCGAGCCGGAAAGCGTTTCATGGCAGGAAGCAGGTACGAATGCTGTCCAGACCGCCGTCCGCAGCGGTTGGTTAGACCCGACTGCGGTTTGGGATAAAAACGGCTTTATCTGCCGCGGCGAACTCTATCGGACTGTATTCGCGGCAGCCGGAATCCCGCTCTATGACGCAACGCTTTACGGCCTTGACTGGCTTTCTTCCGGCGAAAATGCCCTGCGTGTCGGCAAAGCGCTTGGGCTTAGTGCTGAGAACGAGACCGCGGCGGATCTCGTCACGCGTGCCGAAGCCGCACAGCTTCTTCACGCCGTCCTGACGCGGAACCTGACTGTCACGCCGCCCAATACGCCGGTCACGGTCGAAAACCTGACGCAGTGGAATGTGAATGCATTCCTGCTGGAACTCCGCAAGGTTCCACAGCCGATCCTCGATGCGTTCAACGAGAATGGCTGGACGTTCGTGATCGGCACAGAATACCTCACAGACCTCAGTCAAAAGCTCGGCATCAACTGCATCGGCGCTGCGGTCTACACGGAAAAGCGGATCTACGTTTCCGAAGCCAGCGCGGTCTTGCACGAGTTTGGACACTTCCTCGATTGCGCAATGGGCTTCCCGCAGGAGCATAAAGACCTGTATGCACTGGAAGCCGCATCTGCGCCGATGAAGCAGCACGCCAAGAGCAACAGCCTCGAATACTTCGCGGAGTTCTTCGCATACTGGTGTTCCGGCAATACAAGGATACTGGAGCAGCTCAAGGAGCTGACACCGGAAACGTATGCATATTTTGATGGGCTGTCATCTGCATGGACTGCGGGCGTGTGTGATTGAAGACTTAGTTATATACTCAGAAATAGTTCGTGCATTTTTCGGGAAAATGCAGTAAAATAAAAGAAAAAGAATAGACTGTTCAGGTGTCCATTTCTAAAGGGAGTGGACTTAATGCGGAATGGGGTGAAAGTCCCCACGAACCGGTCACTGTGAAGCTCCGACTGCGGGAGATAAGCCAGATACGCGCCTGTGCATGGAATAAGAAAGCGCTGCCTCGTCAACGGTTTGCTTTTACCGGCAAAGGCTATCTGTCGGCAGAAAGCATCCGCAGGCATTGCGCCTGACGGATGCTGTTTTTTGCTCTATGATAAAAAATTCTCGTAAAGTGTTCCACTTTACGAAAAAAGCGGCGGGATGCCTGCAATTACAGACACCTCGCCGCAGCGCGACCATATTTTTGACGGTAAAAAGAGCATACAAAAGCTCGTCGATGCCGTGCAGCATCGACGGGCAGAGCAATCCTGTATTATGCACCAAGCTCCAGAAAACTGATTTTCTGAATACAGCGACGCTTGCTTTCCAGAGACGGATGCGTGTACAGTTTTAGGGTGGTTTTAATATCCGCATGTCCGAGCAGGGTGCTGACACTCTTGATATCTGCACCGGTTTCAACGCATCGTGTAGCGAACGTGTGCCGAAGGGCATGGAAGCCGCGATGCCGAATACCGCAGCGCTTCAGGAGAGTGGTGAACTGATACTGACAGGTGCGCGGATCCATCGGCCGATCTTCGCGGCCGGTCATAATATAAGCATCAGGCGGCATGTTTTCGGTGAGTTCTTGCAGTAAACGCAGCAATTCAGGGTGCAGCGGAATGACCCGTTCCGAGCTTTCGCTTTTTGGACGGTCCACCAGAAGCTGCGATTTTCCGTTCAGCGTGATCCGCTGAACGGAACGGTCGATAGAAAGCGTACCGGAGAGCGCATCAATGTCCCCGGCGCGAAGCGCACAGATCTCGCCCACGCGCAGGCCGGCATACAGTGCGAGCATAACCGCTGTGCTAATGCTATCTGACGGCGAAAGGGCTTTTCCAAGCACAGCCAACTCAGCTTCGGAAAACACTTCAATCTGTTTTTGCGTACAGGCTGGCAGATGCGCTGTCAGCGCGTCGCAGGAACAATGATATTCCCGCTGGGCATAGCGCAGCATGGTTTTGATCAGAACGGCGATATCCCGTACAGTTTTCGCAGATAAACCGCCTTTTCCATCCAAGCGCCCCGCACTTCGCATATGAAGCAGAAACGCAGAAAGCTCCTTTGCCGTCAGCCGTGAAACGGAGATCTGACCGAGATGCGGAAGAATGTGACGCTCAAGCAGAAAGCGATAGCGCGCACGTGTGGAAACTTTAAGATCAGCCTGTGCCAGATACTGCATAAAAAGCTCTTTTACCGTCAAATTGCAGGTAACTGCCGGTTCCTTCGCCAGCGCCTGTATGGCGGCGATCAGTTTCTTTTTTACAACAGTTTTGCTCTCTCCATAGACAGACTTATACTTCGCCTTACCATCCGGCAGGCGCATGGCGATATAACGCCCTTCCCAGCGGCCATCCTTTCTGTGATAGATATTATCTCCCCATCGTCCCAAGCGCTCTCCACCTTTCAGCTTTACCATATTTTTGACGGCAAATGCGAGGTATCTCGCGCGGCAACCACCCTCTGTTGGTTTACATATTTTCGTTTTCTTTCGTTTACGACACTCCGATGTTAGGATTTGTGTTAGAAAATGCCGAAATATCAGGAGAATCAAATTGACATTTTCATTTCTGACTGTATAATAGGAAATAGAAACGGAAGATATAGGGTTTCAGGCTGTCTCGTAAAGTGGAACACTTTACGAAAAATCTCATTGCCGTACATGTGGTTTAGAATACCACAGATTTGAAATCCTATTCTGACATCAAAATTACATATTGTTTGTTTTTATCCGCTGAAGATGTGTAATCGCAGGTCGCGGCCGTAATCGGACTGAGCCTGCGGTGAAAGAGGAAGGTCGTGCGCATTGGGAGTGCGTGCGGCTACTCGCCCGGAGCTGTAATGGATGAGTTTGTTTCTAAAGTGGTTTGTGCCAAAGCGTAAGACAGCGCTTTGCCGCAGGCCATGTGGTCGAAAGACCGCCATTGTGGGAGTCTTCCCATGAGAAGGTAGGAAACGGAACGCGGACACGGATCGTGTCCATAGTCCTAGTCAGAAGAATCGCTATCTTCACCTGCATGGGATTCTGTCTATTTATGATCCCTGAAGTGCAGAAGGCTGGTAAAGACGTGTGGTTGATAGCACGATGATCTATCGTACCCAGGCACGGGCGCCGATTTGTTTTCCGGGAGGAAAACAGGTTGGTGCTTTTTGTTTGGAAGTAATCCGGATTATCCCACTCCGTAGGGACGGTTTGCGAAAAAGTACGATTAGGAGGAACGCCGACAATGGAGCATCGCCAGGACAACCAGGACCAGATCATCTACAGCCGCATTGAGCGCGTGATCGCCTATAAAAACGTTCAGTTTATCATCGAGCATCAAAATGACACGCTGGAGCAGCTTTCGGCGTATTTGCAGAGCTGCATGGAGGACATCGGGCATCCTCCTGCCATGGTAGAGGTAATCGGCGGAGAGTACATCCAATACCGCTTTGGATCGTGGCAAAAGGCCATCCGAACCTTTTACGGCGGCAAGATCACCAACATCAAAAACCCACCGCATTTCAAAGAACGCAAGATCGTCCGTGACCTGTACGAATTAGCACAAGGACGGATGGCTGAAAAGAACATGGCTGGGACTTCCGGACAGGAGGTGCAGCGATGAATCCATACCGAACCTGTCAGGAGAACATGGACGCGCTTAAAAAGGTTTTAATGCAGCGCACTTACGTTGCGCTCGCCAACAAGAATGTTGAATTTGTCTTGAAGAACCAGAATGCGTCGCTGGACGAGCTGGCTGAGTACCTGTGCAAGTGCCGCAGGTGGTGCGGGCATATCCCCGGCCGGACAGAGGTGATCGGCGGCGATTATATCGAGCTGCGGTTTCGCGGCTGGGCCAACGCCCTGTGTGCCAGCGGCGTTTCAAAGGAGCTTGCCGTCAAGCGCTTCCATCCCGCGCTGGAGAAGACCATGCTTTTCCAGCAGGAATACGAACGCCAGCGGGAACAGGATATACTGGAAAAGCGGCAGAAGAAGGCTGCAAACAAAGAAAAAATGCGGCAGGAAAAGGCTGAACGCAAGGCCGCAAAATAGTATTGTATGCTGATCTGAAACGGACAGATTTGCAGATAGATGTGCGTCTCATCCCCCTGAGACATGCACTTTGTGCGTCAGCATGACGCAAGGCCCCGACTCTGCGCGGGAACACAGAGCCGGGGAACCCCCTTTCACGAAACCAGCGGGCCTTCGCCCGTCCCAATAAGATGAATCGCATCGACAACTGAATAGCCACAGCGAGAATGCATACTGTCCTGGAGAAGCGACGCGGCGAAACGAGCGCGCCAAGGGACGGATAACGCGGTCCACGTTAAGGCGGGCGGGAGCGCAGGAAGCCGTATCGTATCTGTGGTGCAGGAAAACTGGTGTTTACAGCGGCTAGCTCATCGCTGCTGTGACATAGACCCGATGCAGAGCTGTTCCTCGACTGCATTGGGAATCCGCGAGGAACGAAAATTTCTGCAAGAGAAAGGAGTTTCTGATTATGAAACGAACTGGCAGAGTATTGGCAATCCTCTTGGCGCTTGCTATGCTGCTTTCCGTCAGCGCATTTGCTGCATGGAACGGCATCGGCGGTGCATGGGACACTCACAACGGAAAAGTGACAACTGCTCCCACGGCTGCGGCCCCGACGGTCGCAAAGATCGCAATGAAAAACTCTGGCAGCGGCTGGGACGGCATTGACAATGTCCCGGTCATGCACACGGTAGGCAACACGACCTACGCCTACGTCCTCTACGACGGCCATGCGGCTGGCGCAAGACTGGCAAAGATCAACTGCAACAAGGCAATCGAGAATGCTTCTTCGTCTGACCTTTATAACAACGCAGAGGTCGTTCTGTGGGATGTGCCGGTCTCCACGAAGTCCGGCTTCCAGCTCTCCACGCCGCTGCTCGTCGAAGGCACTAACGCTTCCAGCGAAGCGGACGACACCCTCTACATCGGCCTGAGCACCGCGACGGCGCTGGTGGAGGCGAACGCTTCCGACAGCATCTGGACCGTCAGCGATAACTGCACCAGAGATGGCAGCAAGCTGAAGATCTCCTCCACGGGCACCTACACGATGAGCACGAGCAACATCACCATGCTCAAGAACAACACCCACCGTGCCGCGACCGGCATCGGCATTCCGACCGGTGCGGAAATGACGATCACTGCGAAGGTGAACGACACGGTCGCGCTGACCAAGACCTTTGACAGCGACGATGTGATCGACGGCCACTTCTACCTGAACGACGTGCTTACGTCCGCAGGCGAAAGCGCCGTTGTCGCGGGCGACACCAACACACTGAGCTTCACCTTCAACGTGACCGCGCTTAACGGCAACGCTTACATTGAATACGGCAGTCTGTTCCAGACGGCAGCTTCCGTGATGAGCTTCGAAAATCTGACCTCGGCCCCGGCGATCAGCAGCGTGACCGGCATTGCGACGCCGACCCATTCTGTGAACCTGAATGAGAGCGGCCAGCTGAATACGCCGATCACGACGGACGGCACATACATTTACTTCGGCACATGGCAGGGCGATAAGTCCTATTATCAGTGGGAACCCAAAGATGGAGACCTGAAATCCGTATCCGGAGAGGGCTTCTACTGGGCTGGCGCAGCCGTAATTGGAGAGCAGGTCTTCTTCGGTAGCGACAACGGCAAGCTGTATTGGCGTGATACGAGTGACTTTGATGCGGATGTGGCAGCAATCGATTTGTCCACAGTTGATACCAAAGAGACGGTCACTGCTGGCAACGTCCGATCCAGCATCATGGTGGACGGCGATTACTTCTACTTTACCTCGCAGGGCAAGTACCTCTGGTGCTTCAAGGCGAATGCGTCTGGCGCGCCTACCTATCAGTGGCGCACATCGCTGAACGCAGTCTCGACTTCTACCCCCACCAAGGTCGGCAACAAGATCTATGTTGGCTATTATAACGGCTTCAACAAGGGCGGCGTTACCGAGGTCACAGAGAGCCGTACTGCGGAAAAGGCAACTTTCTCCAGCAAGTGTGATCTCATCAGTGGAACCGGTTCGACTGCGAATAACATGCCGGTTCAGTCCTCGCTCGTTGTTCTGCCCAATGCAGATTCCAGCGCGGCGGCTTATGTGTATTTCAGTACGAACAGTAACGTCGGTGCAGGCTACGGCTATGCAGTGAACGGTACGACTGCTACAAAGGTATGGGACACCTCGGCTGCCGGCAACGGCACCTATGCCCTTGGCGGTATGGCCAGCGACGGCGGCTATATGGTCTTCGGCAACGACTACAACTATCTCTATATTGTGAAGTAATCAGAACCAGCGCGACAACATGATATTGTAACGGGGGCGGGATGAGCAAGCCTGCTCATCCCGCCCTTTCGTTATGCAGTTTAGATGACTTGAATCGGGAGGGAGCAAATGAAGAAAAGACTTGTTGCTTTGCTTCTGGTTCTGATTTTTTGCGTTTCTGCTCTTTCAGTTACCGTAAGTGCTGCCGAGAAGACATACACGGTTACGATTGATTTGACCAATTACAAAGGCACTGTACAAGAAGCCTATTTGAAAAAGGGCAATACAAAAATTGAAGACTGGAAATCCCAGTTGAAAGCTGGCGAGAAAAAAACATTTACCTATTCGTATGACCGTGAAGCAGAAGGGTCAAGCCAATGGTTATGTGTTCGTGTTACGTTGGATCCCGTCCAGTCGTGGACTGTTGGTGATAATACATATACCACGACAACAAAGGTTGCTTCTGGTTTCCCGAACAAGAAAAATGAATATCAGTTCAAAGATGCAAAATCTTGGGCAATTGTATATTTGTATGATGAAGCGGACGGTGATGTTTCGTATAATATCGCGGCCACTTCAAAATCTTTTGCCGAAGAATACGAACTGACGCTAAAATCCGCAGCTGAAGCACAGGGGTCGGTCGAGAGCTTGCTGGTTGGCGACAATCAATACACGTTGACCGCAAAAGCGGCAGACGGTTATCTGTTTGAGTATTGGCAGAAGACCGGTTCTGAGGACAGAATCACCGAGAACCCGCACACGGTAACTCTTACGGAGAACGAAACGTGGACGGCATACTTCCGCAAGGCTTATCAGGCCAAGGTCGAAGTGGCCGATGGCTGCGAGGACATGGGTAGCGTCTATGCAACGTACATTTCCGGCGATCAATGGAGCATCGCCGCGAAGGCCAACAAAGGCTATGGATTTGCTGGATGGAGCGGTGGATCGGAGTCCACGAGCGATAGCCTCGGCGTTACGCTGCAAGAGGACACGACTTTTACCGCGAACTTTGTCCGCTCGCAGGTGGCGAAGGTCACAGATATCCGACTGTATGTTGAAGGACAGACAGAAAACCCGGACGATTCCGCGGTGGAAACCACGGATGATTCCACGGATGTGCAGACCGAATCGGTAATTGCGCTGTTCAGCAATACGCGGAGCAGCGGGGTGCCGCTCAAAAAAGGGACAGATGTCACGGCAACGATTCAGTTTACACTGAATCATGCTCCGCGATCTGAAAGTCTTCCTCATGGTCAGATTCTGATCTACGAGGGCGAAGTAACAGCAGAGAATGAGGCGAACGCCAAGCTGCTTGCAAAGCGCAGCGGCGATATCGCGGTCAACATAGCTGGCAATGATGTTCTGAGCAGTGTCCAGCTGAACGATCTGCCGCTGCTGGAAAGCGGCAAGCTCACCGTGGTTCTCTACACGGATTCCGCCGAGCCGTATCAGAAGGTCTATCAGACCATTGACGTTTCGGTCGAGGATACCGTGCAGACGGCAGATCTGAACTACCTGACGACGCCGGACAAGGCGACCCCGACCGACGGCAATATTGCCGCGCTGGATCGCGGCCCTACCATCTTCGGCGGCGCGGCCTATCTCGATGAGGCGGGCAATGTTTCCCTGTTCCTCGCGGGCAACGGCGGCGTCTATCAGCTGGGCTACAATCAGGAATATGACCTGACGATCATGCCCGGCCAGAGCGACATCTACAAGCCGGGCGACAACGATGCCATGCGCTCCAGTGCGCTGGCCGTGGGCGGCCCCGCCGCCAATCAGCTGACCGCGTTCATCCGCAAAGGCGGAGAGTCCATCAGCTATGAGCTGCGGACGTGGAACGGCCAGACGTGGACGCCGGTGGACGGGTCCGAAAAGACCTCCGGCTTTGATATGATGGACGGCAAGCGCGTGGTCGTGATCAGCGACACCGATGTTTGGGCCGGCAGCTATCATTGGAACGGCGCGGAATGGGCCGATTCCGGTATGGCGCTGACCTCTGCCCTGCGGCTGGACGCGGAGCATGTGTATGCCACCACGAAGGACGGCCTGTACCGCCACGCGGACGGCAAATGGACGCAGATCAATGTCTCCGCAGCAGGCTATGTCCTGCTCGGCGGCAACCGCAGCGGCCAGCTGGTGCTGTCGGATAAGAATGTGCGCGGCAGCTACCCCATTTCGCTGAAGCTGGTGTCCGGCGCGGATACGGCGACCGCCGCTATCGAGAATCTTCCTGCGGTCACGCAGAACATTCTCGGCAGCACATGGACGCTGAACGGCCCGGAAGACAACAGAGAAGTGAACCAGAGCGCAGTCATCCGCATGCGCGGCGCGGGCATCACCGCGGACGGCAAGATCTATGTCATGATCGCCCGTGCGTATGGCAATTATCTTGGCGGTTCCTACGTTTTCGTTCTGGAGGACGGAAGCTGGAAGCTGACGGACTGCGACGAGTTCCATGACCCGCGCGACGCGCTCGCCAAGAAGTACCGTCCCAACGGCATCAATGCGATTTGGGATCTGGCGGACAACGTCACCGTGTTCACCGGCCTGACCGGTTCCGTGTATCTCGCCAAGGCGCAGCAGACCGTTACGTTCGACGCAATGGGCGGCACCTGCGAGATGGAAACCTACACCGGCGATGTCTGGAGCACCGTGAAGCTGCCGACCCCCGTGAAGTCGGGCGCACAGTTCCAGGGCTGGTATCTGGACAAGGCGTATACGAAGCTGTGGACGCCGCCCGTTGTTCCGGCCAAGCCCATCACGGTCTATGCCAAGTGGAGCGACAGCGATACCGGCGACAAGTACGCGGAAGACCGCGAAAAAGCGCTGAAGCAGCTGGAGCTGGCGCTTGGCCGTATGGATCCGGAGGACTACACCGATACGAACTGGCAGCGTGTGCTGACGGAGTATGAAAACGGCAGATACGCCATTTCCATTGCAGCGCCGAACCCCGCAAGCGATTCTGTCGGCGACATCAATAAGGCTGTGCAGGATACGATCTATGCCGCGCTGAACGACGCGATCAGCCGGATGAATTCCATCCCCATGAAGCGCATCAAGAAAGCAAACATCGTTGTTTCTCTGGACGCGCAGACGCTTGGCCTTGGTTATCTCATCAAGCCGACCTGCGTCACGGTGGATGAATCCACACAGGCCAGCAAGGTCATCACCGATCTCATCAAGCAGGCTGTAAAGGCCCGCTTCGGTGAGGACCTGGAAGGCCATCAGGAGTACCATGCGGGTGAACCGACAGAAAAGTACGCGTACATCCACACCGGCACAATCGAGGACAGCTTCTATCTGGCAGAGGTCTACTGGCCCGAGCAGGGTGAGGCAACGGTTGCGGAGTATATCACCGATAAGTCCGGCCCCATACCTGCGTCCAAGTATGCCACGGACAGAGCAGGCAACTACCTCGGTGAGTTCGACTACTACAGCATGTCCGGCTGGATGTACTCTGTTGCCGAGACCGGCAAGAATGAGGACGGCACCTTCAGTGAACTCTCCGCTCCTTCTTTCCCCGGTGTTGGCGCAGCACAGTGGCGTATGCGTGACGGCGAGGTCATGCGTTGGCAGTTCACCGTCTACGGATACGGCGCAGACCTGAATGCGGACAACTCCGCGTGGGGTCAGGACAGCATCACCGGCAATTCCGGTGACAAGACGGAACTGACTTACGAGATCGCCATGATGCGTGAAGCTTATAAGAACAGCTCCACGGAAAAGTCCTATGAAGCTGGCGATGATAAGCTGGAAACGAGCCGAATCTACACGAACGTCTTTGACGGCGTTCTGTGCAACCCGCTTGCAACGCAGGAGCAGCTGGATACCGCGGTAGCCGATCTTGATCTGGTTGCTACTGAGCTTGAAAATGCATCTACGCTCAGAGCGGTCAGAAGAGCAATCCTCCAGATGGGCACTGTCAAGGTTGTTGACGGTGAACTTGTGAAGGACGGCGAAGTTACGGCAGAGAGCGGCGAGAAGATTGCAGCTGCCCGCAAGGCGTATGAAGAACTCGGTGATCTCAAGAGCGTTTTCGATAAGGCATATCCGGAATACGTCAAGGCACTGACGGATGCAGAGGAAGCCTATCAGCGCTTGCAGGAAACTGAGGCTGCCAAGGCGGCTGCGGCAGAGGTCAGCAACATGATCGACAATCTGCCTGCCCCCGATGATGTCACACTTGATGACGAGGACGCGATCAATGCAGCGCTGGAAGCTTACGATAAGCTGTCCGAAGCAGCAAAGGAGTACGTTGATGCTGAGAAGCACGACAAGCTGACGGCCTGCAAAGATGCGCTTGATGCCGCAGAGGTCGATGCAATGATCGACGCACTGCCCGATCCCGACAAGATCACCCTTCGCGATAAGGCTGCTATCGACGCGGCAATGAAGGCATACGAAGATCTGTCCGAAGCGGCAAAGGGTTATGTCAAGAATCACGACAAGCTCGTTGCCTGCAAGGAAGCGTATGACAAGCTGAACGACAAGCCGAATCCGCCTACGCCGGTCACTCCGTCGAAGCCCACCACGCCGAGCAAGCCGAAGGACGACAAGCCCACCACGGGTTCTTCGTTCACGGATGTTCCGAGCGGCAGCTGGTATGCGGACGCTGTGAATTATGTCTCTGAAAAGGGCCTCATGAACGGCACCTCCAAGAACGGCTTCAGCCCGAACGCCACCACCACGCGCGGCATGATCGTCACGATCCTTGCCCGTGTCGAGGGCGTCAACACGAACGGCACGCCGTGGTATGCGGCAGGCCAGAAGTGGGCGATGGACAACGGCATTTCCGACGGCACGAACATGACCGGTGAGGTCACGCGTGAGCAGCTGGCGGCCATCCTGTATCGCTACGCAAAGCTCAAGGGCTACGACACCTCCAAGTCCAACAAGCTGGACAGCTTCAAGGATGCGGACAAGGTTTCGTCCTGGGCCGTGGAAGCAATGCAGTGGGCCAACGCAGAGAGCCTGATCAACGGCAAGAGCAACAGCATGCTCGACCCGCAGGGTAAGGCTACCCGCGCAGAAACCGCCGCGATCCTCATGCGGTTCATGGAAAACATCGCAAAATAAGCATTTCTCTCCCCGAAAGGGGTTCCCCGCTGCGCCATTTGGCGCAGCGGGGAAAGCGGCATCTATATCCCGGCGCGTTGCCGGATCAAATTTCCCAAAGAATTATAGTCAGGGGGAACTTATATGACGCACACACCAACCAGGCGTCTGCTCGCACTCCTGCTGGCAGTCGCCACCGTGTTCAGCCTGCTGTCCATGTCCGTTTCGGCAGCAGATGAACAGACCGGCCCGGAAATCGAGTTGGTTAATACAGCGACAGAACCATTGAAAAAAGATTCAAAGTTCCATGTAGCTGTTAAAATCAAGGATTCTACATTTGCATTTTCAAATTTTGGAATTTATCTGATTTTTGATACAGAAGCTCTTAATCTGGATCAGATTATTACAGCATATGTAAACAGTGAGGGCGAAGAAACAGATTACCTTCCTAATTTGACGGGAAACACAAAGCAAGTTGTCCATGAAGGTGTAACCTACGGCGGTGTTGTACAGATGGCCAGCGGCAAAAACGTAAAGCCTAAGAAGCAAACGCTGTTCATCCTAGAGTTTTCCGCGAAGAAATGCCTGACAGCCCCTGTGGAAGTTACTCTTCATGTTGACACTTTCCAAAGTGTGAATGACGATAACACATTTACGGATTACACTCCTCAGATTACCCCGGCGCAGATCACGATCAGCCACACGCTGACTGCTGTTCCTGCAAAGGACGCAACCTGCACGGAAGATGGCAACGCGGCGTATTGGACCTGCTCCGCCTGCGAAAAGTGGTTCTCGGATGAGAACGGCACGACCGAGATCACGGATAAAGATTCTGTTGTAAAAAAAGCAACAGGCCATACTCCGTCTGCAGCATGGAGCTATGACGGCGACCATCACTGGCACGTCTGCACGATCTGCAACGCAGAACTGGACAAGGCCGAACACAGCGGCGGAACCGCTACCTGCCAGGCAAAGGCCATCTGCGATGTCTGCAAGGCTGAATACGGTACAACGACTGCCCACACCTTTATCAGCAAGCATGACAATACGCAGCACTGGAAAGAATGCAGTATTTGTGGTGCCATCGACTCGGAAAATCCCAAAACAAATCATACATTCGGCGAATGGGAAACCGTAACAGATTCCACCTGCACGGCGACCGGCACGAAGAAACACACTTGCACCGGCTGTGATTACTCCGAGACTGGCGTGATTGAAAAGAAAGCGCATACGACGGAGCATCACGACCGCGTCGAGCCGACCTGCACTGCTACCGGCAGTATCGAATATTGGCAGTGCAGCGTCTGCAACAAAAAGTTCTCGAATGCAGACTGCACGACCGAGGTCACCGATGTGACATTGGACAAGCTCCCGCACAGTGCCGGCACTGCATGGGAGAAGGACACGACGTATCACTGGCATCTCTGCACAAGCTGCGGCAGCGAGGTCATGGACAAGGCCGTACATACATATGGCGATTGGGTCACCGTCGCGGAAGCTACGGAAACCGAAGCCGGTCTGCGGAAACGCACCTGCTCCGTCTGCGGCTATGAGCAGACGGAAGAAATCGGAATCCTGCGCTTTACGGTCACAGTCCGTAACGGCAGCGGTTCCGGCGAATATAAGTCCGGTGAAACCGTCACCATTACGGCAGACCGCCGCAGCGGCTATACCTTCGAGAAGTGGACGGTCGATTCCGGCAATGTGACGCTTGCCAAGGAAACGGACAGCACCACGACCTTTACCATGCCCGCCGAAAACGTGACGGTTACGGCAACCTACCGCTATAACGGCGGTTCCGGTTCCGGCAGTGGCAGCAGCTCCGGCATTGTCATCAAGGACGAGAAAGGCAAGGTGCTCGGCAAGGCCGATCCGGATACGGGCATCGTAGAACTGCCCATCACCCCGGTTCCGGCAGCCTCCTCCAGCCGCCAGGCGGAAGAGCTTGAGATCACGATCCCGAAGAACACCACTGTGAAGGTTGAGATCCCGGTCCGCAACGTGACCCCCGGTACCGTCGTTGCCATCGTCCACGTGGACGGCACGGAAGAAATCGTGCGTACCAGCGTTGTGACGAAGAATGGCGTTGCACTGGAGCTGACCGGTTCGGCAACCGTGAAGGTCTACGATAACAGCAAGTTCTTCACCGACGTTCCCGCTGCGAACTGGGCCAGCGACGCAGTTGCATTCGCTTCCAGCCGTGAGCTGTTCAACGGTACCGGCGCTGACACGTTCAGCCCGAACGCACCCATGACCCGCCAGATGCTCATGACCGTCCTTGCTAGACTGGACGGTACGGATACCAGCGGCAATGCTTATGCGAAGGGCATGGAATGGGCCATTCGCAACGGCGTTTCCAACGGCAGCGATCCGGAAGGCAAGATCACGAGAGAGCAGCTGGCAACAATGCTGTGGCGTTACGCAGGCAGCCCCTCCGTCAGCGGCAGAATGACTGGCTTTGTGGACGCAGATCAGATCAGCGGCTATGCCGAGGATGCAATGCTCTGGGCGACTAAGGCCGGCATCATCGGCGGCAAGGGCAACGGTCAGCTCGATCCGAAGGGTTACGCGACCCGTGCGGAGGTAGCGGCCATGCTGATGCGCTATTGCAATACACTTTTTACAAAATGAGCGTATTGAACAGAAAAATTTATAACTAACCACCCCAAGCTGGGCGGTTCCACGCCGTTTTTTCGGCGTGGAACCGTGCGGCTTATCCGTGTATTTTAGGGCATCTTTAGAATATACGGATAAACCGCACATAGGTGCGAATTTTGGCAAGGGGGAAGCCCTTTTCCCGAAGGGCAAAAAAGAATGAAGAAGCTATTTGAAAGGTTCCCATGGCTGCAGCAGGCCGGCTGCGGCGTGCTTGTCTGCGCGCTGCTGCTGAGTATCTGCCTGCCGCTCATGGGCATGCGGTCAGCCGAGCCGGAAAATCCAATTCTGGACGCCGCACCGCAGGAGATCACCGTCCTGCAGGCAGGGCAAGCGCCCGGCCATGCCGGAAACGGTGAGGCGGAAAGCAAGGATGCTTCCGGTTCGGGCGGCAGCGCCGACAGCGAGCTGACCGGCGAGCAGGAGCAGCCCGATCCGCAGGAAACGGAAAACCAGACGGAGCAGGGGCAGGACACCCAGCCGGAGCAGCAGCCGGAATCGAAGCCCCGGCAGGAAGTCCTGGCTGACGCCGCCATCGGCACGAACACGGATTCCAACAAGGGCGACGAGGGCGAAGAAGCCGGAAACACCGGCGAAGCAGATGAAAACCTGCCGGAAACAGAGCTTGACCTTGGCGCGGTGCTGACATGGTACAAGTACGGATCGCAGGCAAGCTCCATGGTCTGCGCACCGGGCAGCTCTGTCGGCAAGCGTGTGCTGCTTGCACAGCTGGACGGCAGCAGACTGCGCTATGACGTTGACCTCACTGGCATCGACGCAGACGACGCGGAGATCACCGGTGTGCAGGTCGCTGCGGGCAATGGCGTACCGCAGGATGCGGATATGCGCGGTGTGCTGGACATGACGCTGCCGGACGGCGCGGAGTACCAGAACTATATTCTCACCGTGCAGGCGCATGCCACGCAGAAAAATCAGAAGGGCGAGACTGTGGAGACGGACGTGGAATTTGCGTTCGTGCTTCGCTTGGAGAGCGGCATTGATCTGGATTTGCAGCTCACCTGGCAGCCGACCGGTCAGGCTACCTGTCCGGCCAACGGGTCTGTCAGCCGCACGGTCAAGAGCGACACGCTGACCGAAGGTAAATTTACATACGCGCTGACCTTCCTTGGTGAAAATGCAGACGATGCGGTCATCCGCACGGCGGAATACTGGGCGACGGACGGTGAGCGCGGCGCGCTCTCGGAGTCCGGCGAAATTCAGATGGCTGCGGCAGACGGCAAGGACACGGAGACCTACTATCTCGCCGTGACCGCCGAGGTGCTGGGCCAGACGATCAGCTATACGTTCGTCGTGACGTATGAGGATGGCTTGGATCTTCAGCTCCAGTTTGCGTGGTATGAAAAATCCGTCACGGCGCAGACCGTTCTCTGCGATGCGGACAAGCGTGCGGCGCTGACCATCAAGCATAACCAGATCAATAACAGCGAGCTTCTGTATAAGCTCGGTCTGACCGGCAGGAGCGCCGAGGACGCGCAGATCACGAGCGCCAGCTTCAACGGTGCGGCAATGAACACGGACAGCGGTTCTGTGCAGCTTGAATCGGCGGAAAATGGCGCGAGCTATACCGTTCTCGTGACCGCAGCGGTCAAGGAACGCACGGTGAACTTCACAATTACGATTCGCTACCAGAGCGACGTGAGCATGGAAATGTCCTACACGGTCATGGAGAACGGCGCGGCAAAGCCCTGCGTGCTGACGTGTGAGAATAAGAAAACTGTCAACGCGGAGCCGGTCTATGACGATCAGCTGACGGAAGGACTGCTCACCTACACATTCGCAATCCGTGGTGAAGAAGCGGCAGATGTGACCATCCAGTCTGTCCGCTGCTACCAGACCGGCAGCTTTCAGACAATCACGCTCCCATCCCCCAGCGGCAGCGTGACGCTGCTGTTGGACGGCGACAGAACCGGCGACAACACATTCACGGTCACGGCCGCCAGTTCGGGTGGCGAAAGCTATACGTTCATTTTTAGCATTCCGTACAAACATCGCGGCGAAAACAAGGTCAAAATCCAGACCAACCTGCATGACGGCGACACCGTCACCAACGGGCAGGAGGTCAACCTGACCGTTGAAGCATGGACGGAGGATGCCCAGGGAAACCGCGTCAGCCATATCCTTGCCACTGGCACGGAAACAAAGCTGACCGTCCAGCTGGACGGCAAAACCGTGCAGTTTGAAAGCAGCTCCGGCTATGTGCAGCAGTATCTGCTTGTTCCGGAGAATCTGGATGTGGGCGACCGGAATGAACATGAGCTGTATATCTACGCCGAGGATGAAAAGGGCAACTTCGGTGAGCTGCGCCTGAAGCTCATCGGCAAACGCACCGAAGAGGGTCAGAAGATCGGCACGGCCAGCATCTATATTGACATGAGCGTGCTGGGGCTTGGTGTCCGCGGACCAATCAGCTACGATGTGCTGTCCAAGGAGCCGATTTCCTACGCAGTCGCCAAGGCTGTGTGGGATTATGACGCGGGCGACCCGTTCGGCACAGCAGCGTCCAGCTTCCACTGGCCCGCCAGCCGCTGCTCCTACAGCGGCACGCTGGATACGGGCTTCTATTTACAGACCATGGACGACGGTTCCGGCCTTGGCAGCCGCGCGAACGCACTCAGTGGCAACTGGAGTCAGTTCGGCAGTACAGAGGACGAAATCCTCGCCGGGATCGACAGCCATTTCGGCGCGGGCAGCAATGAGGCAATCCTCTGGCGCTGCATCTACCGCAACGGCATCCCGCTGTCCAGTACAAGCACCGGCATCGGTGAGTTTGATTACACAATGGGTTCCGGCTGGATGTACTCCATCGGCGGTGCGGACTTCTACCCCGGTTCGCCCATGTCCGGCTATTACCTGCAGGACGGTGATACGCTGACGCTCCGCTACACACTGGCCTACGGCTGGGATGTCGGCACAGGTGAGAGCGGCTACGGCAATAACGTGGGCTACTGCATTACCTGCATGAACGGCAGCTGGTCGGTTCATCACAGCTATGAGACGGTCACGGCGGAGGATGGTACGACAAAGTACGTCTGCCGCAGCTGCGGCATGGTCGAGGGCTGCCCGCATGAGCATAAGGAATATCAGAATCAGGGCGACGGTACATGTGTACAGGTTTGCAAGGACTGCGGCGAGAAGATCGGCGTGCCGCGCGCACATGAGCTGGAATATACCGCAGACGAGGGGGCAGATACGCATACCGCGAAGTGCAAAAACTGTGACTTTACGGAACAGTCCCCGCACGAGTGGACAGAGCTGACCGACACGGCCACCTGCACCGAAGCGGGCGTGAAGACTTCCGTGTGCAGGATCTGCAACACACAGAAGGAAGAGGAATCTCCTGCAGCCGGGCATAAGCCGCAGAACGTGTGGATCAGTGACGAGGATCATAAGCACCACTATCAGGAATGCCAGATCTGCGGCGAAAAGCTGGAGGATACTGTGGGTGAGCATCACTATGTCCCGTATGGCGACGATTGGCAGTGCAGTGTCTGCGGCCAGATTCACGGCTTTGACTGCGATGGCAGGCTGATCCCGGATGCATCACGGTCTACCTGCGCGCACTTGATCGGCTACTGCTCAGACTGTGGCCTGGAACTGGAGAAGATCGGTTCAGAGGGCGAGTTTACAGACTATCATACGTTCAGCGAGGGCGTCTGCACGGTTTGCGGCACGCCAGACCCGAACTACAAGCCGCCGACACCTGACCCCGTCCCCGACCCGAATCCGGGCGGCGGAGATGGTGGTGGAAAACCCGGTGGCGGCGACGACGGCGGAGACACCGGCGGCGGTGACGCAGGCGGTGGAGATGACGGCGGAGGAGACTCCGGCGGAGATCTGTAAGGAACATCATAAAAGAAAGAAATAACGATAGGAGCAGATTTATGAATACAAAGATCAATGAGATTTTACAGGAGATCGAGTCCGTCATCGTCGGCAAGAATGAAATTGTCGAGAAGATTTTAATGGCAATTCTGGCGCAGGGCCACGTTCTCATGGAGGACGTGCCGGGCGTCGGCAAGACCACGACAGCCATGGCCTTTGCAAAGGTTCTGGGCTTGGAGACGCGCCGTGTGCAGTTTACGTCGGACACCGTGCCGTCAGACATCATCGGCTTCTCGGTCTATGACAAAAAGGCAGACGAGTTCGTCTATAAGCCCGGCGCGATCATGACGAACCTGCTGCTGGCAGACGAGATCAACCGTACCTCCAGCAAGACGCAGTCCGCGCTGCTGGAGGCCATGGAGGAGCACAAGGTCACAGTGGACGGCAAAACGTATGATCTGCCTGAGCCGTTTATCGTCCTTGCCACGCAGAACCCGGTCGGTTCTGCCGGTACGACGATGCTGCCAAACTCCCAGCTTGACCGTTTTCTGATTCGTGTCAGCATGGGCTACCCCGACCATAAGAGCAGCGTTAATATTCTCCGCGACCGCCATGTAGATAACCCGCTGGATCGGGCGTATGCGGTGGTCAACAAGGAAGAGCTGCTGGGACTGGTGCAGGAGGTGCGTAAGGTGGATATGCGCGACGCCGTTCTGGATTATGTGACAACATTGGTGGAGAAAACAAGAAGCCATCCGCAGGTTGCGCTCGGCGTCAGCCCGCGCGGCGCGCTGGCGGTCTGCCGGATGGCAAAGGCGTATGCGTATCTCCATGGCCGTGATTTCGTCATGCCAGAGGACGCGGCGGCAATCTTCCCGGACGTCTGCGCGCATAGACTGATGCTCAACAGCAAGGCCCGCATGATGGAGGAAACGTCGGAGTCCGTTCTGGCAGAGATTTTGAAGTCCGTGGACATGCCGGTGCTGAAAAAATGAAGATAGTACGAAAAATTGTCTGGCTGCTTCTGACGCTGGGGCTTCTCATCCTGGCTGTCCAGACAGCCAGCCCCATCGCGCTTGGCCTTGCCGCCTGCATGGTGCTGCTGCCGCTTTTGTGCCTGCCGGTCAATCTGTACGCGGCGAAAAAGCTGAGGCTGGCGGTCAGGCTGCCCGTGAATCTGCGCAAGAGTGAGAGCGGCGTGGCAGAGCTGACTGTGCAGAATCCAACATGGCTGCCGATTTGCCAGATTGCCTGCCGTGTGCGCTTGGAGAACCAGTTAAACGGCGAGATACAGACAGTTCAGATCGGCTGCGGTGTGTGGCCGAAGGGCAGACGGCCGATGAAGATTGCACTCCAAAGCCCGTGGTGCGGACGCATTCGCCTGGCTGTGGAATCCGCCCGTTTGTATGACTGCTTCGGTCTCATCGGCGTGAAAACGCAGCCTGACGCGCACAGCGCCTGCGTCGTGCAGCCGGATACGTTCCTGCAGACGCTGGTGATCTCTCCTGCCGCCGCGCATATTGACGATACCGAGGATTATTCCAACGAGCGTCCCGGCTATGACCTGTCCGAGATGTTCCAGATCCGTGACTACGTTCCCGGCGACAGCCAGCGGCAGATTCACTGGAAACTCAGTCACAAGTATGGCAAGCTGATCGTCAAAGATCCGTCGCTGCCGATCACGCGCTCTGCCGCGGTATTCTGGGAGCGCACGGAAGAAAATCCAACGGTAGACAGAACGGATGCAGAAGCCGAGATCGTCGTTTCCGTTTGCCGGAATCTGCTTTCCCAGTCCGTCCAGTTTACGGTGGGATGGAACGAGGGCGATACAGGCCGCTGTGTGTTCCAGCAGATCCGGGATATGGACGACCTCATCGGCCTGCTGCCGCGCCTGTTTACGGCGAAGGCGGCCACGGGCGTCAGCGGCGCGTCGCTTCTCTTGCAGGAGGTGCCCGCCGGAAGCTGGTCGCATCTGATTTACGTTTCCGGCGAACAGCATACGGAAGCGGAGCAGCTTTCGTCCATCGGGCGGCTGACCGCGCTTGTCTGCGGTGAGCAGTTCAATGAGAAAGATTACGCCGCGCAGCTCTCCGAGCTGGAACTGTAAGGAGGGCCGATATGAAACAAAAGAATCTGACCGGCCTGCGGGCCGGAATCTACCGCGAGACGCAGTCCACGCGCAGTCAAATGCTGCTGGAGCTGCTGTCTGCTCTCCTGATTTTCCTCGCGCTTGCCGCGATTTTCTACACGATAAGCGGCTTTGCTGCAATGCTCTGGTTGCTGGGCGCAGGTATCCTGACCTGCATTGTTGCTGCGGCCATCCGACATTTCAGAAAAACGAAGCTGCTGTTCCCCATCCTGCTGGCGGCACTGCTGCTCGTTGTCCTGTTCGCGCGGAATCCGCTCCTGAACGGCTTCGGCGCGGCTTGGAATACACTGCGCGGCCTCTGGGCGGCGGAAAAAGGCATCCTCCTGCCGCTTGCCGAAACAGACGGCACCGGCCTCTGGCTGGCCGGGATCGTGGCGGGCCTTCTGCTTGCGATGATGAGTGTCGCGCTCTCGCGCGTACCGACATTAACGGCAGTTCTATTAGCAGCCTTGAGCGTAGCGGCAGCATTCGTGCAGCCGGGTATCCTGCTCCTTGCTGCGGCAGCGATTGCTCTGCTGATGCTGACCTGGCAGAAAAACAAAAACGCCGTCTCGGCGGCGAGCTTCCTGCTTGTGGGCGTGATTGTGGCGGGCGTAGCCGCAATTTTCCTGCAAACAGGCACGATGCAGACCCTTTCACAAAATGCGAAGGACGCTTTGCATCACTGGCGCTACGAAAAAGCGGAAGAGATTCTGCCGGAGGGTGATCTGTCCGAGCCGGTCGTGAAAACGGAGAGCACCGACACCATCCTGTCTGTCACGGCGGACGCAGCGCAGACGCTCTATCTGCGCGGCTTCGTTGGCGACACCTACGAAAATGAAACATGGACGGCGCTGGATACGGAAACCGCCGCAGAGGAAAAAGACCTCTTTTACTGGCTGCATCAGTCCGGATTTTATCCCCAAAGCCAGTTGGCAACGGCTGCGCGGCTGATGGGAAATTATCAGTCCGGCAGCGTCAGTGTCCAGAACCTTGCCGGGTGCAGCCTGTATCGCTATGAGCCGTGTACGGTGCTGCCGGAACGCGCTGGACTGACGAAAAACAGGATCCAGCCGTCTGCAGTTGAAACGAATGGTCTGCGCGGCGAACGCGGATATTCCTATGAGACGGTTTCGGATGCACAGACGATTCTGCCGGAGCTGCTGGACTTCCTGCAAAACGATACGTCGGACGGCGTGAGATCGTACTTGCAGATGGAAAGCGCGTACCGCGAGTTCGTGTATTCCTACGCGCTGACCGTGCCTGCGGAGTTCCGCGCGCAGCTCGGCGCGGTGCTGGATCAATGCTGCGAAAGCTACGGCCCGGCAGACAGCCTGACGAAAGAGCAGGCGCAGACGGCTGCGCTGGCGTTTCTGGAATTGTGCTTTGACGGAAGCGGCAATATTGCGCTGCCGCTGACTGACACGGCGGACGGCACAACATATCAATACGCGACCGTCGCGGCCTTGGCGCTGCGGTATTACGGCATCCCCGCCCGCTATGTCGAGGGCTATACGGTCAAGGCCGCAGAAAACAAGCCGGTGAACGTGGACGCAAGCGCCGCGGGCGCTTGGGTGGAGGTGTATCAGGACGGCATCGGCTGGCTGCCGCTGGCGCTGACACCGGGCCTCGAAGACCTCTCAGCCGAGCAGACCGAGAGCGGCATCAAGCCGGTCGGCGCGGGCAGGGAAGGAAACGGCGACGGCCCGCGCGTGACCGAGGGTCAGGAGCTGGAACAGGACGATGCAGAGCCGGACAATTCGGAGGACAACACCCCGGACGGCGGCCAGCGCACCGGGCTTCTCCACAAGCCTGCGTTTTGGATCATCCTTGTTGCCGCGCTGCTGCTTCTGCTGCTTGCGGCTATCATCATCCGTCACGAGGTCATCCTCAAAAAACGGAACGAAGCATTCACGCAGGAAGACCCGTCCGCCGCAGCCGCCTGCCTGTTTACAGACTGCGCGGCACTGCTGGCAGCAATGGGCTTCAAGCGCGGCACGGGTTCCATGCTGGAGCTCTGTGAAACGGCAAAGGAGCAGCTTGGAGAGGAGTACGCCGCGAAGCTGCACGATATGACCATGTATAACGCACAAGCGCTGTTTTCCAGCCGTGCGATCTCACCGGAGCAGCTCACAGAAATGCGGGCGTTCCACGACACGACGATGGAAAACCTGAAAACACGCTGCAAGCCGCTTCGCAAGCTGCGGCTGAAATGGCTGAATTGTCTCTACTGATGGGAGGTAACCCTATGAAACTGAAACGAATGACCGCCGCATTGCTCCTGCTGGCAATGCTCCTGTCCTGCCTGCCGCTCAGCGTGCTGGCAGCGGATGCAGAGCCGGTTGAAGCGGAAGAAACCGTGGATACCGTGCCTGCGGAAAATACAGACGCGGAAGTGACCACAGAAGAACCTGTGGAGGAAGCTGCAATTTCGACGCAGGCGGTCAATGCAAGCGGGTATTTCTATTTTTCCGCTGAAACAGCAAATAAGCTGCTCATTGCGCCGGTGCGGATCGCCTTTACGGATGGGCAGACTATCCGGCAGGCGCTGAACGCCAGCAAATACAGCTTTACAACGAATGGCAGCAATCAGTTTATTACGGCGATTGAGGGCGTCAACGGCAACTATACCTATGGCAGTACGCCGGATGGCGTTTCCATTGACAGCGCTGCCAATACTGTGACGCATTTCAGATTTAGTGAAGCCTCGAACAGCACACCGTCCTCCGGCCTGCAAACCTTGATGCAGGTCATGGCGGACTATCTGGAAGAAGCTGCCGATGTGCAGAACGCCGCAGCAGACGAATACCAGGCAGCAGTCAGCGGCTATTTGGGCGTTACCAGTGAGAGCGCACAGAGCTATGCAGCTGCGATCACGGCGAAGATCAACGCCTATAAAGCCGGGCAGAACACCAAATACACCGTGACCTTCTCCGGCTATTCCGGCAGCGGGTATACTGTGTCCGCGGTCAGCGATTACGGTAAGCAATTCGAGGATACCGGTCACACCGGAAAACTCCAGCTTCCGGCAGGCGGCTATACCTTCTATGTCCGGCAGGGTAACCGCATGGTTTCCGGCAAGATCACGGTCAGCGGTGCAATGACGGTAAGCGCCAGCCTGCCCACCGGCGACTGGTTCAAAGAGAATAGTCTGCAAATTTCCAGCGGCTACGACGCGGATTTCGATGCGAACTGCTATGCGTATACGCTGACAGACCATACCGCGACCGTGCAGGTGCCGGACAGCTTTACCGGGCGGCTGTATCCGTATTTTAAGCTGAGCACCAGCGGAACCGGCGCGAAGGTCAAGGCTGTTTACACGGACGTAAGCGGTGCGGCCAGAGAAAAAGACATTCCGGCAGAATCCAACGCGACCAGCATTGACAATGTGCTCTCCCGCGGCGCGGCAGGCAATACGGTCATTCTCCGCGCCAGCAAGAGCGGTTCTGACGGTTATACACAGAGCGTGGATCTGACGCTCCAGCTCGACCGCATGCCGACGCTCGG
Organism: uncultured Eubacteriales bacterium; assembly: GCA_900548625.1. Classification (GTDB taxonomy): domain Bacteria; phylum Bacillota; class Clostridia; order Oscillospirales; family Oscillospiraceae; genus CAG-170. The sequence goes on along the minus strand of URLO01000026.1, from coordinate 6,652 downwards.
CAGTCTCCGCGTGACCAATGCCGCAGGTACGGCGCAGGCCGCAACGGAGAGCTTTTCCAGCACCAAGACGGAATATACCTATAAGATCCTTGATTCCGAACAGGTGCTGAAAATCTATCCAACCGCCACGGTCTCCGGGTCTTCCATCACAGTCAACGGAAACGCACTGGACACAGACGGCAGCGCGACCGTGACGATCTCCAGCAATACGACGGTCACGATCACGGTTTCCTCCGGCAGCTACACGACGACCTATACATTGGCGATCCAACCGGGCCAAGGAAAAAAGGTCACGTTCAAGACGGCCAGTGATGTCACACTGACGGTCGTAAACAAGAACGGCGAAGAACTGGCCTACACAAAAACGATTGGCGCCAGCGGCACGGTCAATTATCTCTACACGCTCGTGCCGGGCGACGATTACTCGTATGTTGCGACGCAGGGTACCTATTACCACGCGAAAAAGTCTTTCACGCTTGGCAGCAGCGAGGTCATTGAGGTGTCGGTCAAGCAGGAGGACTGGCTGGAGGTCCTTGACCTCGGTGACGCAGAAAGTAAGACAGCGCGCGGTAATCTGAAGATGGATGCGGCGTTTGACGCGCAGACGCACGAATACACGCTAAAGACGATAGATGATTCCAGCGCATTGTATGCTTGGGTGGAAATTGCGCAGGGAACGTGTTCTGCGCTCTATGCTTGTCAAAGCAGTGCTCGTGACAGCAGCATTCTATGCCAAAAGATTATTACGAACGGAAAAAGAACAGGTACCAGTCTTCTGGAAGCGCTACTGACCGGCAGTGCCTACGGCAATACTGTAACGTTCCGCGTATCTGATACGGATGATTCGGACGGTGTGACCTATTATGTGGATTACATTCTGCACATCGAGCGTATCCTGAGCCTTAAGAATGTAACGGTAAGTATGCAGAACAGACAGATCCTGCTGAATCAGAAGGACAGCGACCTGACCGGCTTCAATGGAAAACAGCAGGAGTATTCGATCCTGATCCCCGCCGCGGCATCCCTACTGAACCTTACGTTCCAGTTGCATACAGATGAGCCGCGATATGGTGACGATACGACAGGATACGAAGTCGCACTGAACGATACGCCACTCTCCTCTCTGGGAAATGTTCCGCTGAAGCTGAACGGAACGGAGCAGGAGGAAACCATCCGCATTACGGTGACGAACCAGTTCGCACCGGAGGCCAAAACGGAATATACGATCACGGTACAAAAAGCTGCGACGACTGCTGTGCGGTTCCAACTCCAGCCGGCTGACACGCAGGTCTATCTGTATGAAACTGTCAGTCATAACCGCGTCTGGCCGAATGACGATGGGTCTTTCCCGCTTTCCGAGGGCTTTACCTACAACTGCTCCTTTACAAAAGCCGGATATATAGGTCAGAACGGGAACATGGAATTGACCACAGAGAACGGGCAGAAGCGCCTGACATTCGGAACGGATACTTATACGAATCTCTCTGCGGTGTCGGTCACGCTGCAAAAGGCGGCTGTGAACTCCAGCATCGTTGAGCTTGACGCAGAATGGGCAAATTTCCGCGGCGCGGACAGCAACAACGGCGTCGTAAGTGCAAAGACACCGCTCGGTGCGCTGGACGGTATGCTGTATTGGGCTTCTCCGCTGGGCAAAGGTTGGGACACCGGTGCGGTCAGCAGCCCCATCCTTGTGGATGACTGCCTGGTCGTCTATGCTGGTAATCATATTTACCGCGTGAATAAGGCAACGGGTGCAATAGAAGCGAGTGGCGATATGGCTGGAACGTCCAGCTTCGCAATCAACGGTCCAACCTATGCAGATGGCATTCTGTTAGTTGGTCTGTCTGATGGACGCATTCAGGCGTTCAACGCGAAGACGCTGGAATCCCTGTGGCTGTACACCGACCCGCTGGGCGGCCAGCCAAACTGCCCAATCGCAATTTTGAACGGTTACGCCTACACAGGCTTCTGGAATGGCGAAGTGCTGGACGGCAGTTTCGTGTGCATCAGTCTAACGGACGAGGATCCGTCAAGCACGACGGAAGCGAAACATGCGACTTGGCGGCATGAGCAGGACGGCGGCTTCTATTGGGCCGGCGCTTACGCCTGTAATGACTTCATCATGGTCGGAACAGATGATGGCAAGAATCAGAACTCCTATCTTTACTTGTTTGACCCACTGACCGGTAAAGTGCTGGACTCCAGGAGCGGTCTAGACGGTGACATTCGCAGCACGATCTGCTATGACAGTGTAACAAAGGCATACTACTTTACCTCCAAGGGCGGCACGTTCTACCGCGCAAAGGTTGAAGCGCAGAACGGCAGCTACGCCATTACAGCATGTGACGGACTGAAACTGGACAACGGTGCAAACGATCCGGCCCTTCCGCCGATGAGTACCTCCACACCGGTCGTCTACAATGGGCGCGCATATATTGGTGTCAGCGGCACGGGGCAGTTTACGCAGTATTCCGGTCACAACATCACGGTCATCGACCTGGAAAACTGGAAAATTGCGTATAGTGTGCCGACACAGGGATATCCGCAGACGAGTGGTATGTTGACGACGGCCTATGAGTCGGAGAACGGATACGTCTATGTCTACTTTATCGACAATTACACGCCGGGAACGCTTCGCGTTCTGCGTGATAAGGCGGGACAGACGGAAGCGGACTATCTGACATCGGAAACCTTCAACGAGAAGACGTATCGAACCCCCTATGCACTGTTTACACCGTTCGACAAACAGGCACAGTACGCGATCTGCAGCCCGATTGCGGACAGCGACGGTACGCTCTACTTCAAAAACGACTCCGGCTATCTGATGGCTTTCGGTCGGAGCGTTGAAAAGATCGAGGTTACAACAATGCCCCAAAAGACACAGTATGCAGCCGGCGAAACCTTTGACAAAACCGGCATGGTCGTGACGGCTACGCTCTCGGACGGTTCAACGCGCGATGTGACGGATATGGTGTCTGCGTCGTCGGAACCTCTGAAGAATGGAACAACGAAAATCTCTCTGGAGTTTGGCCGCGATCAGATTATGTACCGCAATTCTCCAATCGGCAGCGCAATGATTGCGGGCAGCACAATCGCAGCAATCGCGACAACCGTACAGATCCGCGTGGGCGAAGGCACAGTCACATGGGGTGATGTGAATGGCGATGGGAAAGTCAACTCCACAGATGCTGTTCTCATCCTCCGCTATGCCGCACAGCTCGGTGTGGACATTGACACGGCTGCCGCGGACGTGAACGGCGATGGGAAGATCAATTCGACGGATGCTGTTCTGATCCTGCGCTACGCCGCACAGCTCATTACAAAGTTCCCAGTGGAGGGATAAAACATGAAACACCATAAACTGAGATCAGTAATTCTCTGCCTGCTGCTTGTCGCGGCGCTTACCGTTGGTGCGTTTGCGGCCTCGCCCTGTGTGGTATCCATACAGGGCGACAGCACGGCAAAGCCGGGTCAGAGCGTCACCTTTAATGTGGAGATTGCCGGAAATCCGGGCTTTACCAACTTTGACTTCGGTATTGAATATGACCGCAGTGTGCTGACGCTGGATTCCATCCAAACGAAGCAGGAGCTTTCACTTCCGGATGGTTCTGCGGCAGAAAGCCCATACCTCTGCGGCGGCATGGCTGTTGTGAATCTGCAGTATATCGACCAAGAGAATCCAAGTGCGCTGCTTGGTTATGTTTCGGCCATCCATACGCAGAATGTAAAGAAGGACGGAACGCTCTTTACCATGACTTTCTCGGTGAAGGAATCTGCCGCGGGCGGCAGCACGCGCATTGCCATCAAACCGTTCGCCTTTGCGGATGAACAGCAAAATGCGCTTTCTGCGAGCTATTCGCCTGCGACGCTGACCATTGACGCACCCCAGCAGACACCCTCGGCAGGCCCAGATCAGGGCCAAGGTTCCGGTCAGACATCGAGCAGCAAAACCGGCACGACCTCCATGGACAATTTCTCGCTTGCTAATGCCTATCCCGGCTATTCGGATGTGGACGAAAGCAAGTGGTACGGCACGCAGAAGCAGGGCGTTGTCCGTCAGGCTGTCCGACTCGGCATCATGGCGGGCCGCGGTCACGGACGCTTTGCACCAGACGACAGCATTACGCTGGCCGAGGTGGTCAAAATGGCAGCTGTCACCCACAGCATCTACACGGGAGACGGATATGTATTTGACCAGAAGCAGGGTGAACACTGGTGGGACACCTATCTGACCTATGCGGTGTTCAGCGGTATCCTCGGCGCGAAGGATTTTGCAGATTTGCAGCAGACGGCAAGCCGCGCGCAGATGGCATATGTCTTTGCACGCGCGCTGCCGGAAACGGAGCTGGAAGCACTTCACACCGATGTAAAAATCCCGGATGTTTCGGATGGCGCGCCCTATGCGGCGGAAATCCGCCTGCTCTATCGGGCAGGGGTGCTGCAGGGGCGCGGCACAGACGGCCGCTTTGCACCGGACAGCAATATTTCCCGTGCGGAAGCCGCTGCAATCATTGCCCGCGTTGCGCTGAAAACCGCGCGCAGTTAAGGAGACAGAGAAATGAGAAAACAAACCGGCATGAAACGGATGCTTACGCTGCTTCTCCTGCTTTCCCTGCTGCTCTCCCTGACTGCCTGCGGCAAACCGAAAACGCAGCTTGAAAAAACGGCCGGTTACCTGCAAGCGCAGGTGGCTGAGCCGGGGGCAGGTTCCATTGGCGGCGACTGGCTGATTTTCGGGCTGGCACGCTCCGGTGTAAAGGCCCCGCAGAAATACTACGATACCTATTATAACAATGTAGAAGCGGCTGTCCGGGAGAAGAACGGAGTCCTCAGTGAGCGCAAATACACCGAGTATTCCCGCACCGTGCTGGCGCTGACCGCCATTGGAAAAGATCCTGCCAGCGTAGCTGGGTTCAATCTGCTGAAACCTCTGGCAGATTTCGAACAGGTCACCAAGCAGGGCATCAACGGCACGATCTTCGCGCTGCTGGCGCTGGACAGCGGGAACTATGAAATTCCCGAAAAACCGGATGCCGCTGTGCAGGCGACGCGGCAGATGTATGTGGACGAGCTGCTCACGCGGGAGCTGCCGGACGGCGGCTGGACGCTGACGGGCGGCGAGCCGGACGTGGACATCACGGCAATGACGCTGCAGGCGCTTGCCAAATACCGCGAGCAGCCGGAGGTTGAAGCAGCCGTGGAACGCGGCCTTGCAGTCCTCTCCTCCTTGCAGGAGCCGGACGGCGGCTATGTTTCGTGGGGATCGAGCAACAGCGAATCGGTCGCACAAGTGATCGTGGCGCTGACGGAGCTTGGCATCCCGTTGGACGACGAACGCTTTGTGAAGAACGGCATCACCGTCGAAGATGCGCTTCTGCGCTTCGCGCAGGAAAGCGGCGCGTTCGTGCATGTGCTGGACGGCAGCGGCGGCGACGACGGCATGGCGACCGAGCAGGCATTTTATGCGCTGGCCGCGATCCATCGCGCCGAAACAGGCGAAACCACACTCTATGACATGACGGATGTGATGCAATGAAGCAGTTTTACAGACTGGCCGCGCTTTTTCTGGCGCTCCTGCTCCTTTGCGGCTGCGCGGCGGGAAACGGCTATGGGAAACCCGAACGGAAGGAGGAGCAGGATGAGTACCTGACCGACCCCGTCCCGGAGGGTAAGCCGCAGCCGGTCGAGCCGCAGGACGTGTCGGTCAGCGATACGGAATACACCTGTACGATCTCTATTTCCTGCGCGTCGATCCTGGAGCACATGGATCTGTGCGACAAGGAAAAGGTGGAGCTTGTGCCGGAGGACGGCTGGCTGCTGAAGCCCGTGGAGGTCACCTTCAAGCAGGGGCAGAGTGTTTTTGACGTACTCCAGCAGGTCTGCCGGGATAACAAAATCCATATGGAATTTTCCATGACGCCGATCTATAACTCTGCCTATATCGAGGGTATTGGAAACCTTTATGAGTTTGACTGCGGCGAGGTGTCCGGCTGGATGTACAAGGTCAACGACTGGTTTCCGAACTACGGATGCAGCCGCTATCAGCTTCAAAACGGCGATGTCGTGGAATGGGAATACACCTGCGAGCAGGGCAAGGACATTGGCGGCGGCTATGCGACAGGCGGTGACGCATGAGAAACAGAGATACATTTTCCGGCTACCATCCCATTATCAATTTTCTATACTACGCGCTCGTCCTGCTTTTTTCAATGTGCCTGATGCACCCGGTCTATCTTGCGATTTCTCTGACCGGCGCGCTGGCGTATGACATCTATCTCAAGGGCAGAAAAGCGGTGCGCTTTGCCGTCATGGGACTGCTTCCCATGGCGGCGCTTGCCGCGCTTGTGAACCCGGCGTTCAATCACGAAGGTCAAACGATACTGACGTATTTGCCCGGCGGCAATCCGCTGACGCTGGAGTCCATGCTGTACGGCGTGGCCGCAGCGGTCATGCTGGCAAGCGTTGTTCTCTGGTTTTCCAGCTACAACGAGGTCATGACGTCAGATAAGTTCGTGTACCTGTTCGGGCGCGTCATTCCCGCGCTGTCCCTCGTCCTCTCCATGGCGTTGCGCTTCATCCCAAAATTCAAATCGCAGATGGACGTTGTTGCCGAAGCACAGAGCTGCATCGGGCGCGACACGAAGAATGGCAG
>URLO01000025.1 GCA_900548625.1 uncultured Eubacteriales bacterium | reverse complement strand
CTCGCTTACCCCTAATACCATTTTCAGCATTACCGGACGCGATTGGATTATTGAAGCGTTTAATTAGGTTTTAGTATGAGCCAGGTGCTGCACCGCGGGAAGCGAGCACAGCGCCTGCTGAATCTGATCGGCGTTTGCCGCCAGCTGCATGACCAGCGCCCGCGTATCGCGCAGGTCTGTCAGCAGTATCCGTCCTTCTTCTGCCGGAACATCGATTCCGCCGACCACAACGCCGCAGTGACCATACTGGGCGGTATAGAGGCCGGTCACATCCAGCTCCAGAACCTCATACTGGAACGGCACACCGGCTTCCCGGCAGGCCATTTGCTCCAGATCCATCAGACGTCCGTCTGTGGACACATAGCGCTCGCGGAGCTTCAGAACCGGGCCGCCGCCTGCGTTGACAGGCGCGCCGGTCAGGTTGATGTCATTGACCTTTGCAGAGCCCAGACGGATCGCAACCGCGGCGTCTGTCTCATTCATCGCCAGTTCGGCGACCTTCGTGCAGTGCTGCTCCTGTGCCAGGAAGATGCACGTGATCTCTGCCTTGACATCCGGCATCTCGCGCAGCAGCTCCGTCAGAAGCCAGCAGCCGACACGATCTTCAATACCCGCACAGCTTACGCTCAGCGCATCCTGCGTCCAATCCGGCTGACGGGTAAGAAGGGCGCCGATCTGAACGCCTTTGTCCTCCGTCAGTCTCAGTTCGCCGTCCTTGACCTCCAGCTTGGCCTGTGCGCCGCTGCTGTCCATAACCTTCCAGCCGTTCATGGATTCGAGCGTCTTTCCCGTTCCCAGCGGCTGCAGTTCCCATGCGCCGTCCGCCTTTTTGCCTGTGACGAGTACCACGGGCTGAGACAGGCTTGCAAAGAACGTAAGACCCGGTTTCTCGCCAGGCTTGCGAACAATGGCGCTGCCCGCGACATCTTCCGAGATCTCAAGTCCGTTCGGCAGCATGCTGCGGATCAACTGCTTTGCAGCATGCTCGTTGCCGAGGGGTGCCGGGCACATACACAGCTCTACGAAATTATGCAAATTCACTTTGACCCCTCCTCAACACTTTTCCGCGATGAGTTTCAGCATCGCTACAGCTTCGTTCAAGTCGCTTTTTTTCATAATGCCGGCCGGCGCCGCAGGCGTCCGGCACGGGATCAGCAGCGACAGCGCAAGCGCTCCGTTGCGGCACAGCGCCGCATATCCTGCCTGAGCTGCATCGGGTGCGTACTGCACGACTCTGCTCTTGATCCCGGCTTCCTTGGCAGCCTTGCTCCATGCTTCGACTGTATTTCTCGGGTATGCAAAGCCAGCGTCTGTAAGTGCCATGCAAACGCCCTGTCCCAGCTCCACGCGGCCTTCCTTATTCAGGCTGCCCGGGACATCCGTTGCCGGTACAGCGCCGATGGAGACGACCAGATCCGGCTGCTGGGTATACGCGGCGACCTCCATGCCTCGCTGTCCCACCTCATACATGGTGGTAAATACAACATCGAAGGCCTTGTCCGGTGCTTCGCGGAGCAGCTCCAGCGCTGCGCAGCAGCCCAGGCGGCTGTCCATTGCGCGGCCCTTGCAGTTTTCTCCCATCTCTACAAACGGGCTGTCCACCACCGCGTAGTCGCCGATCTGAATTCGCTCGAGGGCGCGCTCTTTGCTTTCTGCGGCAATGTCAATGTGCTGGTTTTCGGCAGATCTTCTTTTCTGCTCATCGGTGATTCTCATCATGTGGTAGGGTGCAAAACCAACGACGCCCATGACGTTTTCCCCGACCCGAACGGTACGGCCGGAAAGCTGGCGGGGTGTTACGCGGGTGCCAACTGCCTTAAATCTCAGGAAGCCTCTCTGCGTCACATCACAGATCATCAGAGCAGGCTCATCCATGTGCGCTGCAAAAAGGACCTTCTGCTCTCCGGCCTTGCCGGGATGGTGCGCGATCACGTTGCCCAGATTGTCGATTTCGTACGGGCATCCGATGCGCTCAAGTTCCGCTGCGATATACTGGCGAACTTCCTTCTCCCCGCCGGGAGCGCCGCTGCATTCGCATAACGCTTTCAGTAACATAGCAACCCCTCCCAATTCTCCTGATCGATCTCAGAAATCATATGTGCCACAGCCTTGCCGATGTTTTCAATATCGGTCACACATCCGGTCTCTACGCCGGTGTGCATATAGCGAAGCGGGATGGAAATGAGCAGGACCGGTACGCCGTCCCGATTCGTCTGAATGCTCTCCGCGTCCGTGCCGCTGGCTGCGGGCGTCGGTTCCAGCTGATAGCGGATGCCATAGCGCTCACAGATCGAAATGAACTTCTTCACCATGCCGGGATGGAAGCGTCCGCCGATGCTGAGCGCCGGGCCGCCGCCCAGCTTGAGCATCTCATCTTCAGGGAGGTCTTCCGCCCATCCATGGCCCACGTCAAACGCGAACGCAATGTCCGGGTGGATCTTGTAGGTTGCGACCTGTCCGCCAAGGCCGGGGCCTTCTTCCTGTACGGCAGCGGAATAATAGATCGTGCTGCTGTGCGGAAGCTTTTCCAGCTCCTGCGCTGCCGCCAGCATGACTGCAACGCCCGTCTTGTCGTCCATTCCTCTGGCGCACATGATATCGCCGTCCAGCATAAAGGGCTTGCGGCGTATCAGCGCAACGTCACCCGGCTGAATGAGTTCCTTTACCTCGTCGAGAGAAAGGCCGGTATCGATATAAAGCCAGTCCGTGCGCAGGTTGATGATGTTTTTTGCATCCTGCGGCTTGTCCGGGCGTGCACAAATAACGCCGGGGACTTCTTTCTTACCGTAAATGACGACATCCTGGCATTCCAGACACAGCGTGTTATAGTATCCGACAGGAGAGAATCGCAAAAATCCATCCGCCATCACTTCTGTGATCATGAAGGCCAACTCATCGACATGCGCCTCAAGCATAACGCTGCGGGACGTTTCTCCCTTTTTGGAGAAAATATAACTGCCGCGTCTGTCATTCTCGTACGTATCCGAGAACGGCATGAAATACTTGGGAAGCAGATCCGGAGTCATTTGCTCAAACCCTGAAACAAACGGTCTATTGCAATACTCTAACAAAAAATCGCGAACCAAACCACATTACCTCCTTGTTAAATAAACTACCGCTCATGAAACAGCGAGATCGTACAGGCCATCAAACAGCGGTTTTACACCTTCCATCCATGCCGCAGCGGCATTCACTTTGTCGTTCGACAAGGTACTGGATGGATTTGTAACTTCCCCCAATCTGCCCGCTTGCTTTTCTCGCTATTTTGTTATACTATACAATTGTCATGTGTTAATTGTCAATAGGGAGACGTTATTTCTTTTTAGTCTGTGGGGAATTATTTTCTCGTATTATGTGGATATTGCACAATTGCAGCTGATAATTACAGTAAAATTTTTTATGGAGTAAAAAATCTTTTACTTTGCAATTTACACGCCCCCTTCACCGCGCAAATGTCTCCTTTTCTGCGCTGAACACAGCGAACTGGAAAAAAGCGAATCGTTTTCCGACACTGCTTGCGCAGCCCCTCGGTACAGCGGAAGCATGGCGCATTGACATGGCAGAGTTTTACGAAGAAAAAAAGAAAAAAGAAATGGAAGGAAAACTGACAATGACGGAACCTATTACTGCTGTAGAACTGACGGAAACTGACCTCTGCATTCTCGACTCATACACCTGGCTGGCAAAAGGACTATCAGAATATCTCGGCACTGGATATGAAATTGTGGTACAGTCTCTTGGAAATCCCGACGAGGGCGTGATCTGCATCATGAACGGGCACTATACCGGACGAAAGGTCGGCGCGCCCATCACAGACCTTGCCCTTGAGATGTTCGAGCGTATTAAATCGCACGACGACACCCCCTATGCAACCTATTTTACCGAAAATAAGAACGGCGAGCCGATCCGTTCCACCACCATTGCGATCCATGGAGAAAATCATCGCGTCATCGGCTTTTTCTGCATCAACTTCTTCCTGAACCTGCCTCTCGCCACCTTCATTCGAGAAAACTATTCCTCCGAGCGTCTGCATGTATTCTCCGAGACCTTCGCGGAAAACTCCCGGGAGATCATCGAAAAGCAGGTCGTGAAAATTCGCGACGAGGTCTTTTCCGACAAGAAGATTCCTTTGAACAACAAGAACAAGGAAATCATTTGCCGCTTAAGCAACTGCGGGATCTTTAACCTGAAAGATAGCGTTGTCCTCGTAGCGGAGCAGCTCGGGATCTCCAAAAACACGGTCTACCTCCACCTCCGTCACTGCCTGTAACACAGGCGCGGCGCCTCGCGGGGCACTGCATCGTTTTTTCAAAATCAGCTTCCCATCTCGGATGGGAAGCTGATTTTGTATGCTCGGGTTCAGGCGGTGCGGCGCTTGCTGCCGTAACGTGTGACCCATTTTCCGCTGCGGTAAAAGAGCACCGCCGGGATCCAGCCCAGCACCCAGCAGATCGAGAACGCATACCAGACGCCGATGTAGCCAAAGCGATGACCGAGCAAAAGCGGAAGCGCGATCTTGGAAACAAGCTCGATTCCACCCGAAATCAGCGGGATGCGCACCTCCTCGACGCCGCGCAGCATGTAGTTATACAGCCAGATGAGCGCCAGGAACGGATACATCAGCGGGACGATGCTCAGAAAGTCGCCGCCGATCTGCAGCACCTGCGCAAGGCGCGGGTCGTCTGCGGAGAGAAACGCCATCAGAAGCGGTGTGCGCAGCGTCCGGATCAGCAATCCGAATGCCAGCGCGACGCCTGCCGCAAAACAGGTGCTCTGGCGCATCGTCTTTTTCAGCCGCTCGACCTGTCCCGCGCCGATGTTCTGTGCCGCAAAGGTGCAGAACGCGGTCGCAAAGTACAAAAACGGCAGAATGATGAACTGATGAATCCGGTCTGCGGCGGAATACGCCGCCACGGTATCCGTTCCGAAGGTATTGATGATCGCCGCAACGATCATGTCCCCAATGGCAAGGATCGACGATTGCAGTCCCATCGGGATGCCGATCCTGGAGATCCTGCCAATATTGCGCATGTCCGACCGAAGGTCGGAGGCGCGCAGGCGGAAGAAGGGATAGCGATGCACCGCATAGACGAGGCACAGCACGCCCGAGATTGTCTGCGAAAGGACCGTGGCGACGGCCGCTCCGGCAACACCCGCGCGAAGCACCAGCACGAACAGGAAATCCAGAGCAATGTTCAGCACGGTGCATACGATCAAAAACAGCAGCGGCGTTTTGCTGTCGCCAAGCGCCTGCAGCACGGCAGCGGCGTTGTTGTATACGATCTGTCCAGCGCTGCAGCAGATGTAGATCCGCAGATAGAGCACGGCCTGCGGCAGGATGTCCTCCGGCGTCTGCATCAGCCGCAGGAGCGGCTCCACGCAGAAGCCGCCTCCGACGCCGAGCACGAGCGCGCAGAGGACTGTATAATAGAGCGTGCTTGCAAGCGACGCCGCAATGTCGCGCTTTGAGCCCGCGCCGTATGCCTGCGCAAGCACAACGGAGCAGGCGTTTGCAAGCCCGCTGTTGAGTGAGAGCAGGAAGAAGATGCACGTACCTGTGGCGCCAATCGCCGCCAGTGCGTCCGAACCGACTACATTGCCGACCACAAGGCTGTCCGTCACAGTGTAGATCTGCTGGATAAACGCGCCCAGGATCATGGGCAAGGAAAACCGCAGGACCGCGCGGAAGCCGCTTCCGTTCAAAAGGTCAGGCTTCATGCGTTCTCCACCAGGACCTGAACCACGCTGCGTGCCGGAACATGGACCCGCAGGCTCTTGCCGCAAAGCTCCGGACGCGCGTCACCGAAGATGGCCTCCGCATGTGCCGCACCCGGAAGCCAAAGCTCCAGCTCCGCCTCGGCGCCTTCTGTATTCTCGTTGTAGAGCGCGTAGATGCTGCGGCGCTCCGCAGCGTCGGCAAAGACGTTGCAGTATACGCCCTCGCAGGCGGTGTCATACAGCGGAATGGGCTTCGGCCCCTGGAAAATATCGCGGTAGCCGAGATAGAGCTTCTTCCACGCGCGAATGGTGGCTTTCTGGTCATCGGAATACGGCAGCCAGCGGCCGAAAATATCCTGCCAGATCACAAGCGGCGCGCCGCCGAAGATTGCGCGCTGGATGAGCATGTTTTTGTCCTCATAGCGCAGCCATCTGCCAATCTGCGGCGCAATGTGCTGCGGCAGAAGGAAGCGCAGGACATCGACCTCCGGCATCGGCTCACGCCGCCAGAACTCGTCCCACGATGAAGTCAAAAACTCGATAGGGTGGTTCTTGGTCGGATGGAACTGCGTTTGCAGCAGCACGCCGGGCTTGACGTTGTCGCACTTTTTGCGGAAGGAGTACGGAAGATCGCACATGGTATCGAGCTGATAGCCATCCGCATCCGTGTCCGCCACGAGTCTTGCAAATTCGTCGCCCATCGACTCCGTCGTTTCTGTTCTGCCCTGATCCCACGGAATATACGGCAGGAGCACATAGACGCCTCTTTTGTGGAACTGATCGACTGCCTCGCGCAGGGCGGCTCTGCCGCCGGGGAAATCGTCATAGAAGTCCCACTGCGTGCGCTGGTCGATGCCGAGACGCGGATACTGGTTCCAGATGGTGACGGTGTCATAACCGCCGAATTCCTCACCCTGCCGCAGAAGGCCGTCCACATCGATCTTCATCGTCCTGCGGTCAAAGCCCTCGCCGCCGTAGAAAAAGACGAAGTTGTGGATGGCGGTGTTGTAGAACCACTGCAGATCCTCGCGCTTATACTCCGAGAAGTCATATTTCGCCGACCAGAAATCGCGGTAACGGTCGAACGCTTCCGCCCAGCCGCGGCAAAGGCCGGTGATCATCAGCTCCACCGTATCGTTGAAGGAGGCATCGGGCGCAATAAAGATCTCGTCCTCGCGGATGGACTGCGCGCTTTCGCGCTCCGTCAGGATCTTGTTCTGGTTCTGGTTCGGGCCGGGGCTTCCGAGGTCGGAAAAGACCGGGAAGGTCACGCTGAAGCCGTGGCGGCGGTCTTTTCCCAGCAGCACCAGCGGCGGACGGATGTCCGAGCTGTACTGATAGTCCCGCAGCGGCATGATGATCTTTTTGCCCTGTCCACTGCGGAACTGGCAGCCGGGCGCCATGAGTGTGTCCCCTTCCCCGTCCAGCTCCAGCTCGCTGAGCAGCGGAATGCGCAGGAACGAGACGTATGGCACGCCATAGCGGTAGCCATCGTAGACCTGATACAGGACGCGGATGGTCTCGCGGCGGTCGTTGATAAAATGGATCTTGACCGCAAGGCAGTCTTCCTCGCGCGTATAGTGTGCGGTGAGGAGCTGCTCTGTCCGGTCTTCGCAGACGCTTACGGATTGCAGCACGAAGTCTGCGTTGCTGTAGAGGGTATCGTAAATGCGCAGGAAAAACAGCGGGCGGCCGCAGTTGCAGAGTGCCTCACTGCCGCGGTTTGTGAAAGAGCGGATGACGTCCTGCCGGTCAAAATCCAGCTCCAGCCGCAGGGCGTTGTTCTGCATTACGAACTGACGGATGTTTTCAGCCATTTACCGCACCTCCCTGACGCAGCGGAAGCCTACCGTTGCGATCCTGTCCATCGCATCACCGAGCAGGTGGACCTTCAAGTGACAATCGTTTCGTACCGCGCCGCTTTCCGTGTGCCAATAGTACGGCGCCGTATAATAAGAGCCGCCGCGCAGGACGATGAAGGTATGTCCGTCACCGCCGTCGGTGATGCGCTCGCTCGTAAATTCCCAGACATTACCGCACATGTTGTACAGTCCGAAAGGCGAGCGTCCCTCCGGATGGGCGTTGACCGGCTCAAGGTGCTCACTGAACACATTGCAGCAGGCATGGCGTTTTTCATTGCCCCACGGCCACGCGAGCTTGTCGGGGCCGGCGGCAAGATACTGCCACTCCTGCTCCGTCGGGAGCCGCTTTCCGTAAAACGCGGCATACGCCTTCGCGTCGTCCTGACTGACGTTGACGACCGGTAGATCGGCGTCCTCTTCACGGTAGCTTCCGTTTTCCCAGTGCTTGAGATAGTTTTCCGTGTGCTCCGGCTGATAGCCGCTTTCGCGCAGGAACTGCGCGTACATGGCGTTCGTGACACAGTAGACGTCCGCCTCCAATGGGCCGACCGTGACCATCTTCGGGCCGTGGTCCATCTGGCAGTCGCCCTCCATGATGCGGTGGCAGACACGGTAGATATAGCTTGCAGGTTCGATTCGGACAGTTTCCTGAGCGATCATTTTATACAGACTCCTTTCTCTTGGCTCGTTCCCATTTGTGGTGCATGCGGCAGAAAACCGCAGTCGCCGCGACCGCAAGCAAGATCTGCGCGATCACATACGGCGTATAGGTATGCAGCCGGTCAAAGCAGGCGTTCATCAGCGCAAAACCGACCGTGTTTCCTGCGGCAACGACCGCGGAGAAAAAGCCGATGTACGTTCCGTACTCCTCGGCCCGCAGGAGGGATTTTGCGAGAAAAGGCGCAAAATTCATGATATTTGCGATAGACAGTCCAAAAACCACAACGAACAGATATGCCTGCCATGTGCTTCTCACGCCGATAAACAGCGCAGCGCCCACGGCAAAGCACCCCATTCCGGCGCAGGCGGCGGCGCGGATGCCGCACCGGTCATAGATCACACCGTGCAGGATCTTTCCGGCCGCGGAGATCAGCAGCGCCGCGCCGAGCATGTTCGCGCCGAACTCCGGTGCAAAGCCCCGGTCGGTCATATGGGCGGAAATGCTCGCCTCCATGGGGTAGATCGTCAGTCCGACTGCAAAGCAGAGCGCCAGCGCGCACCGCACCATCCGGTCTCCGCGAAACCGGCGCAGCGTCATGACGGGCGCTTTTTCCGCGGAGGATGCCTGCGCGGCGGAGCTGCGCTCGAAGGCAAAGATCAGGATCGGGAGCGCCGAAACGATGGCAAGCACCCCTGTATAGAAGTAGCTTCTGGAATAGCCAAAGGCGGCGATCGCTTTTCCCGCAAGGGAGGAAAGCGCTGCGCCGCCTATGCTGCTTCCGGCAAAGATCACACCGAAAATCAGTCCCGCCGACCGGTCAAACCATGTGCCAAGAATGATCGTCATCGCAGAAGCGGAGATCAGACTGGTCGCGATGCCCTCCGCGACGGCAGAGAGATAGAACACCCAGAGTGAGGACGCTCCGGCGTACAGGAAATATCCGAGCGCCAGCAGCCCCACACCGAGGATCATCAGCGGTTTTGTGCCATATTTCTGATACAGCTTGCCGTAGCAGAGGTTGCCGGCAAGCTGTACCATAGAACGAATGCTAAAGACCAACGTGAACTGCGTCCTGCTGAAGCCGAGCGCCGCCGTCACGGGGACGACATAGACGCTGTCCGGCAAAGTCAGCGAGGAGAGGACCAGCTCCCATAGAATGCAGACCGCAAAAATGCACCAGCGGTACCACGGGAGCTGTTCCAGCTTCCGTTGCAGCACTTAGTCGCCCTCCACCAGAACGTGGAGCGTCTCCTTCGGCGCGATGGTCGCGGAGATCTTGCCGCCCTCGAGCGCTGCAAATCCGTCTCCCAGCACGATGGAGGCTTTCTTACCGGCAAAGCGCCACAGGCCGAGGCCCTCGACGCGCTGCGCGCGGTCCGTGTCATTGTAGAACGAATAGATCTGCGCGGTCTTTGCGTCGTCCGTAAAGACATTGCAGAATACATTTTCCACATGCGTGTCATACAGAGGAATGGGATCTCTGCCGAAGTAGATCTCGTAATACCGCAGATACGCCTGCTTCCAACGTGCGATGCGCTGCTTCTGCGCGTCGCTGAACGGCATCCAGCGGCCGAAAATGTCCTGCCAGATGACGATGGGGGCTGCGCCGAACTCGGCACGCTTGATGAGCTTGTCCTTGTCGTCATTGCGGAGCCAGCGGCCGATGACGGGCGCGCAGTGCTGCGGGTTCATAAAGCGGAGGACGTCTTCCTCGGGCATGGGGTCGGCACTCCAGAACTCGTCCCAGGACGCCGTGATGTACTCCATGGAGCGCTTTTTCATCGGATGACCCTGCGTTTCGAGAACGATGCCGGGACGCACTGCATCCAGCTTTTCTCTTGCAGAATGGGGGAACATCTTCATGGTGTCGAGATGCAGGCCGTCAAAGCCCGTATCCGCGGCAAGACGCGCAAGCTCGCTGCCCATCGAATCGGTGCCCTCGTGCTCGTGACGATCCCACGGAATGAAGGGCAGAAGCACCTTGACGCCGTGTGCATGCAGCTCGTCGATCGCCTTGCGGAGAGCAGGTCTGCCACCGGGGAAATCGTCATAGAAGTCCCACTGCGTGCGCTCGTCCACGCCCAGACGCGGATACTGGTTCCAGAGGATGACGGTGTCAAAGCCGCCGAACTCCTCACCCTCGCGGACAAGGCGCTCTACGTCGATCTTCTGGTTTTCATGGTCAAAGGCTTCATTGCCATAGAGGAAGGTGAAGTTGTGGACCGGACACTTGCGGAACCACTGCAGGTCCTCACGCTCGTACTCGGAGAAATCGTACCACTGACGCCATCTTCTGCGGCAGACATCAAACGCCTCTGCCCAGCCGTCCTCGAGACCTGCAATGATGAGATCGACGGTGTCGTTGAAGGAAGCGTCGGCATTCAGGCCGATCTGATGCGTCTGAAGCTCCGTCTCGTTGGAGATGCGGGTGAAATGGTAGTTGACATTCTGAACCGAACCAAGGTCGGAGAGGTCACTCGGAACCGGGAACTCCATGCTGAAGCCGCGGCCGTTCTCACCGCACACCACGAATGGCATGATGATGTCCGAGCTGTAGAAGGTTTCGTTGACGCGGTGGAGAACGTCTGCGCCGTCCTTGTCGCGGACGGTGTTGAGCGGATAATACTTGCGCTCGGCAGACTCGCCGCTTTCAAGCTGTGCAAGGAACGGGATGTGAAGGAACACCTCAGCCGGGGTGCCGTTCTTATAGTCGTCCCAGAGCTGATAGGTCAGACGCAGCTCGCGCTTGCCCTCGTCCATAAGATGGACGCGCATCTTCATGCACAGCTCGCGGTTTTCCAGCAGGAAGGTCGCCATTTCCAGCGCCTCATCCTTGGCATAAGAGACGTTCGTGCAGGTGAATGTCTCGCTTGCGTACTCTCCGCCATAGGCACGGAGCGTGAACAGCTCGCGCCAGACGTTCGATTTGCCCGCACCAAAGCGGTTGGAGAACTCGGCAAAATGCAGGCCGCAGCTGTAGTCCAGCGCCACGCGCAGGGCTTCATTTTCCAGCAGCACAATTTTCTGTTCCGGCAGTACACGAATCATATCATTCACACTCCTTTACACAGCGGAATCCGACCGTCGATGCGCGATCCATCGCGTCGCCGAGCTGATGCACCTTCAGATGATAGTCATTTGCGATGGCGCCGCCCTCGGTGTGCCAGTAATCCGGCGCAGTGTAGAAGCAGCTGCCGCGCAGCGTGATGAAATAGTGGTTATGATCGGAGTCATAATGCAGCTCGTCGGTGTATTCCCAGACGTTGCCGCACATGTTGTACAGGCCGAACGGAGACACGCCTTCGGGATATGCGTCAACGGGAACAAGGCCCTTGGAGTAGACGTTGCACTTGGTGTAGTCCTTTTCGTTGCCCCACGGCCACTTCAGATGATGCGGACCGGCGGCAAGGTACTGCCACTCCTGCTCGGTCGGCAGGCGCTTTCCATAGAAAGCGGCATAGGCCTTGGCATCGTCCTGCGTGATGTTGACGACAGGAAGATCGGCGTCCTCCTCACGGTAGGTGCCGTTCACCCAATGCTTGAGGAAGTTTCTCGGATCCTTGGGCTTGTATCCCGACTCGCGGAGGAACTCGGCATACATGGCGTTGGTGACGGCGTACTTGTCCGCCAGCAGCGGGCCGACCGTCACGGCGATGGGGCCATGCTCCATCTGGCAGTCGCCCTCCATGACGCGATGGACACAGCGATAAATATACTCTGCTCGCTCAACGCGGATCTCTTCTTGCTTGATCATGTGTTGCTTCTCCTTCTTCTCGTAATCAGATCGCTTCACTGGAAATATCAATGCCCCTGTACTTCTTGATACCGGTGATCAGCAGAACAGCCATGACCATCAAATACGGCAGCATGGACAGGATCTGGCTGGGCAGGCCGTAGGAGGAAAGCACGAGGGTCAGTGCACTGGAATAACCGAACAGCATCGCCAGAAGCATGGTGCGGAACGGGTCGGCACGTCCGACCAGAATGGCAGTCAGACACAGGAAGCCGCGTCCGTCGGTCATACGCTCGGTGAACATGCTCGAGCCGCTCAGCGGCATGTAGGAGCCCGCAAGTCCCATCATGGCGCCCATGATGAGCAGGCAGATCCAGCGGTACTTTCTGACGTTGATACCGGCAGACTGCGCTGCGGTGGGGTTGATGCCGACGCCGCGCAGCCGCAGGCCGAAGGGCGTCTTGTACATCACGATGATGGCAACAGCTGCGATCACAAAGGCAAGGTAGACCATGCCGATGGAGTTGTTGAACAGCATATCCAGCACGGGGAACTGCTTGAAGAACTCGATGTTGACCGTCTTATAGCTGACGATCGCAGGGTCGGTGTAGTTGCCGCGGACGCCCCATGTGATGACCATCAGCAGCGTCGTCATCGCCCATGCGCCGTTGTTGTACGCGACGCTGACGATCATGGCATTACAGTTGAGGTGGTAAACGAGCAGGCCGTAGATCGAGCCGAGCGCCAGACCGGAGAGGATCGCGATCAGGGAGCCGAGCACGGGGCTGCCGGTCACGAATGCGCCCCAGGCGCCGAAGAAGCAGCCGGTGAGCATGAAGCACTCGTAGGCAAGGTTGCCGGTACTTGTCTTTTCGTTGAAGCAGCCGCCCATGGAGCCGATGATCAGCGGGCAGGAAAGGCGAAGTGCGGATGCAAAGGTTACAACGCTGACAGCAGTTTTACAAATATCCCAAAACACGACTCAGCCCTCCTTCTTCTTTTCTTCTTCGATCTTGCGCATGCTTTCGGCAAGACTCTCTTTTTTGCGCTTCTTGTTGATGAAATAGCGGAAAATGCCCTCGTAGTCGATGGAGACGCAAAGCACGAAGATCATCTGCAGCAGGTTGACCGTCAGACGGTTGAGCGTCGTCGCACGCTCCATCGCCATAGCGCCGGTCTTGAGTGCGCCCCAGATCAGGGAGATCAGCAGCAGCGCGATCGGGTTGAGGTTGCTGATGTTTGCGATCATGATGCCTTCCCAGCCCATCAGCGCGGAGAAGTTGGAAACGTACTTGTGGTAGCCGCCGGTGACCTCGACGCCGCCGCAAAGGCCTGCGCAGAAACCGGACAGTGCAAAGATCGCGAGGAAGGTCGTCTTGACATTGACGCCGCCGACCTGCGCGAAGCGGAGATTTTCGCCGACCTGCTTGAGTTCATAGCCGACGAGCGTGTAGCGGTACATGCCCCAGACGATGAACACCAGCGCAACAGCCAGGATAAAGCCGGTATTCGCGGTGGTTGCGGGGATGAGTCTGGTCAGCTCGGCCGTCTTCTGAATGGGAGGCGTTGCGGCGGTGGTCGTCACGATGCCGAGCGACGGGATGATCTTCCAGATGACGATGTAATCGCAAAGCAGTGTTGCGACGAAGTTCATCATCATGGTCGTAACATATTCGTTGATGCGGAGGAACAGACGCATGATCGCCGGGATGCCGACCCACAGCACGCCCGCGAGACCTGCGCACAGCAGGCACACGATGACGTGGACGACCGGCGGGAGCTGGACATAATAGCCCATGACGCCGGCGGTGAAGGCGCCGATGTACATCTGACCCTCGATGCCGAGGTTGTTGACGCCGGACTTGAACGCGATGATCGCGGCAAGGCCGTTCAAAATGCAGGGCGTTGCCCAGCGGATGGAATTGCCGAACTGCGTACGTCCGCCGAAGGCGCCCTTGACGATCAGCTTTGCGGCGTTGACAGGGTCTTCACCCTGCGCGCCGATCAGCAGCGCACCGATGAGAAGCACGCCGATGAAGGACACGATGTAACGCACGACGCTGACCTTCCGCTCAAAGGTAAAGATCTTAGTACCCTTAAAAGGGTTGAGATTCATATTACTTGCTATCATTTCCGTGCTCTCCTAACATCAGCAGGCCGATTTCCTTGTCGGTTTTCTCTTTATACTTACCACCGTCGAAAAGCTCGCCGTTGTAGATGACCTTGATCCGGTCGGAAAGCTGCATGACCTCATTGAGTTCATGGCTGACCAGCAGGATCGCCACACCGGACTTTGCGATATCCAGCAGTTTTGCCCATACGAATTCGATCGCGCCGACGTCGATGCCGCGGGTCGGGTCTTCGATGAGCAGGAGCTTGTTGTTCTGAATGCTCTCTCTGCCGACGATCAGCTTCTGCATGTTGCCGCCGGACAGGGAGCGGAGCTTGTCCTGAATGCTCTGTGCCTTGACATGGAACATGGCGATGACGTCATTTGTGAACTTTTCGATCGCGGGACGGTCGAGGAAATAGCGGCTCTTGAAGCCGTGCGCGATGTGATAGCCCATGATCGCGTTTTCCCAAAGCGTACCCACGCCGTTGCCGCCTGCACCGAGACGGTCCTGCGGGATGTAGCCGATACCCATGATACGGTGCTCACGCGGCGTGGCACGTGTGATGTCCTTGCCGCAGAATTCGATGACGCTTCCTTCCTCCGGTGTGCTCAGACCAAAGAGCGCGGAGACGAGCTGCTGCTGGCCGGAGCCGGCAACGCCGGCAATGCCGACGATCTCGCCCGCGTGGATGTCCAGATCGACGCCCTTGACACGCTCAACGCCGTCTGCATCCTTGACACGGAGGTTCTTGACGCTCAGAACGGTCTCGCCCGGCTCGGTCGGATGCTTATCCGCTTCGAGCATGACCTCACGTCCGATCATCAGGTTCGCCAGAGAGTGCTCGTCCACCTCGCTCGGCAGGACGTTGCCCGTCACCTTGCCGCTGCGGAGGACGGTTATATGGTCCGCGATCGCAAAGACCTCTTTGAGCTTATGCGAAATAAAGATGATGGTCTTTCCGTCCGCTGTCAGATTCCGAATTGCATCAAACAGACCCTCTACGCCGCTCGGCGTCAGAACGGACGTCGGCTCGTCAAGAACGATGATATCCGCTTTCTTATAGAGGACCTTCATAATTTCGACCTGCTGGAGCATGGCGACCGGCAGATCCGCGACTTTTGCATCAAGGGGGATGTTGAAGTGGTACTTCTCACAGATCTCCTCGACACGCTTGCGGCAGCTCTTACGGTCAATAAACAGGCCGCCGCACTTCTTTTCCTCGAAGCCCATGATGATGTTGTCAAAGACGGTCAGGTCATTAAAGAGCATAAACTCCTGGTAGACCATGCCGATGCCGTGCTTTGCAGCATCCAGTGAATTCTTGAACGTGACCTCTTCACCGTTCAAAATGATCTCGCCGCAGTCCGGGCGAAGAATGCCGGTCAGTACATTCATGAGGGTACTCTTGCCAGCGCCGTTCTCACCGATCAGCGCGTGGACGGTACCTTTTTTTACATTCAGGTTTACATTGTCATTTGCAACCAGCGCACCAAACGTGATGCGAATATTCTTCATCTGAAGAATGTAGTTGTTGTCCATCTCTAGCCACCTTTTCTCCGCTTATCTGTGGAAAAACAGAGGGGCTGAACGCCCAGCCCCTCTGCGATACTTGCTTAATTGTTGCTGGTCACGCGATATTCTTCATAGCCGTTGGAGAAGACGTCGACTTCGCCGCTGACGATCTTGTCGCGCAGGGCAACGACCTTTTCCTGAAGCTCGGGGCTCAGGTTCTCCAGGTCGGGCTCGTAGTAGGCCTCGCCGCCGTCCTTGACGCTGTACTCAAGGTGCATGGGCAGCTCCTCGCCGTTTTCCCATGCGTGCGCAGTCTTGAGAACGGCCACGTTCATGGACTTGATTGCGGACCAGAAGACGCACGGATCAACGTATCCCTGCCAGCCGTCAACGCCGATGCACTTGAGACCAAGGTCGGAGCAGGCGGAGATGACGCCGTAACCGGAGATATACGCGCAGTGGATGATGAGGTCGATGTCGTAGTTGCTGTTCATAGCAACGGCAGCTTCGTAACCCTTGGTGGTGTCGCTCCAGCTGTTGGTGTAAGCCTTGACCCACTTCTTGTTGAGGCCTTCCTCACGGTTGGCATACTCGATACCGGCGTAGTAGCCGTTCTCAAAACGAGCCATGATTGCGTCGTCCAGAGGCATCATGATGCCGATGGTCTCCTTTTCGGTGACCATGGCTGCGAGATAACCGGCAATGAAGCAAGCCTCAAACGGGTCGATGGTGACGGAGGTCGCATTGTCGATCTGCGGATCTTCGTAAGTGTCCAGGAAGAAGAAGTGGACGTTGGGGTACGCATCGTTCAGCTCGCTGCCGAGATCTTCGATGGCCTTCTTGATGTCGTCGCCGTTGGAGTAGATCAGGTCATAGCCTTCTTCGCACATGGAATAGATCTGCTCGGCCTGCTCGGCAGTCTCAAAGCACTCAATGCACTTGACTTCCCAGCCTTCCTTCTCAAGATCGAGGAAGCCGTCCCAGATCAGGTCGATGAATTCGTTGCCGCGAGCGGTAGAAGTAATGAACGCCGCTCTGTGCTGCTCGTCAGCGGGCTTCTGCGCTTCGGTGTTGTCTGTGGTCTGCTTGTCGTCGGTTGTGTTCTGCTTGGAATCGTTCGTCTTGCTGGCGCAGCCAACACAGGCAGCGACCATCAGGACTGCCAGCAGCAGTGCGATCAGTTTTTTCATTGCGATTTTCCTCCACATTATTATATTTTTGTTTCCTTCTTATTTTAAGCCGCGCTTCTGTGCGTCGGCCAATAAGACGTTGGCGCTCCGGATGCAGGCTCGATCACCGCACCGTTTCGACCTCTGCGCGCGTCGGAAGCGACTGCTGCGCTCCGTGCCGGGAGACTGAGATCGCAGCCGCGGCGTTCGCGAAGCGAACAGCCTCCATAAGCGGCTTTCCCTCGGAAAGTGCGATGACCATCGCGGCGTTGAAGCAATCGCCCGCAGCCGTCGTGTCCACCGCATTGGTCTTGGCAGCCGGAACAATCTCGATCATTTCACGGTTGACGACCAGCGCGCCCTGACTGCCGAGTGTGACGACGAGGTTGCCGACACCCTTTTCCACAAAGCTCCGTGCTGCACGGATGTAATCCTCTGTCGAATCGCCCTGCTGACCGCTCAGGCGCATCAGCTCCGTTTCGTTGGGTGTCAGATAGTCGATCATCGGCAAAATCTCGTCCGGGATGTGATCCGGCGCGGGTGCCGGGTTCAGAAGGACGGTCTTGCCAAGCTCCTTGGCACGGCGGATAGCATAATATACAGCCTCATACGGGATCTCCATCTGGAGTACGACGTAATCCGCTTCCTGAATGGCCGAATCCATCTTGCACAGATACTGCTTGTCGCAGCTGCTGTTGCTGCCCGGAATGACGATGATCTGGTTGCTGCCCTGTTCATCGACCATTACAATGGCAAGGCCCGTTGCCGACTGGCAGGCCCGGATGCCCGGCGTCTGCACACCGGCGGACTGGAGGCTCTCCAGCAGCGTGTCGCCGAAGCTGTCTCCGCCGACGCAGCCGATCATGCTGACCTCGCTCTCTTTTGCCAACCGTCCGGCCGCGACCGCCTGGTTGGCTCCCTTGCCGCCGGGAATGTAGCGGACGCTCTCACCGAGGACCGTTTCTCCGGATGCCGGAAGACGGTCAAGGCGGATCGACGCGTCCATGTTCAAGCTTCCGATGATTAGAACTCTTTTCATGTCACAACTTCCCTTTCCCTCATAGGACGTGTTCGCCGTCCTCGTGTTGGAGAAACGCATTTCGTAAACTAGTTTCTTCCCTACGCCGCAAATTATATGTCATTCTTCATAATTTGTCAATAGCATTCCACAGGTTTTTTGTGTTTTTTACAACGCTCTTGTATGTTTTGACAAAATATAGATTGACGCGGCGGCGCAGAGCGTGCTAGAATAGGCTCAATCAAACGGCGTCCATGGGAGGGATCACCTATGACCATTAAGGATATTGCGAGACTTGCAAATGTGTCTCCCGGTACGGTTTCCAAGATAATTAACGGAAAATCGGACAGTATTCGACCCGAAACGTGCGAACGTGTGATGGCGATCGTCCGTCAGTACCACTACTCTCCGAGCAACTACATCCGTCAGGTCTCCAAAGAGCGCACCTATAAGCTGGCACTGTTGCTGGGCTCCTCATTTTCAAAGCCCGCTCTCATGAACGCCATGATCGACGCCGCCAAGCAGTACAACTACTACCCCATCCTTTGTGCGAGCGGAGGCCGTCAGGCCGAGGAAAACAAGTTTCTCTCGTTCCTTTCCAACGAGCCGATCGACGCTCTGCTTTGGGAGCCTGCGTCGGATCTGTCGCAGGCGCACGCACAGGCCGAGGCCCTGGACGTGCCGTATCTGCTGCTCGGCGACGTACACGCACCACCGCAGATGCTCATCAACTTCCGCGCCTACGGACGCATGGCTGCCGAGGCGCTTGCCGCGCGCGAGCATTGCCGCATCGCATTCCTTTACGGCGACGAGCGGACGGAAAATGCCATCTTGTTTGAGGGTTTCCGAAAGCACCTGCTCTCCAGAATGATCAGCGCCACCGAGGATGATTATCTTCATTATGATCCCGAGCGCGTCATCGATCTGGTCAAAGCCGGATACACGGCGGCAGTCTGCGTCGGGCATGAGATCGCCATCTCATTGCAGCAGCGGCTCACAAGGCTCAACTATCTGGTGCCGCAGGACTTTTCGCTGCTTGCCATCACCTCGGAGCGTCATCCCGGCGACCGGGCCTATTCCCAGATCGTCCTTCCGTACCGTGAATACAGCCGTTTCCTGATCGATCACCTCATCAGCCAGATCGAGCATCAGGAGGGTAACAGCGCCTTCACCGATGACCGCGTGCAGGAGATCTCGCCGGTCACCATCACAACGCCGCGTGACTACTCTCCGCGCCACATTCTTGTGATCGGCAGCATCCATATGGACATCAACATCCGCACGGCGCTCCTGCCGCAGCTCGGGCAGACGATCGCCGCAAAGACACTGCAAATGATCCCCGGCGGAAAGGGCCTCAATCAGGCGGTCGGCATTGCGAAGCTCGGCAGAAGCGTCTATCTGATCGGCCGCACGGGTGGTGACTTTGACGGCGTGCAGATCTACGACACGCTGAGCAAATACCACGTCCACACCGAATACGTCACACAGGACGAGGAAAACACGGGCCGCGCCATCATTCATATTCTGAACAGCGGCGAAAGTGCCATCACCATCTACAACGGCGCAAACTCCAACGTCTCCAACACCGACATCAGCGCGTGCAGCCACCTGTTCCGAAACGCGGCCTTCTGCCTGCTCTCGACCGAGGTACCGATGGAGGCGATCCTGCACGCGGCGAAGCTGGCACGGAAAAACCGCGTCAAGATCATCATGAAGCCCTCCGTCGTCTCGGTACTCAGCGATGAGCTGCTGTCGATGGTAGACTATTTCATTCCGAACGAAAAGGAGATCAACCTCCTCTGCCCGGATCTCACAAATCACTATGAGCAGTGCGAATATCTGCTCAAAAAGGGCGTCAAGCGCGTGATCCTGACATTGGGTGAACGCGGCTGCTATCTGCACGCGCCGGATCACACGAGACTCTTCCCGGCCTCCGAGCACGCTGCCGCAGACACCACCGGCGGCTCGGATGCGTTCATCTCCGCGCTGGCGGTGTATCTGTCCGAAAACGTGGAGCTGGAGCAGGCCATTCAGGCCGCGCTCTACGCCGCCGGATTCTGCGTCTCGCGGCAGGGCGTCGTCCCGGCGCTGATCGACCGCGAATCGCTGGATCTCTACCGCTCGCAGGAGGCGGCAAAATCAATGAATTATACGGAGGCTACGATACAATGAGATCTCAAAAACCGATGCCGGAGAAAAAAGTCCTGTCGCTGTATGCGTGCAGGAAACTGATGCCGGTCACAAATGCGCTCAAATATGTCTTTATTCTCGGGGCGCTTTTCTTCCAGCAGGCCAGTACGATCACGATGCTGGTGATCTTCGCCTCGTTCGCGGTGCTCACCATCTCGCTTGACACGTTTTTGAAGCTCTCCGCGTGGAGATGCCCGCACTGTAAAAAGGTCATGCCGAGCGACTTCTATTCGCGCAAGACGCTTGAGACCTGCCCGAACTGCCATGCTGTGCTGGATTTCTCCAAAGCGCCGCTGTTCGTTCCCGCCGAGACGGAAGACTAGCCGCCCTCGAACCCCGAAAAACCAGCATGCCCTCACGATCAGCAGACCGTGAGGGCTTTTTGCTGTCATTTCGGCTCCGGAAGAATCTCTGCAAAGGACTGGTAGAAATCATACGTCCTGCCGTTTTCCTGCGCACACAACAGAAAACGACTGATGACCGCGCCGGTGCGATGGGTCTTTTGAATCTGCTCCAGATGCTTTCGCAGATCGTTCGGAAATCCGGCGGTCACTTCCTCGCGCATCAGAAACACGATGTAGCGGCTGCTCTGCTTTCTCCAGAGGATCATGGACTCGGGAAACGATGCGGCCATATCCGCAGGAACGGTCAACCCGCGCCGCTCTTGCGTCAGCGTCTCGGAATGCTGCACACGGGAATACAAATACGGATTGTCAATATACTGCCGCAGCTTGTCCTGCTCGATCAGCTCAAAGGAGACGATGCACTCGGTATCAATGTCCGTCTCCCGGTACGGCTCCCGCTCCAGTGCCTCCAGAATCCCCAGCGCCTGTATATGGCGGCGGAGTTTCTTCATCCGCTGCGTGAGCATCTGCTGCTGACGTTCCAGCTCCGAAAGCTTTTCCGTAAACAGCGCGCCGTGCTGCTCCGGCGTCAGGTCCTTGATCCCGCGGATCTCCTTTAACTGCAAACCGAGGTTTTTATAAAACACGATGTCGGAGATCGTCATCAGATCTTCGATCGAATACTCGCGATAGTGATTTTCCGCACCCTTTGCCGGGTGCACGACGCCCATATCCTCCCAATAGCGGAGTGTGGACGCCGGTACGTCGAAAAAGCGAGCAATCTCCCCGATCTGAAAATTCCAAGCCATGCCGTTCCCTCCTG
Organism: uncultured Eubacteriales bacterium; assembly: GCA_900548625.1. Taxonomy (GTDB): domain Bacteria; phylum Bacillota; class Clostridia; order Oscillospirales; family Oscillospiraceae; genus CAG-170. The sequence continues at coordinate 9,429 of URLO01000025.1, read as the reverse complement.
CATTGTGCCCATCATAGCATCTTCCCTATTGACCTTCAAGTACCTTTAAGCTTTATAGTGGTGTCCGGGAGGAGATATTATGAACAATACTTTGATTTTCGCCTCTGAGAAGGAGGTTCGCTTCGGGAAGCTCCTGAAGTTCATCATTCCGACTTATCTGACCTCGCTGTTCAATACAGTCTACACCATCATTGACGGCATCTTCGTTTCTGCCTACGTCGGGACGAACGCGCTGGTCGCGATCAACATCGTCTACCCCATCGTCAACGTGCTGTTCGGTATCGCGCTGGCCTTTGCCGCAGGCGGCAGCGCCGTTGTCGCTCTGCACATCGGCGGCGGCAAAAAGGACGCGGCAAGCCGCGCCTTTTCCGCCAGTGTGATCGCGTCCATGCTCGTGGGCGGTCTTGTCGCGCTCGGCGTACTGCTGAATCTGTCCGGCATCCTGACGCTGCTCGGCGCAACGCCCCTGACGATGCAGGACTGCAAGATATACGCGCTCTGGTGGCTGTGGGGCACGCCGCTCATGATTGGAAAAGAGCTGTTCCCCTATTTCATCCGCGTTGACGGCTCACCGACATACAGCTTTGCAACGGCGCTGTCCGGCGGCGTTCTGAACATCGTCATGGACTACGTTCTGGTCGGCAGGATGCAGATGGGTATCCGCGGCGCGGCACTTGCGACGATCATGGGGCTCGCACTCTCCACCTGCATGGGCATTTACTACTTCCTGCGCAAAAACAAGACGTTTTCGTTTACGCTGCGCGGCTTGTCCGTGAAGGAATCGCTGTATTGTCTGGTAAACGGCGGGTCGGAGTTTATCAACCAGTTCGCCGTTGCCATCACGACCATCGTATTCAACCGCACCGCGCTCGCCTTTGCGGGCGAAGACGGCGTTGCGGCAGTCTCCATCATCATGTATCTGCAATTCCTGTTCATCGGTGTATATTCCGGCTTTTCCATCGGCATTGCGCCGCCCCTCGGCTGGGCATACGGTGAGGGAAAAATGGCCGTCTGCCGGAAGCTTGAGCGCTATGCGCACCGCTTTTTCGCCATTGCCCCGTTTGTCATCTACGCGCTGACGTATTTCCTCGCTTCGGCGGGCGTGTCCTGCTTTGTGGAGCGTTCCAACGCCGTCTTCCCGATCGCCGTAACCGGAATGCGCATCTACGGGCTCGGCTTCCTGTTCTCCGGGATCAACATCTTCGCCTCCGTCCGCATGATGGCATACGGAAAGGGATATTTCTCGGGCATGATCACTTTCCTGCGCTCGTTTGCGCTGCTGCTTCTGTTCCTGACCATTCTGCCGCAGAAGCTCGGCCTGACAGGCATCTGGCTTGCCGTCCCCGCAGCCGAGGTGCTGACGATGCTCGTCGCGGTCTGGTTCCTGCGTCCGATGCAAAAAGCAAAATCAAAATAGGGAGCGTGCGGTTCCTGCCGCATGCCGGCATGCAAAGCCTCGCGGCGTCTCACCTTGTATGGTGAAGCACTGCGAGGTTTTTGACGTCCTGCATTGTCAGCGTGCCTTTCCCGCCTGCCCGACATACCAATTGAAATCATAGATGGCGGTTCGGCGCGAGATGTAGCTACGCGGCACCTGATACCGGTCCATACCGGTCTGATAGGTCCAGCCGTCCATCCGCAGCGCAAACGCATAGTAGTCCTTTGCGACCTCCATGGTCAGGTGGCTGTATTTCCCCTCCGGATAGCACAGCACATACGGAATCTGCCCGGTCGCGGCCGCGAGCGCCGCGTTGGAGCGCTCCATTTCCTGCCGGAGCGTCTCCTCGTCCATCGCGCTCAGGTTTCCGTGCGTGTAGGTATGGCTCTGGATGCTGACGAGGCCGGAGGCCGCCAGCTCATACACCTGCTCGCGCGTCATTTTGTGCTCGCTTCCCATCGCATTGCCAATGACGAAGATCGTCGCCTTCACCTGATACTGCTCAAGCAGGGGATACAGGACGGTGTAATTGTCATCATAGCCGTCGTCAAATGTCAAAATGACCGGTTTTTCATAGTCCTCGATGTGTGCAAGGTCAGAAAACCAGATCGTTTCATACCCGTTTTCCTGAAGCCATTTGAGCTGTGCCTCCATGTTCGCCGTACTGACAAACAGATCGGAATAGCCCCAGATGTCATCGCCCACGGCGTGGTACATGAGGATGGGCACGTTGTAGCCGTCCGGGATCTCCCCGACGGTTTTTCTCTTTGCAAGGTAGCGCAGCCCGTCCGGTTCCTGCCCCCATTCCAGCCCGAAGGTCTGCTCGACATCTGCCAGCGGCACATAGTCCTGCTGCAAATAGGAGACGGACGGAAGGCCGTCCAGCAGCGCCTCCGCATCGGACAGCCGCAGCGGCGCGATCGCCTCCAGCACACTGCCGCGTTCGGCCCACTGCATCTCTCCCGCGCTCCAGGTCTCCGTCAGGCGTCCAAGCAGCCAGACCGGCTCCGCCGGGAGCAGCGCATATTCCTCCTCCGGCTCCTCGATGACTGCTTCCTCCAAAACAGGCTCCGGGTTTTCCCTCGTCTCCTGCGCCGCTTCCGGAATCGGTTCGGATACGGTCTCAGGCAGTGCCTCGGGCAGCACGTCCGGCTGTACCTGCGCCGTACAGCCGCACAGAAGCACCAAAAGCAGCAGCCAAACAATTATCTGCAATCTCTGCATGCCGATTCCTCCCTTCTGCCGTCCCGAAAGCGTTCTCTGTTTTCAGGCTTCAAACGTCAAGATCTTCCTATTTATAATATACCATATCCGGGCGTCCTTGAACAGAGTTTCTGCGCCGCGGCGCTGAAAAACCGGCTCATGTAGAAGCACGAGCCGGCTTTGACGCTTGTCGAAAAGTTTTTTGGCAGTCTATGCTGTCACAGATCTGTTTTCTTTTTCCTCATTGTGAAGGGATTCGGCGATTCGGAAATGAACGCCCAGAGCCTTGTGAAGAATTTCTTATTGAAATAGAACAGGTAGACGCTCAAAACGCACATTCCCAGCGTGATGAGCCACGCCATGGTCACGTCAGTCAGGAAGTGCGCGCCCATGCGCAGGCGCGTGAACGCCGTCACGGCGCACCAGCCGCAGCCGAGCAGATACAAGAGCGGAATGCGTTTTTCCGCGCCCTTTTTGAGCGTCGGCAGCAGCGCCAGCAGCATCGCACATGCCGCGCACGCCGTATGTCCCGACGGGAAGGAGCGGAATTCGCTGCTGGAAACACCGTCCGCGACGAGCTTCTTTTTAAGCTCGCTCCCGGCCTTCCACCAGGGGCTGAAATAAGAGTCGTTGCCGGTCAGCGTGATGAGCCGCATTCTGGCCCGTCCCCACGGCACCTTGACGATGTTGATGAGGAGCATCGTGCCGATCGCCACGACCGTCAGCGTCAGCACGAACCGTACAACGGTCTTGGCCGATGCGCCGCGCGCATAGTAAACAATGCCTGCCGCCGTGATCGCCGCCATAAACAGTGCCACCAGCAGCGCGACCCACATGGGAAGCGCCGGAACATTGTCGGTCGCCTCATGCACGCACAGCACCAGTCCCATCACGATCAGCGCCGCGCCGCACGCCGCGATCAGCGCGCTCCACGCCGGATTGATGCGCTCGCGATAGACCAGCAGCAGCGAGCCCGCGCACGTCAGCGCGAGAAAGGCCGGCAGCTCGCCGAACGCCGCAAAAAACTGGCCGATGCTGTTCTCATGACCGGGATAGATCCATTTTGAAATTTGCAGATCCCATATCGAGCCTGCGACCATGAAAAGCACCAGGATCGCCAGCGTGATATATGTGCTGCGCAGATAGGTCTGTTTGATTTTTTTCATTCTTTTCTCCGTTTCATCGGCAGATTGGGATACTTTTGATACTATATCACACGCTGCGGAAAATAGCAATATTGACGCGCCGCGCGGAATTGTGTATGATGGCACAATGAAAGAAGGCGCTGAGCATGAAGCAGATCTATCCCGATTTTTACCCGCAATTTCACTGTCTGGCAGGCGACTGCCCCGACACCTGCTGCAAGGACTGGGAGGTCGTCGTTGACGAGGACGCAATGGCGTTTTACCGCACGGTCACAGGCGAGCTCGGCCAGAGGCTGAAGGACGCTTTTTCCGTGCAGGACGGCGAGACCTGCTTCCGCCTCGGCGATGACGGCAAATGCGTCCTGCTGACAGAGGACGGCCTCTGCCCGCTTCAGGCGCAGTTCGGAGAGAAGGGGCTCTGCCGCATCTGCGCCAGCCACCCCCGTTTTCTTGAGGAATACGGCGCGGTACAGGAGATCACGCTCTGCGTCTCCTGCCCGGAGGCGGCGCGGCTGCTTCTGGAGCATCCGGAGCCCGTTTCCTTCCTCACGCAGGAGACGTGCGAAGCCGTCACCACGCCGAACGCGCTCGACCCCACGCTGTATTTTGCCGTGCGTGCCTTCCGTGACGCCGCGATCACGCTGGCGCAGGACCGCCGCCGCTCTGTCCGCGACCGGCTGGCGCTGGTGCTGCTGATGGCCGCCCGCGCGCAGACGCTCCTTTCCGCCGGAAAGCCGGAGGCCGTCGCGCCCCTATGCACCCGTTTTCTCACGCACGGCACCCAGGAGCGCCAGCTTCTTCGCCTGCGGCGGATGCGGCGCGAAAATGCAGCTTTTTTCCCGCTCTGGCTGCTGCTTCGCAACATGGAGCACCTGACGGCGCGCTTGCCTGCCCTGCTCGATGACTGTGCCCATGCCGCGCGGCCGGACGCCGCGTTTTGGGAAGGCTATGCCTCGCGGCTTGAGAACCTGAGCGTCTATTTTCTTTTCCGCTATGTGCTCAAGGCCGCGGCCGATGGCCGCCTGCTGGAGAAAACTGCCGCATGTGTGTTTCATGTCCTCGCCGTGACCCGTCTGTTCCCGCATTGGGACGATCCCTCGCCCGAGGGCTTCCGGACGCTCTGCGGGCTCTATTCCAAAGAGGTCGAGCACTCCGAGGAGAATCTGGCGCTTCTCTATCGCGCCCTTCGGCGCGGTGCACTGCGCGTCGGGCAGCTGCTTTCCCTGCTCTGATCTTGTATAATATGTCTATATCCAAAAGCCGCGGTGTGCGCACATGTTGTGCATACTGCGGTCTTGATTTTTTCCAAAAAGCTCTTTAAAATGTAGCATGCAACGTAATTACGTCGCGTACTACATAATTTGTGAGGTGATCTGAATGGAAACGCAGCGCCATCTCGGCATGCGCGTCCGCATCCTGTCCCAAACCATTCACACCGCCATTGACCGAAAGCTGACCGCACTCGGTCTGACCGGGCAGCAGTCCTTCGTCCTGCGCTTTCTCTCCGAGCATACGGGCGAGCCGGTCTATGCCCGCGACATCGAAAAGCGCTTCAATCTGACGCACCCGACCGTCTCCGGCATTTTGCAGCGTCTGGAGGCAAAGGGCTTTCTGATGTCGGAGACGGAATCCTCCGACCGCCGCTGTAAGCGCGTCACCATGACGCCGAAGGCCGAGGAGTGTCAGAAGGAGATCGAACGCCACATTCAGGCGCTCGAGCGCACGATGGTGGCAGGCATGACGCCGGAGGAAGCCATAAGCTTCGGAAGGCTGCTCGACCTGGCCTATGAAAACTTGAGCAATGAAATGAAGAAGGAGGAATCCAGCCTATGATCAAACGCCTTGCCGGATGCATCCGGCAGTACAAGCTCCAAACGATCCTGACACCTGTATTCATGGTCGGCGAGGTCACGTGTGAGTGCATCATCCCGCTGATCACGTCCAGGCTCGTAAACGGCATCCAGAACGGCTGCGGCCGCGAGCAGATCATCCAATATGGCATTCAGCTTTTTCTCATGGCCATGCTGTCTCTCTTGTTCGGCGTGGCCTCCGGCTGGTTCTGTGCGACCGCCGCGTCCGGCTTTGCGAAGAATCTGCGGCACGATCTGTATTACAAGGTACAGGATTTCTCCTTTGCGAACATCGACCGCTTCTCCACCTCGTCTCTCGTCACGCGTCTAACGACCGACGTATCCAACATTCAAAACGCCTTCATGATGCTCATACGCATGGCTGTGCGCGCGCCAATGATGCTCATCATCGCGACCGTCATGTCCGTCCGCGTCGGCAAGCAGCTCGCATTCGTCTTTGCCGCCATCATCCCGCTCCTCGGCTTCGGCCTCGGTCTGATGGTGAAGAAGGCACTGCCGCTGTTCCGCGCCGTCTTTAAAAAGTATGACCGGCTGAACAACTCCGTTCAGGAGAATATTCAGGCCATGCGCGTGGTCAAGAGCTTCGTCCGCGAGGGCTATGAAACGGAGAAATTCACCGCCGCATCCGACGATGTGCGCAAGGATTTCCTCCACGCCGAGCGTCTGCTCGCGCTCAACAGCCCGCTGATGAACTTCTGCATCGCGGCATGCCGCATCCTCATCAGCTACTTTGCCGCACGGCTCATCATCGGCTCACACGGCAGCTATCTCGGCGTCGGCTCGCTCACCAGCATGATCACCTATTCCATGCAGATCCTGATGAGCCTCAACATGCTGTCCATGGTCTTTGTCATGATCACCATGTCCTCCGCCTCGGTCAAGCGTGTCTGCGAGGTGCTCGATGAACAGAGCGACCTCCATAACCCCGCCGAGCCGGTCTATACTATCCCGAACGGCAGCGTGGATTTTGACAACGTCAGCTTCAAATACTCCGCCCATGCCGAGCGCATGGCGCTGGAGCACATCGACCTGCACATTGCCTCCGGCCAGACCGTCGGCATCATCGGCGGCACCGGCTCGTCGAAAACGAGCCTCATCCAGCTCATCTCGCGTCTGTACGACGCAAGCGATGGCACGGTGCGTGTCGGCGGGATCGACGTGCGCGCGTATGATCTGACCGCCCTGCGCGACCAGGTTGCCGTCGTGCTCCAGAAGAATGTGCTTTTCTCCGGGACCATCAAGGAGAATCTCCGCTGGGGCGACCCGAACGCCACCGACGAGGAAATGCTTCACGCCTGCCGCGTCTCGCACGCGGACGAGTTCATCCAGACCTTCCCCGACCGCTATGACACCTACATCGAGCAGGGCGGCACCAACGTCTCCGGCGGTCAGAAGCAGCGGCTTTGCATCGCGCGGGCGCTGCTGAAAAAGCCGAAGGTGCTGATCTTTGACGACTCGACCTCCGCCGTCGATACCCGCACCGACGCCCTCATCCGTCAGGCGCTGCGCGAGGAGATCCCCGGCACGACCAAATTCATCATCGCCCAGCGGATTTCCTCCGTGCAGGACGCCGATCTCATCGTGGTCATGGATGACGGCCGCATCGAGTCGGTCGGCACGCACGAGGCGCTGCTTCAAAAGAGCGAGATCTATCGCGAGGTCTATGAATCCCAGAACCGGATCGGAGGTGTGCAGAATGGCTAATCCCGGACCGCGCGGACGCGCACCCATCGGCGCCGGACGCGGCAAAATGGACTTCAAGGTGCTCGGAAGGCTTCTGAAAATGCTGTTCCGCGACTATCCTGTCAAAATGACGATCGCCTCCGTCTGCGTCATCGTCGGCGCGCTCATCGACATCACGCCCGCCGCCTACATCGAAACCATCACCAGCTACATTGAGGAAGGTCTTGTCGTCGGCTGGGACGGCGTTTCGGCAAAGATCTTCTCGGCGATCCTCACCATGATCCTGCTGTTCACGCTCAACGTCATCCTCGTTGCAACGCTTCAGCAGCTCATGGCCGGCATCACGCAGGGCTTTTTGCACAAGACCCGCGTGCGGATGTTCAGCAAGATGCAGAGCCTCCCCGTCTCTTACTTTGACCGCAACAGCCGCGGCGACATCATGAGCCGCTTCACCAACGACACCGACACGCTCCGGCAGGTCATCTCGCAGAGTCTGCCGAGTCTTCTCAACTGCGCGCTGACGGTCATCGGCGTTCTGTGCATGATGGTCTATTTCAGCGTCCCGCTGATGCTGGTCGTGGTGCTCGGCATCTGCGCCATGACGAGTGCGACCAAGCGTGTCGGCGGCAAGTCCGCAACGTTCTTCGTCCGCCAGCAGCGCTCACTCGGCAAGGCCGAGGGCTTCATTGAGGAAATGATGAACGGCCAGAAGGTCATCAAGGTCTTCTGCCACGAGGAGGCCTCCAAGCGCGACTTTGACGCACTGAATGAGCAGCTGTTCCATGACGCGGAAAACGCACACCGCTTTGCGAACATCTTTGGCCCGATCATGAACAACATCGGAAATCTTCTCTATGTCCTGACCGCGTTTGCCGGCGGTATGCTCATCACCTCCGGCGGAAGCGTCCCCAATCTCTCTGTGCAGAATCTTGTGCGGACAGGCTCGTTCGTCGCACCGCTGACGATCTCGGTCGTCGCGTCGTATCTCGGCATGTGCAAGCAGTTCACCGGCAACGTCTCGCAGGTCTCGCAGCAGTTTAACTCCGTCGCAATGGCGATCGCGGGCGCGAAGCGCATCTTCGAGCTGCTCGATCAGCAGCCGGAGTCGGACGAGGGCTGTGTCACGCTTGTCAATGTCTGTGAACGCGGCGGCAGCCTGACCGAGTGTGCCGAACGCACCGGCCGCTGGGCATGGAAATGTCCGCGCGAGGACGGCAGCTTTACACTTGTTCCGCTGCGCGGTGACGTGCGCTTTTTCGACGTGGATTTCGGCTATGTGCCGGAAAAGACCGTCCTGCATGACGTCTCGCTCTATGCAAAGCCCGGCCAGAAGCTCGCGTTTGTCGGCGCGACCGGCGCGGGCAAGACCACGATCACGAACCTCATCAACCGCTTTTATGACATTGCTGACGGCAAGATCCGCTATGACGGCGTGAACATCAACCACATCCGAAAGGCCGATCTGCGCCACTCGCTCGGCATTGTCCTTCAGGATGTGAATCTGTTCACCGGCACGGTCATGGAGAACATCCGCTACGGCAAGCTCGACGCAACGGATGACGAGTGCATTGCGGCGGCAAAGCTCGCAAACGCGCATGATTTCATCACGCGCCTGCCGGACGGCTACGACACGATGCTGACCGCCAATGGCGCGAATCTCTCGCAGGGCCAGCGCCAGCTTCTGTCCATCGCGCGCGCAGCCGTCGCCGACCCGCCCGTCATGATCCTCGACGAAGCGACCAGCTCCATCGACACCCGTACCGAGCTTCTTGTCCAGCGCGGCATGGACGCGCTCATGAAGGGCAGAACTGTGTTCGTCATTGCCCACCGTCTCTCGACCGTGCAGAACTCCGATGCCATTCTGGTGCTCGACCACGGACGCATCATCGAGCGCGGCACGCACGATGACCTCATCGCCCAGAAGGGCACATATTATCAGCTCTATACCGGCGCATTCGAGCTGGAATGATCAAAAAATCTCCCGCCGTATCATTTCTGATACGGCGGGAGATCAGACTGTCAAAAAACCTCGTAGAGTTCGCGCCCGCAGGCGCGAATAAAGTGTAAATTGGTTTTGTCCGGGGGCGTG
>URLO01000024.1 GCA_900548625.1 uncultured Eubacteriales bacterium | reverse complement strand
CAGCTTTCCCGCTGCCACCAGCAGCACCGGAAGGGCATAGGCCACATACTGCGCCGCGCCGCCGTAGGCGATGAGCAAATTGTAGGTGGCGTGGAGGGTGATGGCCGCGCCCAGCAGCCCGCAGGTGCCTGCGATTTTCAGCCACGTCCGCTGCCACGTGTACGCAAGCCCGCCGCCCACGATCAGACCGCAGAGGACGTGCATGGCTCCCGTGCCGAAGCCACGGAAGAAGATGAAGGAGAAGCGGTCCGCGCCGTTCTGGATGAGATAGCAGACGTTTTCAAAGGTGGCGAAGGCGAGGGCGACTGTTATTGCGGCAGTCTTGATTTTATCCCCCTCCGGCTCGAATACCAGAAGATAGAACACCAGCGGCAGTAGCTTCATCATCTCCTCCACCACCGGCGCGATCTCCGCCGTGGCGGCAAGGGCGTCCGCCTGACATACCGCCGCGAGGAAGGTGTTGATATAGGCCGAAAGCAGGCACACCCCCATCCCGGCAATGCAGAACAGGAAGAAGCGGAGCTGCCGCCTGCCCATGCACAGGGCGGCCACCAGCAGCGGGGATACCATGCAGATGAAGATGTTTTCGATGTAGGTCATGCGTCCACCGCCTTTCTCGTGGCGGGCAGCAGCCCCAGAATGGCAAGCGTCAGCAGCATATCGCACCAGAAGGTGGGGCTTGCCGGTGAGGTATCCGGCCAGAAGCAGCCCACCGTCCAGAGCAGATACTCCGCAAATGCAAAGCACAACACGCCGATGTGGAAGTACCGCATATTCCGCGCCGCGCCCGTCTGCGTTTTCGCATAGGCAATTCCTCGAATGGCGCAGAAGGAGAGCCATACCATCATGCCGCACCAGATCAGGTTGGAGAGAATATCCCCGAAGATGCAGTAGAACGCCAGCAGCGGCACGCCGAACGCAGGCGCAAGCCACGCCCTTCGGCAGCGGAAGCTGCGCTCGTCCTGACTGGTGAGCGTGGCCTGCAAAATGCGCAGGAAAACTACGCTCGCCACCCAGCCGAACTCCGAGACATAAAAGACCCGGGGTGTGGTATCGAACAGCAGCAGATACAGCGTCCAGTAGAGCGCGCCGAGGGCAAAGCAACCGTAGAAGCACAGCAGCAGAAAGTACGCCTGCCGGTGGCTTTTGCGGTAGGCGATGCCGGAAAGCAGTGCGCCGATGAACGTGACCAGCAGTTGCAGCAGGTTCTCAATCAGCTCCATGCGCATCCTCGCTTTCTCCGTCCTGCGTGTCCTCGCGGTTCATCTGCCGCAGCCGGAAGCACAGGATGGTCACGCACACGCCGAGCAAAAACGCCAGCAGCCCGATGACGATGTATCCCAAAGCCGCGCCGCAGCCGTACATGCTGGCTGCCGTTTCAAAGCCCGCGTAGTCGCCGGCCTGTGCCCGCGCAGCAATGCCGGGCATGGCGAGAGACGCGCCGATGAGCAGCACAAGGCACGCCGCCGCAGCGGAGACCATTGTGATCTTATCGCGCCGCAGACGCTTTTCCCGCTGCCTTGCGGCGATGCGCCGTTTTGTTTCCGTTATCCGTTCCTCATGGCTCCGCATGTGTGATGCCCTCCTGTTCCAAGCGCCTGCGCAGACTCTCTTTTCCGCGATATACCATGTTGGTGATCTGCTTCAACGTCTTTCCTGTGATCTTCGCGGCCTGTGCGTAGCTCATGTCCTCAAAATAGATGAGATAGAGCGCCTCCCGATAGCTTGGGTTCAGCCCGTCCATGCAAAGATGCAGGATGCGGTTGCGCTCCGAAGTCTGAACGACTTCCTCGGCCAGAAGTCTGCCGTCCGGCTCACTTTCCAGATCGTTGAGGCAAAACAGCGACCTTCGCTTACTTCTGCGGCGCAGTGCCATGTGCCGCGCCGCCTTAAAGAGATAGGCTTTGAAGCCGCCGTCGCGTATCTTCGGTTTTTTCGTGAACAAGTCGGCAAAGACATCGAGCATCAGCTCCTCCGCCTCGTGGACATCGTGCAGATAGCCGCAGATGTACAGGGTCAGGGGATCGCCAAATTTTTTCATCAGGGCCTCCAGCCCCGCGTCGTCGCCGCTCAGATATTGGCGGTACAAGCTCTCGTCGCAGGTCATAGCGTTCACTTCCTTTTTGCGGATGCTAAAATGCAGGGGGATATCCGTCAGGTGCTTGTCCTGTCGGAATCAACGGTGCTATTATATCGGAATATGCAAAGAAGTACAAGCGCCAACAGGGGAGCGAAGTGCCTTCGTCACAAAAAAGAACGATTTTTCCCATGGCGGCTTGCCAGCGGGCATTGTGAGAGCGTGCCGGAACGGTGAAAAGACGTGGATCCTGTTCGGATGACTTTTACCTGTTTTTCCCTCAAGGACACTGAAACAGACGGAAAAGACAGCGTTTTCACAAATCACTTGGGTGAAGTATCAAAAAACAATGTGATGAAATTATATAATTTTGAGCAAAATTTACAATCTCCATACTTGATTTTTGAGCTTTTATGTGGTATAAGCTTATTTGGCGTTGACGCGGGCTCAATATAGTGACCGCAGACTATAAACACAAACAAGTGTTATGCGGTGTTTTTGCACCGCATAACATTTGTCTGCCTGAGCGCGCGCCAGCATTCTAGGCAAGTCACAGGAAGTCGGACTTGCCCCTTTTTGCGCCCGAAAACGGGCAAAATTTTTGCTGATGAGAGGAGATAATTATGAAGAATCAGCACAGCAGGATCCTCGCATGGCTGCTGGTTTTCAGCATGGTTCTGGCAATGATGCCGGCGATGCTGATCACGGCCTCTGCTGATGAGCCTGTGTCCGCGGCGACGTGGGCAAAAACAGATTTGAAGGACATCAAGTCGACGGATACCGTCGCCATCACGATGACGCGCGGTGAGGTCACCTATGCGCTTCCCACGACGATTGACGCGGAGAAGAAGGTGGCACTTGCACTTGTGTGCCCCGTCAAGGGCAACACGCTCACCATGAGCGGCACAGACGCGCAGTACGGCTGGCACATCACTGCCGCAGAGGGCAGCGACGGGTATTACATCACCACCGGTGAGAATTACCTGTCTCTGGCCAATACGGCAAAGGGTGTTGTAATCGGCAAGGACGTGAAGGCAGTCTGGACAGTTAATGAGAACGGCTACCTGAATGCCGATATTGTCCTGTCGGACAAGACGGTCAACCGTATGCTCGGCGTTTACGTTCCGACGAAGGAAGACCAGACTCCCGATTGGCGCTGCTACAGCGCTCAAAACGGCGGCGTGCCCAGCAACATCAAAGACGAGACGCTGAGTTTCTGGGTGTTTGGCGGAACCGGCTCTGTGCCGACGCCCAATCCAGACCCCAAGCCGGAGCCCGACCCCAAACCCGACCCGAAGCCCAATCCGGCAGCCGGCGAAGCGCCGCAGCTGACGGAGCTTCACTCCGGCGATCAGGTCTACATCTGCAACCCGGCGTCCGGCGAGAAGGGCAAGAATCTCGTCATGTCCGGGCTGGGCGAGGACGGCAAGCAGTTTACCTCCGTTGAGGCGGAGATCAACGACGGCATTCTTTCGGTCACTGCGGAGATGCTTGCGCTGACCGTCACCGTGGACTCTGACGGCAATTATACGTTCCAGGACGAGAACGGAAACTACCTGACGGTCAACGGAAAGAACGATATGTCTCTGGAGAGCGCTTCCTCCGAAGCCAGCACTTGGACGCTGGAGGCTGCGAAGGACAAGGAAGGCAGCGAGATCGCGGGCAGCTTCCTCGTCAAGAATGCGGCGACGTTTGAAGAAAAGAATCTGTATCTCGAAAACTATAAAGGCAACTTCACGTCCTATATTTTCCAGAGCTGGAGCAGGACAATGTACACCATGCAGTTCTTCTCTGCCGGCAAGACTTCAACCGGCGGCTTTACCACGGAACTGACGGCAGGCGACAAGGTCGTGCTCTATCAGCCGTCCAGCGGCATGGCGCTGTCCAGCACTGTCGCGGACAACGAGAAGAAGAGCAACCTTGTCGGAACGGATGTAACTGTTTCGGACGACGGCGTGATGTCCGGCTATGCGGAAGAGAACATCTGGACGGTCGGCGTCATTGAAGGCGAAAAGGGCAAGCAGTATACCTTTGAAAACGGCGGCAAGTATCTGGTAGGCAAACCGGTCGTGCTGACGCTGGGCGACAAGGCCTTCAACTGGAACATCTCCGCAGCGGAAGGCACCGATATGTTCTTTGTCAAGAACTTTATGAGCGCGCATCTGGGCTGGAGCACGGAGAGCAAGAGCTTCTATCTGGGCTTCAACAACGAAGGCGCGACTGATAACTTCGGCTTCCGTTTCTACGCGATCGGAAATGGCGGCAGCGGCAGCGGCGGCGGATCGACAACCAAGACCGTTGCAACGCCCAAGGCGTCTCCCCGTTCCGGTGAAGTTCACAACGGCGACAAGGTCACCTTCACCTGCGCGACCGAAGACGCGACCATTCTTTACAAGACAAACGGCGCTGCGGACTGGACGACTTACACCGCTCCGATCGCCATCACGGAGGACATCTCTTTCACCGTGAAGGCAGTCAAGGAAGGTATGAAGGACAGCCGCGAGGTCACCTTCAAATACACGGTCTATGTCCCGCCCGTACTCGGCGAGCACAAGGCGGAAATCGTGAAGGATGCCTCCACGCTCTCCTCTGGCGACCGCATTCTGGTCGTTGTCAAGGATCTGGACTACGCAATGGGCCAGACCCAGAAGGCAAACAACCGCGACAATGCGCCGGTCATCAAGGATGAGACCGTTGGCCTGCTCAGCTACGAGCCGGAAAGCGCACAGATCATTCAGCTCGAGTCCGGCGTTGAGGACGGAACGTTCTCGCTGTACTGCCTGAACGGCAGCAACACCGGCTACCTCTTTGCACCGCTCGGTTCCGGCGCGCAAGGCAGCAACTGGCTCCGCACGCAGGACGAAAAGGATATCAACGGCTCCTTTACCATTGATATCGCTGCGGACACCACCGCGACCATCACCTCCAAGGCGGACAAGAGCTCCAACACCATCCGCTACAACACGGCGGGCATTTTCTCCTGCTATGGCCCCAAGAACCAGAAGGCAGTCACGGTCTACCGTCTGCTCGAAGGCAACGAAAAGCCCGGTCTGCCGAACGCAGGTGACAAGGTTGCCATCTACAACCTGCTGGCCAAGGGCGTTCTGTCCGGCATGACCGGCGACCTGTCGGATATTTACGGCTGCGCGATCAGCGCGACCGGCGCTGAGATCAAGAACGGCAAGGCGCTCTGCGACAACGGCGCTGTGATCTTCACGGTCTCCAAGAGCGGCGAGTTCTACCGCTTCCACAATGAGGCGTTCGGCTATCTCTGCTCCTATGGCACGGGCAACAACGCCTACTACTCCACCGAACTGACGGACGACGCAAACTGGACGCTGGAAGCCTACAACGGCGGCTATCGCATGAAGAGCAATGCGGCCTTTGAGGACAAGAGCCAGTACCTCCAGTACTTCTCCGGCGGCTTTACGACGTGGGGAATGTACAACGTCACCGACCGCGACGTATTTACCTATCACTTCTATCCCTGCGCAAACGCCAAGCTGACGGACGGCGTCGTCAACGAGCCGAAGGCTGTTTTCGGCAACCTGGCGGACGCTCTGGCCGGTCAGCGTTACATGCTGCATTTCACGATCGACGCACTGTTCGGCGTGAAGGAGCTGCATGTCGCTATGAACGGCGTGGAGCTTGCGTACACGCAGCTCGACGGCCACTACACGGCGGTCATCCCTGCCGAGTACATCAAGGGTGAGAAGCTGACTGTCCGTGTCTATGGCGCCGACAACAAGGGTGTCGCCATCGACTCCACGGTTGACATCCAGATCAAGGACGAGCCCGGTATCACCGACGTTCGCCCCATCGCAAACGCCCAGACCAAGAACGACAAGCGCCCCGAGATCTCTGCGGTGCTTGCAAACGTCGGCACGAACCCCACTGTCACGATGAGCGTGAACGGTGTGGACGTCGCCTTCACCTACGAGAACGACAAGGTCAGCTACAAGCCGACCGCCGACATGGAGGACGGCCGTGTTTCCGTCACCATCACGGTCACCCGCGCTGACGGCAAGTCCGTCACGAAGACCTGGAACTTCGTTATCGGTGAGACTAACTACCAGATGCTCTTTGGCCAGCTCCACTCCCACAACGGCGAGTATTCCGACGGTGCAGGCACGCTGTCCATGGCTCTGGACTATATCGCAAGCCTTCCGGAAAGCGCGAACGTTGACTTCGTTGCCTTCACGGACCACTCCAACTACTTCGATACGACCGACGCTCCCAACCCTGCCGAGGCACTGCACGACATGACCAAGGCGACTGCGTTCTCTCAGGAGCGCTGGGCGACCTACAAGAACACCGTTGCGCAGTTCAATGAGACCCATGAGGGCATCATTGGTCTTGCGGGCTTTGAGATGACCTGGTCCGGCGGCCCCGGCCACATCAACACCTTCGCAACGAAGGGCATCGTTTCCCGTAACAACAAGACGCTGAACAACAAGTCCGGCGACGCGGGCATGAAGGAATACTACGCGCTGCTGGCGCAGGACGAGGGCAAGGACTCCATCTCCCAGTTCAACCATCCGGGCACGATGTTCGGCAACTTCTCGGATTTCAACTATTGGAATCCCGAAGCCGACAGCCGCATGTACCTCGTCGAGGTCGGTAACGGCGAAGGCCAGATCGGCGGGTCCGGTTACTATCCCAGCTACGAGCAGTACACGCTGGCACTGGACAAGGGCTGGCATCTGGCTCCGTCCAACAACCAGGACAACCACAAGGCAAAGTGGGGCAACGCCAACGATGCCCGCGACGTCCTTCTTGTTGAGCAGGCCACGGAGGAGGGCATCTACGATGCGATCCGCAATTACCGTGTCTACGCAACGGAGGATAAGAACCTTGAACTCGGCTATACGGTCAATGACCTGCCGATGGGCACCATCATTGAATCGGTTCCCGAGATGCTGAAGTTTGATGTTTCCGTCATGGATCCGGACGAGCAGGACTCCATCTCCAAGGTGGAGCTGATCGTCAACTCCGGTAAGGTCGCCTACACTTGGGACGATCCCGCAGAGCTTGCGGCCGGTATCCTTACGGTAGAGCTCAAGCCCGAATATTCCTACTATTATGTCAAGGTCACAGAGGCTGACGGCGATCTGGCGGTCACCGCACCTGTCTGGGTCGGCGAAAGCCTGCAGCTCGGCATCACCGAGATGACTGTGGACTCCACCAACCCCATTGTCGGTGAAACGGTCACGCTCACGACGAAGCTTTACAACAAGGAAAGCTCCGACGCGCAGATCAAGAGCGTTGTCTATACCACCGAAGGCTCCAAGGTCCTCTACACCGACACCACGCCGCGCGTCCTTTCTGCCGACAGCTCTGTGAGCATCGACTGGAAGTACGTTACCGAGCTTGCAAAGAAGACGACCATCACCGTGACGGTCGTGGTCGAGATGGAAGGCAAGGAGTACACCTTCTCCGCCGCCGTCGATCTTGATGTGCAGGACGTCAGCAGCCTCGCCTATGTCGGCGTTGACGCTTCGCACAACAACGAGTATGTTTCCGGCTACAACAAGGGCCTGATGGGCAACTTCACGACGATTGCTGCCGACTCTACGGTTCGCGTTGACATGCTGGACACCTCTGAGAAGCTGATCGCCGCCTGCAAGGACGGCAAATACGCGGCTCTGGTCATCACGCCGCCCTCCCGCCGTGTTGCGGAAGGCAAGGACTACACCGAAGCGGAGCTCAAGGCTCTGGCCGAGTTCAACGCCGCCGGCGGCGTCCTGCTGATCTCCGGCGTTGGCGATACCAACGACCAGCTTGCCGGTGCAAAGCACACGGCTGCAACGCAGAATGCGCTGCTGGAGAAGCTCGGCTCGTCTCTGCGTCTGTCCGACGACGGCCTGTATGAAGACACCTCCTTCGCGCTGACGCTGAACAGTTTCGGCAGCAGCAAGCTGGTGCAGGGCCTCACCACCGGCATCTCCTACTACGGCGGTTCTACGATCTACACGGTCGATGCAACCGGCGCAGTCTCCAGCGAGATCCCCGCAACGGTTGCAGCCATGCTCTTTGCGAATGCAGCCGGCACCTCCGTTGACAAGGACGGCGACGGCCTTGGCGGCGAGACAACGCCGAAGTATGCATACACGGAAAATGACGCGCGTCTGCTCGTCATGGCTTCCGAGCAGCTGCCCGGCAAGGGCCTGATCGTTGTTTCCGGCTCTACGTTCATGAATGACTTCGATCTGCAGATCCCCGCAGCCAACGGCAACAATGCGCTGCTGCAGAACATCTTCAAGGCAATCAATCCTGTGAAGGTCACCCCGATCGCCGAGGTGCGCAAGCAGACGGAGTCCGGCTACAAGTACACCATCGAAGGCGTTGTCACCTCGAATGCCTCCGGCTATGACAAGACCACCGCGTTCTTTGACTGCATCTATGTGCAGGACGCAACGGGCGGCGTCTGCTGCTTCCCGATCGCCGGTGATTTCAAGCTGGGTGACGTTGTCCGCGTGACCGCCACGACGCACTTCTTCCAGGGTGAAGCGGAGCTTCAGGTCGTTTCGGCTGAAAAGCTGGGCGAGACCACGCCGGTCGAGCCGACCGTCATCACGGCGGCACAGCTCAACAACCGCTCCAAGGAAGGCCTGCTTGCAACGATCAAGGGCACTGTGACGAAGATCACCGAGGCCAGCGGCCTGCCTGAGTCCATCTATGTGAAGGACGAGAGCGGCGAGGTTGCAAGAGTATTCATCGACGGCTACATTTGCAGCCAGATGGAGATTGCCGGTCTGAAGGTCGGCTGCTCCATTGAGGCGACCGGTCTTGCGTCCTATGATGACACCTATGCCATCGAGAACGACAGCCACGCACGTCTGCGTGTCAGAAACCGCGCAGAGATCATCTGCAAGGAGAACACCGAGCCCACCGAGCCTGAGAAGCCCGAAAAGCCCGAGGTCAAGCCGAATCCCGGCGTGATCGTCATTCCGGGCAGCGGCAGACCGTCCTCCAACCCGTTTGCCGATGTGACAAAGGGCACCTGGTACTATGACTATGTCATGATCGCTGCCAGAAACGGTCTGGTCGAGGGCGACCAGTACGGCAACTTCCGTCCGCAGGCGGGTCTGACCCGTGCGGAGCTGGTCACGCTGCTGTACCGCCTGGCCGGTTCTCCCACGGTGTACGGCAAGCCCTCCTTCACGGATACCACGCGTGCGTGGTATCAGGACGCCATCGCCTGGGCTGAGCAGAACGGCATCAGCAACGGCCTTGGCAACGGCAAGTTTGCTCCGGATGCACTGGTCACCCGTGAGCAGATGGTCACCATGATCTGGCGTCTGGCAGGCGAGCCGACGTCCAATGCGGACCTCAGCTCCTTCAAGGATGCGGACAGCATCCCCGCATGGGCTCAGAACGCATTTGCATGGGCTGTCGAGCAGGGTATCGTCAGCGGCACGCGCCACTGGAACCGAATCGGCCTGTATCTTGCACCGCACGATGACATCAAGCGCTGCGAGTCCGTGAAGATTCTGGTTGTCTACGCAAAGCTGAAGTAAGTCTGCAAAACTGAAAAAACAAACGTCCCACCCTGCGCTCGCGCAGGGTGGGACAAGCGCCATTCACATAGATACCTTCTTTCAAGCAAGCATCCGCCCGGCGGATGCCTGTTTGACAGAATGTATTTTACCGGGTAGGGGTATGAAATGAAAAATAAGAACAATTCTATAAGCCGTCCCAATCGCACTGCCGCCGCGTCTATGCTGGTCGTTGTGCTGATTCTTGGGATATTTGCGGCGCTGTATTTCTATGCGCATGATGCGGAAGAAAATACGATAAAGCCAACCGAATACGCGGAGTATGAAAAGGGCCGCGTTGTCGAGATTTTGATGGACAACTGCGAGGTCAGCGAGGTGGCGGAAAATGCCTACCGCGGCGACCAGAAGCTACTTGTCAAGGTCACCTCCGGTCAGTACAAAGGCGAAACGATGCTGGTTTCCGGTTTTGTCGGCCCCATCTACGGCGAGCCTGCGAAGGTCGGGCAGAGCGTTGTGCTGAGCATCAACACCTATGCAAACGGCGACCACACGGCCACCGTGTATGAGTACAACCGGACGCCCATTGTCTTTCTGATACTCGGCATATTCGTTCTGGTGACGATCGCGGTGGGCGGCCGCACCGGCGCGAAATCCGTGCTCGGCCTGATCCTCACCATGGTCGTGATCCTGATGGTCTTCCTGCCGCTTTTGATGAAAGGCTGGCTGCCGATCCCTACCGCATTCCTGCTTTGTTCGCTGGTTGCGGTCGTGTGCTTCGTCATTCTGGGCGGATGCAGCAAAAAAGTCCTCTGCGCGTGCATCGGCACGATCGGCGGCGTCGCGTTTTCCATGCTCTTCGGCATCCTGACCCAGAAGCTGCTGCATCTGGACGGCCTGCGCGCGACCGATGCCGAAGCGCTTTTACAGCTCCGTCAGACGGGCACGCCCGTTCACATCAGAGGGCTGCTTGTTGCAGGCGTCATCATTTCCGCCTTGGGCGCGGTCATGGACGTTGCAATGTCCATTGCCTCGGCGCAGTCCGAGTTGAAGGCAGTCGATCCCGACCTCTCTGCGCGGGCGCTGTGGCGCTCCGGCATGAACATCGGACGCGATATGGTCGGTACGATGACCAATACGCTGATCCTTGCGATTCTCGGCAGCGGAATGGTGCTGATCCTCTATCTCTACTCGCTGAATCTCTCGTGGTATCAGTTGATGGCGTCCAGCTACATTGCCATTGAGCTCATCAGTTCCGTCTCCAGCGCGATCGGCGTCATTCTCGCCGTGCCCCTGACAAATGCAGCCGGAGCGCTGCTCTATTCCGCGCGTGCAAAAAATGCCGCCAAATAAAAAGGAACCCGGGAATCTGAGAGATTCCCGGGTTTTGGCACCCCAGAGACGATTCGAACGTCCGACCCTTCGCTTAGGAGGCGAATGCTCTATCCCCTGAGCTACTGGGGCATGGAAAAGGGGAGGCGTTTTGCCGCTAGTATTCTACAATGAAAAGGTATCGCTGTCAAGGATTCAAAACGTGTAGCCGCTGTGCAAGCCGCCTCCGCCGGACAGACCGGCGGGGGCGGCGAGTGCTTGCTGGGTGTTGGGCGCGTCAGCCGATGATGCGGCGGGCGCCGATGTAACGGGTGTTGTAATACGTCTCGTTCAGCGAGTTGATACGGACGCCCGTGGTGGGGGTAGAGGCGTGGACAAAGTTTCCGTTGCCGATGTACATGCCGACGTGATTTGCATAGCTGCCGTAGCCGAAGAAGACGAGGTCGCCGACGATCAGCTCATCACGGGAGACGGCGCTGCCTTGCTTCATCTGGTCGTCTGCCGTGCGGTTCATCTTATAGCCGTACTGCGTCAGGCAGTAGTACATGAGGCCGGAGCAGTCAAAACCGGTCTTGGGGCTTGCGCCGCCGTAGACGTAGGAATAGCCGATGAAGGACATCACGAACTGCGCGATATCCGTGCCGGCGCTGCCGCTCGGGGCGGGCGTGACCGGCGTGGAGCCGCTTGCGGGCTTCTTTTCCGTCAGATACTTGCCGGAGACATAGGCGACATGGCCCTCATACTGGATGCGCACCCAGCCGTTCGAGCACTTGCCGGTAACTGTGACGGCTGTGCCGTAGGACAGCGTGCCGACCTTGGTGCTGCTGGAGCTCCAGGAGTCGCGGACGTTCAGCGTCTCGGTGTTGACGTAGCGTGTGCCGCTGAGCTCTGCGATGGTGACATTCGGGTCGTAAACTTCGTCGTCCACAACGGTGGCGCTCAGAACGACCTCAAAGTAGTATTGCCGCAGTCCCTTGAAGCAGCGGAGGAACATCGCCATCGCCTCCTGACGGGAGGTGTTGTCACCCGGGTTCAGGGACAGACCGGAGGAGGTCTTGGTGCCGTTGACGTATTCGCACTTCACGCAGATCTTGGCTGCCTCGACAGCCCAGCTCGAAAGCTTGCCGACGTCCGCGAATTTGGACAGATTCGCGCCGTCAACCGAAGGATGATACGCAACGGCATTGCAGAAGTTCTGAATGATCTTGAAAAACTCCTGACGGGTGAGGGGCTTGTCGGGCCGGAACGTGCCGTCGGGATAGCCGCTCACGATGCCAAGCTCGTATGCCATCAGAATCGTGGGGTCCGTCGTGTCGGAGAAGTAGTCCGTCCGCTCAAGCTCGATGGCGTTCTTGGTGATGAGGCCATAGGCGTGGACGGCGAGCGCACACATCTCCGCGCGGGTGATGTTCTTCTTGAGGTCATAGCCCTCGAAAGAGGCAGGGATGAGATTGAGCTCTTTCATTTCGTTGTAGTTGGGCTTAAACCAGTCGCTGTAGTTCCTGCACGAGACGGCAGAGACGCTCGGGACGGCGGAAAGGAGCATCACGGCGCAAAGTGCCAGACACAACAGCCTTCGTGTACATTGCTTCATAGCAGTTCCTCCTTCAGCTCCAATCCAACAGGGCAGTGGTCGGAGCCGTAAATTTCATGATAGATCGGCGCGGCCTCGACCGCGACACGGATGCGGTCTGAGACGAGAAAATAGTCGATGCGCCATCCTGCGTTGTTGGCGCGGGCGTTGAAGCGGTAGCTCCACCACGTATACGCGCCGGTCACATCGGGATTTCGGTCGCGGAAGGTATCTGTGAAGCCGGCAGCAAGGAGCTGTGTAAATTTGCCGCGCTCCTCATCAGAAAAACCGGCTTTCCCGCGGTTCGGACCCGGATTTTTGAGATCGATGGGCTGATGTGCGACATTCAGATCACCGCACGCGACCACGGGCTTTTCCGCATCCAGCGTGCAGAGATAGTCGCGGAAGGCATCGTCCCACGCCATCCGGTGGTCGATGCGCTTGAGCCCGTCCTGCGCATTCGGCGTGTAGCAGGTGACGAGGAAGAACTTCTCAAATTCCAGCGTGATGAGCCGTCCCTCGGTGTCAAGCTCCGGAATACCGATGCCGTAGCGGACGCTGCACGGTTCCGGCTTTGAGAAGATCGCCGTACCGGAATACCCCTTCTTTTCCGCGCTGCACCAGAACTGCCGGTAGCCGGGGAGATCCAGCGTGATCTGTTCGGGCTGAAGCTTTGTCTCCTGAAGGCAGAAGCAATCGGCGTTTACGGCGTGAAAAAACGCCTCAAAGCCCTTTCCGGCGCAGGCGCGCAGGCCATTGACGTTCCATGAGATCAGGCGCATGGCGAAGCACACTCCAGTCTGTAGTAAATTTGCAATCTTTGTGACCAATTCTGTAACAATATAGCACATTATGTAGACTAATGCAAGCCCGAAATTGTTAATTCTGTGTCTGCGGTTGTAAATTGGGCGGAATTGTGCTATAACATGCGTATGAAAATGAATGTATTTTTTTCAATTCTCGCCTGCAAGCTCAGCCGGTCGATGATCCGGCTGCTTGGACGGGGCGGAACGGACTTCCCGGGGCGCATCGCCCTGAAGCTCTGCCCCAATTTGCTTGGTGTTCTGGCAAAGGACGTGACGACGGTGATCGTCACGGGCACCAACGGTAAAACCACGACCTCGCGGATGATCGAGCAGTCGTGGGCAGATTCCGGAATCTCTTATTTTGCCAACAAGACCGGCGCAAATCTCCTCAGCGGCGTCACCGCCGAGTTTGCAGTCCACTCCAGCCTCACCGGAAGGTGCCGCTACACACATGCACTGATCGAAGCCGATGAGGCCGCCTTCAAGTTCATCGCGAGGTTTGTCGATGCCAGGGCTGTCGTGGTGACGAACGTCTTCCGTGACCAGCTCGACCGCTACGGCGAGGTCACGCACACGCTCGACAATATCCGCCTCGGCATCGAGAACAGCCCGAACGCAACGATCGCCGTCAATGCGGACGATTCGCTGTGCACCTCGCTTGCGGCGCAGGTGAAAAATCCCGTCCTGTTTTTTGGTGTGGACACGCCGATCTACTCAGAGCGCGTGCAGGAGCTCTCCGATGCGCCGTACTGCATCCGCTGCGGCCATGAGTATGTGTATGATTATGTGACATACGGTCATCTCGGCAAGTACCGCTGCCCGTCGTGCGGCTACAGCCGCCCCGAGACGGAAGTTTCCGTCCGTGAGGTCATAAAGACAGACGCGGAGCACTCCGAGGTCGTGTTCGATTATGATGGCACGTCCATCCCGGCGACCATCTGCCTTCCCGCGGGATACAACATCTACAACGCCTGCGCGACGATGGCGGCAGGGAAGATCCTTGGGCTCGACCCGACGGTCACCGCACGCTCGCTTGCGGCCTTCACCTGCGGCTTTGGCAGAATGGAGAAGTTCAGCATCCGCGGCGTGGATGTGCGCATGATCCTCATCAAAAACCCGGCGGGCTGCAATCAGGTGCTCAACTACCTGACGCAGCTTTCAGAGCCGTTCACCTTTGTTGCATGCCTCAACGACCGCGCGCAGGACGGCAAGGACGTCAGCTGGATCTGGGACGTGGACTTTGAGCGTCTGACCGCGATGGGCGATCAGATCGTCTCCATCGACGTCTCAGGCTGCCGTGCGGAGGACATGGCGCTGCGCTTTCGCTATGCCGGCGTCCCGGCTTCGCGCCTGCGCGTCAATAAGGACTACAAGACACTGATCGAGAATGCTGTGGCGCTCGGGAAGCCTGTCTACGTCATGCCGACCTATACGGCAATGCTGGGTCTGCGCGGCACGATCAGCAAGGAATACGGCTACAAGGAATTCTGGCAGTGAGGTGCGCTATGGAACTGAAGATCTGTCATCTCTACCCCGACGTTCTGAACCTCTACGGCGACCGCGGAAACATCCTCTGCATGGAGCAGCGCCTTCGCTGGCGCGGCATCCGCGTCGAAACGACCGGCGTTGGCATCGGGGACAAGCTCCGCGCGTCGGATTACGACCTGTTTTTCATCGGCGGCGGTCAGGACTTTGAGCAGAAAGTCCTGCTTGCCGATCTTGCCGGAGAAAAAACGGCGGAGATCAAGGCCGCGATCGAGGACGGAAAGACCTTCCTCGCCATCTGCGGCGGCTATCAGATGCTCGGGCAGTATTATAAAACGTGGGACGGCGTGCAGTGTGACTTCACAGGAGCGCTCGACCTTTATACCATCGGCAGCAAGGAACGCATGATCGGAAATTACATGTTCACCTGCGACGAGCTTCCGGGCGTCAACGTGGTCGGCTTTGAGAATCACTCCGGCAAGACCTATCTCGGCACGTCTGTCAGACCCATCGGCCATGTGCTTGCCGGTCACGGCAACAACGGCGAGGACAAGTCTGAGGGCGCACGGTATAAGAACGTGCTCGCAACGTATTCACACGGCTGCCTGCTTCCGAAGAACCCGGCGGTCTGCGACTGGCTGCTGAAAACGGCGCTGGAATACAAGTACGGCCCGGTCGAGCTTCCGGAGCTGGACGACACGCTGGAAAACGCGGCGCACGATTATATGGCGAGCCGCCTGTCAAAGAAATAACGCAAAAACGAAGGGCCGCTGATGTTGTCAGCGGCCCTTTCAGACTGTCAAAAAACCTCGTAGAGTTTCGCCGCGCACGGCGAAATAAAATATCAATTTGTTTTGTCCGGCGGCGTGTACGTCGGACAAAACACGCTACGCCCGACAAGTGTGGAATTTGTGCGCAAACAGCGCACAAATTATGCGCGCAGCCGGGTGCAGCCTTTTCAAACGCGAACCCAGCCACGCGGTTCGCGTTTGAGAGCTTGTCAAAAAGACTTTTTTGACAAGCTCGAAGGGCCGCTGATGTTGTCAGCGGCCCTTTCTCTTTTACATATTTATTCCGGCTTCTGCGCCCAGATGCAGTACCAGTCCATCGCTTCCGTAGGCGGTGTGTTTTTGCTCTGCGCTGGGAAGGGGAGTAGCTGTGGGCGTTCATAGCCAAGTTCGGAAAGCGTGTCCAGCAAGAGCGCCCTCGGCAGAGGATGATAATGCTCCGTGAAAACCTCGTGCTGCGCGCTCCGGCCCTCGCGGTCGAGCGTGTAGATCAGATTGAAGTCGATATCGCCGCCGGGAAGGTGATCCCAGACCTGCACCAGATGCATCTGCACGCCGTCCGGAAGCAGGACGGGATCGTAGAAATAGAAGCGTTCCCTGTGCCGGACGATCTTGTCCCAGTTCCGAAGATCGATGTAAAGCCACCCACCGGAGCGGAGCAGCGCGTCCATCTGACGCAGGACGCCCGGGATCTCTGCGTTCTCCACGTATGTAAGGGAATTGCCGGTCGAGGCGACGCAGTCGAACTGCCGTCCCGCGAACACCGCGTCGAGAGAACGAAAATCGCAGGCGGCAAGCTCCGGCGAAAAGCCATGCGCAGCGGCCTTTTCCCGGCAGCGTGTGAGCATCGCCGGATTGAGGTCGGAGCCGGTCAGGCGGACGCCAAGCTCGCACAGCGGCAGTGTTAGATTGCCGGTGCCGATGCTGACGTCGAGCAGAGAGGCGATATCCTTTCCAGACAGCAACGTCTGCCAGTGACGCAGGGCGCCCTGCCAGCGCTGCTCATTTTCCAGCAGATCGTAGATATCCGCGCGTTCATAAAGCTTGCCCATTCATCATTCCTCCTGTGACTCACAGCGTATGGACGCAGATCTCGCGCACCTTTGTTTGCAGCGACTTGAGGTCGCGGAAGGTGTCGGGGCGCTTGGATTCATCGCGCAGCAGCGCCGACGGGTGATAGAGCGCGGTAAACCAGATGCCGCCCTTCTGCTCCCACTGACCGTGATCGCGCGAGATGCGGAAATCCTCACGGATGAGCTTCATTGCGGCAATGCGGCCAAGGCAGACGATGATCTTCGGCCGGATGAGGCGTGTCTGCGCCCGCAGCCACTCGATGCAGACGTCCTGCTCGGTTTGCAGCGGATCGCGGTTGTGCGGCGGGCGGCACTTGACGATGTTTCCGATGTAGCAGTTGCTGCGCCCGAGGTCGACGATCGAAAGCATGTCGTCGAGCAGCTTTCCGGCAGGGCCGACAAACGGCTCGCCGCGCAGATCCTCCTGCTCGCCGGGGCCTTCTCCGATGAAAAAGACCTCCGCGTCGTGCGGGCCCACGCCGAAAACGACGTTGTGCCGCGTCTGGCAGAGCGGACATTTTGTGCAGGACTTACACTGTGCCTCAAGCGTTTCCCAGTTGAGCATGGCACGCCTCCTTATCGGTTATTCCTCGTCGTCGCATGCGTCCGCATTGCGGAAGTGACGGTTTCTGCCCTCCAGCGCCTTGCGGCGGCGCTCCATGCGGGCCTGACGGTCGCGGACACGGCGGAGCTGCACCACGACGAGAAGCACCAAACAGGCGGCTACGGCAAGAACGATCACAAAAACGACCCATTTCCACCAGTTTTTCTGGATATAGTTCGAGGTCTGCGACGTGGCGGCGGAGAGATCGGATTTGGCAACGTCGTTGATCGCCAGCAGATCCGAGGTGCCAAGCAGCTCGCCGTCGTAGGTGACGGTCACGGTTCCAAGCACGTCGCCGGAATAGACCGGCGCGTCCACGCTGACGGACACGGGCTCCGGCTCAATGAGCAGAAGCTCCGGGTCGTAGTCCTTCGGCAGCAGCAGCCGGATCTCCTGCGCGGGCGCGAGGGAGACGACCTGCGACGCGGCGGAATTGTTGACGGTGATCTGCGCAAGCGGATAAAGCGGGGAGATGACGGTCACATAGGTAAACTGGTCAAAGCCGTAGTCAAACAGCCGGATGCACTCCGGGAAGTTCTCCATGCGCACGTCGCCGCTTTCCAGCACCGTGGTGGCAGCGCCGCAGATGACGGCGAGAAAATACATGCCGTCGCCCTTGGCACACGAAATGAGACAGCGCCCGGCAGGCGTGGTGTAGCCGGTCTTGATGCCGATGGCACGCTTGTAGTAAAGGCTGTTTCCGGTCGTGTTGTCGATGAGCATGTTGGTCGATTTGAGCGTGCGCGCCTCAGAAAGATTCGTTGCCGGAAGCTCATATTTTGCGGTGTTCGTGATGGTCTTGAAGTTCTCGCTTTTGAGCGCTGCCTTTGTGATGAGCACCAGATCATTGACGGTGGTATAGTGCTCCTCATTGTGAAGTCCGTGCGGATTTACGAAATGCGTTCCCGTGCAGCCGAGCTCATAGGCGCGCTCATTCATCATGCGCACAAAGTCCGGGATGGAGCCCGCGATGTGCTCCGCGACGGCGTTGGCGGCCTCGTTGCCGGACGAGAGCATCAGGCAGTAGAGCAGGTCATTGAATGAGAGCTGTTCGCCGACCTGAAGACCGGCGGTGCTGCTGTTGCCGTCCAGACCTGTGAACGCGCCCTCATCGATGGTCACGATGTCGGACAGGTTGCCGTTTTCCAGCGCCACCAGACAGGTCATGATCTTCGTCAGGCTCGCCGGGTAAACGCGCTCGTCGAGATTTTTTTCGTAAATGATGCGGTCCGTGTTCATATCGAGCAGGATGGCCGCCTTGGCGTGGACCTCAAACGGCCCGGTGTCGTCTGCCTCCTCGCCGTCGGCAAAGGCCGGAACGGAGAACATGCCCGCAAGCAGGACAAGCAGCAAAAGGAAAGAAAACAGTCTGCGTTTTTTCATGAATTACGACTCCAATTTCTGAAAACGGCATTGCCGTGATCGCTTCGGTTGTGGTACAATGACTAAGACAGTAGGATACTGTATTGACTTTACATTATAACAGAATCCCGCCCGATGTCAATTCTGCGAGAGGAGGCGGCAGCCCTGAAAGAGAAGATCGGAAGATGGCTGATTCCGGCTGCGGCGGCGCTGGTGATCGTCTTTTCGCTCGGCTTTCTGGCAGGGCGCAGCCAGTTTGCGCGTGAGCAGACCGTGATCCGCCTCAGCCGGACGCCCGCGCAGGCGGCGCAGCCGCAGGCCTTGCCGCCTGAAAGCGCACCCAGCGCGGAAAATGCCTCGGCGGGAAAGCTCAACCTCAACACCGCAACGCGCGAGGAGCTTCAGACGCTCCCGGGCATCGGCGAGACGCTTGCCCAGAGGATCATCGATTACCGCACCGCCTGCGGCGGCTTTCTCACAGCAGAGCAGCTTATGGAGGTCAGCGGCATCGGCGAGGCGAAATTCGCGCAGCTTCGGGACTATATCACAGTGGAGGATACGCCATGAAAATACTGGTCGTTGACGACGAGGCGCTGCTCGTCAAGGGGATCAAATTCAATCTGGAAAACGAGGGCTACACCGTCGTGACCGGTGTGGACGGCGTGGAGGCGGTTGACCGCGCCGCAGCAGGCGACATCGACCTGATCGTGCTCGACCTCATGATGCCGCGCATGGACGGTCTCGAGGCATGCCGCCGCATCCGGGAGTTTTCGGACGTTCCGATCATCATGCTCACGGCCAAGACGGGCGATATGGACAAGCTCATGGGCTTTGAGCATGGAGCGGACGACTATCTGACAAAGCCCTTCAACATCCTTGAGCTCAAGGCGCGCATCCGCGCGCTTCTTCGCCGCAGTGCGAGCGGCAAGAAAAAGGCCGCGGTGGAAAACCGCCTTGTATGCGGCCACATCCTGCTCGACTGTGACGCGCGCAACGCCTACAATGACGGCGCGCTCGTGGATCTGACGGCAAAGGAATTCGATGTCATGGAGCTTTTGATGCGCAACCCGAACCGCGTCTACTCCCGCGACGCGCTGCTCAGCGCGGTCTGGGGCTATGACTCCAGCAGCGACATCCGCACCGTGGACGTACACATCCGCCGCCTGCGTGAGAAGCTTGAACGCAATCCGGCTTCTCCGGAATACATCCTGACCAAGTGGGGAGTGGGCTATTATTTCAAGTACTGAAAAAAAGCGCGGCTGGCTGATCCCGAACAGCTCCCAGCTCCGAAACGCGCTGGTCTATGTGCTCATCACGTCGATCGTGCTGCTGTTTTTGAACCTCTCCACGGCGGCGCGGACGCGCGAGCTGATGTTTCAGGCCAAGCAGACCTCCGTGCAGGATAAGCTCCAGCTTGTCGTCTCCTCCTTCAGCGGTCTCGACGCACTGACCGAGGAAACGGCGGAGCAGGTCATTTCCGTTCTCGGCGAG
Organism: uncultured Eubacteriales bacterium; assembly: GCA_900548625.1. Classification (GTDB taxonomy): domain Bacteria; phylum Bacillota; class Clostridia; order Oscillospirales; family Oscillospiraceae; genus CAG-170. The sequence goes on along the minus strand of URLO01000024.1, from coordinate 10,540 downwards.
CCAAGCGTGACGCGCCTGATCGTCACCGATGCGCAGGCGCGCGCGATCTATGACTCTTTGGAGGAGGGAAGCGCAAAGGGGAAGCTCGTCCTGCTTACCGAGACGGCGCTTGCGCTGACGGGAAAAAATGTATTCGTGTGCCGGTATCACACCGGGACGCTTGAAAGCTATGCCGCGATGCCGGTCGTTTTCTCCGGGGAGCTTGCCGGCAGCGTCTATATCATGGACTACGACACCGAGCAGGGGCAGCTCATCGCGGATCTTGAGATGAACATCCTGCGCAGCTCGATCATTCTCGAGGTCGCGATCCTGGTGATCTCCGTGTTTTTCTCGATCGTGAGCTCCGGCAGAATGCGCACCATCCTCACGGCGATGCGTCTTGCGCGTGAGGGCGAGTATACCCACCCGATCAAGATGCACGGCACGGACGAATTTGCGACCTTCTCCGAGGAATTTGACAAGCTCACTGCGCGCTTGCAGGAATCCGAGGCCGCGCAGCGGCAGTTTGTCTCCGATGCGTCGCATGAGCTGAAAACGCCGCTGGCGTCGATCAAGCTCCTGTCCGACTCCATCCTGCAAAATGAGATGGACGCGGGCACGATGCGTGAGTTCGTCGCGGACATCGGCAGCGAGGCAGAACGCCTCAACCGCATGTCGCAGAAGCTGCTCATGCTCACGCGCCGTGAGGAGGGCACGCAGGAGCATGAGGTCGTTGATGTGGCGGATGTGGTCACGCGCGTGTTCCGGATGCTGGTGCCGCTGGCGGACGACCGGCGGATCGACCTCACCGGAAGCTGGAAGCGCGGCTGCACCGTGCTTTCCATCGAGGACGACGTCTATCAGATCCTGTTCAACCTGGTCGAAAACGGCATCAAATACAATGACGCGGGCGGCAGCGTCCATGTGACGCTGGAGCGCACGGAGGACGATGTGCGTATCGCGATCGAGGACACCGGCTTCGGCATTCCCGCCGAGGCCATCGGCCATGTTTTCGAGCGCTTTTACCGTGTTGACAAGGCGCGTTCACGTCAGGCCGGCGGCTCAGGGTTGGGCCTGTCCATCGTGCGCGAGCTGGTCGAACGCAATTACGGCGCGATCTCGGTCACGTCCGAGGTCGGGAAAGGCACGCGCTTTGAGGTCGACTTCCCGTATTTTGAGGTCGAGGAGGTGGACGAACATGCGTAGGATCACCGCGTGTTTCCTGCTCGTCGCGCTGCTTGCCGGGCTGTCAGGCTGTGCGGTGCAGACGCAGGAGACATATCGCGAGCCCATCCGCCTTTATTACTGCGACCTTGCGCAGGAACATGCGCACGGCGGCGCCGACGGCGTGCTGGCGTATGAAACGATCGACCTTGGCGAGGGCGGCATGACGGCGGAAACGGCGCTGAGCCGCTACTTTGAAGGCCCGAAGTCTGCGGAGCTGACCGCGCCGTTTGCGCCGGGCACACGCTGTGAGCGCGTCCGGCTGGACGGCGGAGTGCTGTCGCTTCGGCTGAGCGAGGAATATGGCGCACTGAGCGGCGTGTGGCTCACGCTGACAAACGCCTGCCTCTGCAAAACACTGCTCCAGCTTCCCGATGTCGAGCATATCCGCATCGAAAATGAGAGCCTCTATGCCCTTCAGGGCGGGGCGGTCTTTTCGGAAGATGACTTCCTGTTTGAGGACGCCGCCATGCTCCGCCCCAGACAGACTCTGACGCTCTATGTCCCGGATGAGGAACGCGGCGGACTTGCCGCCGTACAGACGCAGATCTCACGCAGGGCGGAGGAGCCGCTTGCGCAGGCAGCGCTGGGGGCGCTGTTCCGGCAGGATGCGTTCCCGCCCGGCATCACCTGCACCGGACTGCGCGTGCAGGGCGGGCTTTGCCTCGCGGTGCTCTCGGAGCGCTTTTTGCAGTGTGACAGCAGCGAGCAGACGGCGGAGCTTGCGGTGCATTCTGTAGCGGCAACGCTCTGCGCGCTGGACGGCATCGACCGCGTTATGCTTTCCGTAGAGGGCGGCGAAATGACGCACGTCAGCCTCTCCGGCGAGCTTTCGCCAGAGCGTGAGTGGTTTGCCGACTGAGCCCGTAAATTGAAGACAAAAAACAAACCTCCGTATGATCTCGGTCATACGGAGGTTTGAGCGTGTCAAAAAAGCCTTTTTGACACGCTCTCAAACGCGAACCGCGGGGCTGGGTTCGCGTTTGAAAAGGCTGCGCGATGCGGCGCGCATAATTTGTGCGCGGTTCGCGCACAAATTCCACACTTGCATCCCGTAGTGTGTTTTGTCCGATGTACACGCCACCGGACAAAACCAATTTACATTTTATTCGCGCCTGCGGGCGCGAACTCTACGAGGTTTTTTGATAAGTCCGGTTTTCGATGGCTCGTTTGCGCGGCGCCTCAAAGCGAAAAGTCGTTTTTGTCGAACTTCTCAAGGCCGCCGCTGTGCGGGCGGCTCGGAACGCGCTTGAGCGGGTCGTAGCGGAACTTGCGGCAGCGGTGCGCAGCGGGCACGATGCCGTATTTCTGGCAGATCATGGTTTCCTCGTCCACCTTCCCGGCAAACTGGCAGTATGTACAATATCGGTCGATCTTTTTGCGGAAGAGCAAAGCGGGCACCGCCTTTCGTGATTTTCATTCATTATACACGCTTCGGCGGCGGATTTCCAGCCATCAATTTGCGGAAAACAAGACAAATTATCCCGCCGGCCGCCCAAAGCGGCGCATAGAGCGCGGCAAGCGGCAGAGCGGCTCCGGAAAAGACGGGAACGGCGGCGTCCTGCACGGCGGGCAGCGCGGAGAGCGGCCACATCAGGAGCGCCGACAGCGCGCCGTGCAGAAGCTTCGCCGGCAGATAGCGCCGAAACGAGAGCCCGCTCCCGGCAAGAAGGGACTGGGCCTGCGCGGCGACGCTCAGACCGGAAAAACCCAGCAGAAACGCCGCGAGCGGCAGTGTTCTGCGGCCCTCCAGCAGGCAGACACCGTTGCTCAGCTCCAGCATACCGACCGCAAGCGCCCGCAGCGCGGGCGGCGTGGCAGGCGGCAGCAGGCAAAGAAGAAACGCAGCCAGCACGGAGAAGATCACAACGAACATGCAGACCTGCATTGCGGCCGCACCGGCGTGGCGGACGCTTGCCGTGAAGGCGGAGGCAAACGGCGTTGGCTCGCGGCGCGCCGAAGCACTTTGCACACAGGCATCGCTCTGTGGCGAAGCTATATGCCCGCGGAGCAGCACTCCTGTCAAAAATGCGCACAGAACGTGCACGCCCCAGAGAAGAAGCCCTATGCCAACGCTTCCGTATACGCCTGCGCCCGTGACGCCGAGAAGAAAGGCAGGTCCTGCGTTGTTGCAGAAGCAGAGAAGCCGCTCTGCCTCCTGCCTTGTGACGCAGCCGCTTTTATAAAGCTGCACCGTCACCTGCGCACCCGCGGGGTACCCGCCGAGCAGACCGAGCGCCAGCGCGGCCGAGCCTGCTCCGCCCACATGAAACAGCGGGCGCATCACCGGCGCAAACAGCCGCGCGGGAATGTGCGTGAGCGAAAGCTCCGTCATGAGCGCCGCGCAGACGAAAAACGGAAACAGCGACGGCAAAATGACGCCGCCGCAAAGCCGAAGACCCTCTACGACCGCACAGGATGTGCGCTCCGGATGCAGCAGCAGCGCCGATGCCGCCGCCAGCAGCGCCAGAAAATACAATGCCTCGCGAAGCCGCGCACGGCTTTTCATATACATCGCCTCCTGCGGCAATCTATGCGCAGCAGGAAAGATTTAGAAGACGCTGCATAGAATAAAGCGATCAGCGCCTGAAAACGGAGGGATGGGTATGATGCGCGGACGGGAGCTTCTGACAAAGGCGGCAAGAAAGCTGGATCTTCCGGCAGACATTGCGGCGGGGCTGCCGCACTTGGAGCTGTGCGGCTTTTGCGAGTGCAGCATGGACTGCCACACGGGCATTCTGGAATACGAGACGCATGAGATCGTGGTGGCGCTGAACATCGGGACGGTGACCATCCAGGGGAGCGGGCTGGAGCTGCGGCTGATGCAGCGCGACCGCCTGCGTGTGACGGGCAGCATCGAGCGGCTCGTGTTTTCGGGAGGCAAGCGCGGATGTGGAGACTGATCTGGTTCTTTGCCGGGTGGCATCGCATCCGCGTCACCGGCGCAAGCCCGCAGTGGATCCTTGGTGCGATGGCGAAAAGGCGCGTTGCGTTCCGCGATTTTCGCAAGACGGATGACTTTACGGCGGAGCTTGTCATTCCGCGCCGCGCCCTTCCGGCGGCCTGCGCCGCGGCACGCAAGGCCATGTGCGAGCTGACGGTCTCCGCCTCCGGCGGCGCGCCTGTCCTGCTTGCGGGACTGCGGAAAAGACCCGCTTTCCCCGTCATGCTGGCAGTGACGGCGCTGCTGGCATTTGCCTGCACGCGCTTTGTCTGGTTTTATGAGGTCAGCGGCAACGTGCGCGTGCCGTCGCAGAAGATCCTGCGCGAGCTGCAGGAGCTTGGAGTCGGCTTTGGAACATACGGGCCGTCCATCGAGCCGCAGCACCTCAAAAACCACATGCTCTGCCGCATCCCGGAGCTGAGCTGGCTGACCGTCACGCAAAACGGCGGCTGCGCCGTGGTGACGGTGCGGGAGCGTCCGGCGGACGAGCCGGTCAACGACCGGAGAACGGCGCGCAATGTGCTGGCCTCGCGCGGCGGCGTCCTGACGCGCGTTTCGGTGCTGGACGGAAACGCGCTTTGTAAGCCGGGGGACATTGTACAGGAGGGGCAGCTCCTTGTCTCAGCCTACACGGACTGGGGCTATAAAACGCAGGTGTCCGGAGCGCTCGCGGAGATCTATGCACAGACGAGCCGCAAAAGCTGCACCGTTCTGCCGGATAAAACGCTCCGCAAGGTCTATACCGGCGGGCAGTCGCGCAGCGTCTATCTGATTCTCGGACAAAAAAGATGGAAACTCTGCGGAAAGAGTGGATTTTTTGACGGGGAGTGTGATACAATGACAACGATGCATGTGTGGACGCTGCCGGGCGGGTTTTCCTTTCCGGCGGCTATTGAAATCACAACGCGAAGCGATTATGATACGGTAGAGGCAGCGGTCGATCCCGAAGCCGCGCGCGAGCAGATGGAGAGCCTTGTCAAAGCGCGTACCGGCGAGGATATTATCGCCGGTACGATTGAGCAGGCTCACTTCACGATGCAGCAGCGCGGCGGCGCGTACCGGCTGTACGCCTCGCTCCGATGTGAAGAAATGATCGCCCGCATGGTCGATGCGGGGATCTTTAAGGATGATGTGAATGGAAACGATTGAAAAAACCATCAATGCCGAGCGCATCGAGCAGCTGATCGATGTGTTCGGCTCGTTCGATGAAAATATCAAGCGGATCGAGGCGGAATTCTCCGTCCGGATCACGAACCGCGGCACCGAGCTGAAAATCCAGGGAGACGTGGAGGCCGCGGACGCGGCGGCGCGCGCCATTGAGGCGCTGATGTCGCTGGCGGCGAAGGGCGAGGAGATCGACGAGCAGAAGGTACGGTATATTCTGGGCCTCGTCCGCACGGGAAACGAGGCCGAGGTCTCCAAGATCGCGCGCGACGTGGTCTGCGTCAGCGCCAAGGGAAGGCCCATCAAGGCCAAGACCATCGGCCAGCAGAAATATCTGAAGGCCATCGAAAAGAACACCGTGACCATCGGCGTCGGCCCTGCCGGTACCGGCAAGACCTATCTCGCCGTGGCGGAGGCGGTCGCCGCCTTCCGCGCAAAGACCGTCAACAGGATCATCCTGACGCGCCCTGCGGTCGAGGCGGGCGAGCGGCTGGGCTTCCTGCCCGGCGACCTTCAGAACAAGGTCGATCCCTATCTCCGCCCGCTCTATGACGCGCTGTTCGACATGCTCGGCGCAGAGACCTACAACAAATACCTTGAGCGCGGCAACATCGAGGTCGCGCCGCTGGCGTACATGCGCGGCAGAACGCTGGATGACAGCTTCATCATCCTCGATGAGGCGCAGAACACCACGCGCGAGCAGATGAAGATGTTCCTGACGCGCCTCGGCTTCGGCTCGAAGATCGTCATCACCGGCGACGTGACGCAGATCGACCTGCCCGCCGACAAGGTCAGTGGCCTCAAGGAGGCGGTGCGCGTGCTCGAGGGGATCGAGGACATTGCGATCTGCCGCCTGACGGCGAGCGACGTTGTGCGCCATGCACTGGTGCAGAAGATCGTCGCCGCTTACGACAAGTTTGAACAGGAGAGGATCCCGGCAAGTGCGCCGCGGAATCATCCGGAAAGAGGGAAGGGTCATGGCTCACAGGATCGTCGTCACGTTTGAAAAACCGTCACTCGGCAATTTTGCCGTCAAAAACCATATCAAAAAATGCATCCTCGCGGCGCTTCGCTGCGAGGGCGTGAGCGCTCCGTGCGAGATCAACGTCTTTGTCTGCGGAGATGAGACCATCCGCGCGATCAACAAGTCGAGCCGCGAGATCGACAAGGCGACGGATGTGCTCTCCTTTCCGATGTTCACGCTGACGCCCGGAGCGCCTCCCGCGAGCTGGGACGAATTTGAGGACCCCGGCACGGGCCTTGTTCCGCTGGGGGATATGGCCATCTCCCTGGAGCGGGCAGCACAGCAGGCGAAGGAGTTCGGCCATTCGACCAAACGCGAGGTCGGGTATCTGACCATCCACTCCATTTTGCACCTGCTGGGCTATGACCATGTGGATGAGGGCCCCATGAAGCGCCAGATGCGCGCACGCGAGGAGGCCATTCTGGCCGACATCGAGCTTTCGAGATAACAGAGAGGTACGTATGAAGAACAAATCCGCTATGATCACCATTGCCGGCCGCCCGAACGTCGGCAAATCCACGCTGACCAACGCCATCGTCGGCGAGAAGATCACCATTGTCTCCCACAAGCCGCAGACGACGCGCAACCGCATCTGCGCCATCGTAAACCGCAGGGACTGCCAGCTCGTGTTCGTGGACACGCCGGGCTTCCACAAGCCGCGCACCAAGCTCGGAGACTATATGGTGAACGTTGTCAAAAGATCGATCTCGGACGTGGACGCAGTCATTTTGATGGTCGAGCCGATCGCAAACGTCGGCATTCAGGAAAAAGAGCTGATCGCGCAGATCAAGTCTGCGGACGTGCCCTGCATTCTGGTCATCAACAAGATCGACACTGTGGAAAAGGAGTCTCTGCTCGCTGTCATCGCAGCGTATCAGGAGGAACTGGACTTCGAGGCCGTCATCCCCGTCAGCGCCAAGTGGCACGACGGCGTTGCAGAGCTTTTGACCGAGTGCGAAAAATTTGCCGTCGAGGGTCCGCTTTTCTTCCCGGAGGACATGGTGACCGATCAGCCGGAAAAGCAGGTCATGGCAGAGATCATCCGTGAAAAGCTCCTGTGGAATCTTGAACGCGAGATCCCGCACGGCACGGCGGTCGAGATCACGAAATTCTCCGAGCGCGACAGCGGCATCATCGACATCGAGGCCACCATCTACTGTGAAAAGCCGAGCCACAAGGGCATCATCATCGGCAAAAACGGCCAGATGCTCAAGAAGATCAGCACAATGGCACGCGTCGACTGCGAAAAGTTCATGGGCACGAAGGTCTATTTGCAGACGTGGGTGAAGGTCAAGGAGAACTGGCGCGACAGCCAGTATCTCATCGGAAATTTCGGCTACACGAACGACGACTGAATTCGGCATTTGTCGTTTTTGGTCTTGCATTGTTGTGCTTGATTGGATATAATACCACCAGAATCAAAGATCAGGAGGTCATTTTCATGGCTGCTAAAATTGAAAAGTCCACCATCATCGGCGACGTCCTCGACATCGCACCGCAGACCGCTCCGCTGTTCATGGCCATCGGCATGCACTGCCTGGGCTGCCCGTCCTCCCGCGGCGAGACCGTTGAGGAGGCCTGCATGGTCCACGGTGTTGACGCCGACGCCTTCCTCGAGCAGGTCAACCGCTTCATTGAGGCCAGCGAGGCCGCAGGACTCTAAGCCACACGGCATTTTTCTGACCGGACGGCGTACAGCTCGAAGGCAGATTATCAAGAGCGTGAAAGGGGAGGCGGAGCCTCCCTTTTTTCGGGTCAGGAGAACGGATGAAAATTCCAATTTCAAAGCGTCTGCTCTGCTGTGCGCAGTTTGTTGCGCCGGGTGCGCGTGTGGCGGACATCGGGACGGATCACGGTTACCTTGGGATATACCTGCTGGAAAACGGCATTGCCGCGCATGTCCACGCCTGCGATCTGCGTCCGATGCCGCTTCAGAAGGCGCGTGAAAACGCGGCGCGGTTCGGCGCGGCGGAGCGTATGACGTTCCTGCTGTCAGACGGGCTGGCGGCGCTTTCACCCGATGCGGCGGACACCATCGTCATGGCCGGAATGGGCGGAGATCTGATGGTGCGCATTCTCGATGCCGCGCCGTGGGTGTGCAGCGCACGCTATATGCTCATCCTGCAGCCGCAGAGCGCCGGACAGGCATTGCGGCTCTGGCTGGCGGAAAACGGCTTTCAGACGCAGCGCGAAACGCTCGTGAAGGACGGCGGGTATCTCTATACCGTCCTTCTGGCGCGCTGGAACGGCGAGCGGCGGACGCTCTGCCCCGGTGCGCAGTTCGTTTCGCCGCAGCTTCTTTCGGATGCAGGCCCGCTCCTGCCGGAGTATTTTTCACGCATCGAAAGTGCGCTCCGCGCGACGGTCGATGGACTGCGCGGCGCAGAGCACCCAAGGCCGGAGCGTCTGGCGTATCACGAGACGGCGCTCCGCGAGATCACGGAAATGAGGAAAGCCTATGCCGAACGTACATGAGATCTGCACGGCGCTGTTTGACGCGGCGCCGGCGTATATGAAAATGGACTGGGATAATGTCGGACTGATGTGCGGCCATCCCGAGCGTGCGGTCACGCGCGTGATGGTCGCGCTCGATGCGCCAATGGACACGCTGACGGAGGCAAGAGCCGCCGGATGCGAGCTGGTCGTGTGCCACCACCCGATGATCTTCGGCGGGACAAAGACCGTCACAACGCAAACGCCGACGGGAGCGCGGCTTTTGTATGCGATCGAAAACGGAATGGCCGTCATCAGTATGCACACCAATCTGGACTGCGCTCCGGAGGGCGTGAACGACATGCTGGCGGCGGCGCTCGGCCTTGCGCAAACGCATGTGATGGAGCCTGCGGGAACGGACGCGCAGGGCAGGGAATACGGCCTCATCCGCGTCGGGACGGTCCCCGTCACAACGCTTCCGGTCTTTGCCGCGCATGTGAAGCAGGCACTCGGCTGTGAGGGGCTTCGCTACGCAGACGGCGGCAGACCCGTGCGGAAGATCGCGGTCGGCGGCGGCGCGTGCGGCAGTGAGATCGCGGCTGTGCTTGCGCACGGATGCGATACGCTCGTGACAGCGGATCTCAAATACCACGAATTTGCCGATGCGCCCGCGCTCGGCATCAACCTGATCGACGCAGGGCACTTCCAGACCGAGGATCCGGTCTGCGCGCGTCTGGAGGCGCTCCTGAGGCAGAATTTCCCGGAGCTGACCGTTCTGCGTTCAAAAAACCACCGCGACGAGATTCATTTTCTGTGAAAACAGTTGATTTTCAACGGATACCTGTGATAGACTAACAAAAGAAAATTTTTGAAGGGAAGATTCTTCATGTCCGGACATTCCAAGTGGCATAACATTCAGAAAACCAAGGGCGCGCAGGACGCCAAGCGCGCGGCGGCATTTACCAAGATCTCCAAGGAAATGATCGTCGCGGTCAAGGAGGGCGGCGGTGTTGCCGACCCTGCGTATAACTCCCGTCTTGCGACCGTCATCACCAAGGCCAAGGCTGCCAATATGCCGAACGACAACATCAAGCGTGTGCTGGAAAAGGCGGCTGCCGCAGGCTCCGGCGACGATTACGAATCCATCACCTACGAAGGCCACGGCCCTGCCGGCGTTGCCGTCATCGTGGAGACCATGACCGACAACCGCAACCGTACCGCGGGCAACATCCGCCATCATTTTGACAAGTTTGGCGGCAGCCTCGGCACCAGCGGCTGCGTGAGCTGGTCGTTTGATAAGAAGGGCGTCATCGTCATCGACAACGAGGAAGAAGAACTTGACGAGGATACCGTCATGATGGACGCGCTGGACGCGGGCGCGGCTGACTTCCAGCCGGAGGAGAGCTGCTTCACCGTCTACACCGACCCCGCCGACTTCAACGCCGTTGCCAAGGCGCTGGAGGACAAGGGCTACCAGTTCGAGTCTGCACAGATCGAAATGGTCCCGCAGACCTACCAGAAGCTCGAAAAGCCCGAGGACATCTCCAACATGGAAAAGATGCTCGACATTTTCGAGGACGATGACGACGTTCAGAACGTCTGGCACAACTGGGAGCAGGAATAAGCCTGCACCGCAGTCTTTTCAAGACAAACACAGCATATTATGCAAGCCCGCCGGAGCTTCCGGCGGGCTTATTTTTTATTGATTTGATAGACGCAAAACCTTTTATAAGTCCTCACAAATGTTTATAAACCAATGTGAAAATGGCTTA
>URLO01000023.1 GCA_900548625.1 uncultured Eubacteriales bacterium | reverse complement strand
TGAAGGGCGGCTTGGAAGCGAAGCTGTTTGCCTTTCACTTTACAACGGACAATTTTCAAGAGAAAAACAGGGGTCGAAAGAAAATTATTTTCCCCTTCCATATAACCAACGGACAAAATAAATCAGAGTGTCACGATTTTGTCTCACAGACGTTTTCCTCTCTACTTTACGACGGACATTTTTCCTCAAAAACTTGGCACCCCCTTTCAAAAAAACTTTTCTTGCTCCTGATTCCCCCTCTACTTAGCTAAGTGAATCAGAGGCCGGTTTTGTCCCAGATTTCTCGAAAAAGTTTCGGAGACGGCGAAACAATCTCTGTGCATTGCTCCAAATTGCCCTTTCTACTTTCCAACGGACAAAATGATGCTGTCTGTCACGGTTATGTCGTAACGAGGGCAAAAAAAAGAAGCGCCTGCCACTACGACAAGCGCTTTGGTTTTGCATCAATTATTCGAGCAAATCCTCTATGTTCCTTTGATCGTATTCAGTTTTCTGCATCAGCCGACAGACACCATCTGCCTCGTCCCGCTGCTGCAAGAGCTGGGCGAACGCCCGATAGAGTGCGGCCTGCCGACGCTCGATCACGCCGCGATTCTGCTGCATGGCATCCGCTGCTTTGCGGATGGACAGCCCCTCGGAAAAGCGTTTCCGGAAGAGATCGGCGTAGTCGTTGAGCACCGTTTTGAGTGACTGCTGGGCAAATGCGAGATCCTCACACATGGCCTGATATGCCTCGCGGTTGGATATGCCGATGTACTGCTTCCGTTCCCGGATGAGCTTGTATCGCCGCAGATCCATCCTGTAGTTTTCGCAGATGTCCTTGGCGTATTCATAGTAGGTTCTGCTGCAACGGATGGCGCGCTCCGCGTACTCGTCATCAACGTAAGTGAAGGGCTTGCTCTTGGGCTCAGGAAAGCCGTCTTCATACACTTCGCGGACGGTGCCTTCGTCGATCTCGCGCCGGGTCTGGCGGACGTATTTATCCCGCAGCACACCATCGACTTCGACCTGCTCGCAGAAGGAGGTGTACCGGATGAGGTAGTAATGCTCGTTGTCTTCTTTGGAAAAACTGGCGTCCTTGCAGACCACGATGGACTCGCCGGTGTCGATGTCCTTGAGTACCCGGACAACGAAGATGGGCTTTCCGTCGTATCGCGTGTAAAACCCGGCAAATACCCGTTTGAGCGCCATAAGTGAGTCCTCCTTCTGCCGATTTTTTTACAGTATAGCACAGATTTCGGCGGAGAGAAAGAGCGGCGTTGGGACAGAGAAAACTGGGATTTGAGAGAATAGCAAGCACAGCCGCTGTCCGGACACGCGGCGATTTTGGGATAATCCCAAGCCCTTATTCCTGACTGGGAATATATGTCGAACTGTGCAGAAAAGCCTCTTGAGAGGCGGCTCAAGAAGCATCCCAGCGTAGATACAGTCCCCGTACTGCACGGATACCGCCTGCGCTTTTCCGTAAACCTGTTGTACATATCGTGCCTCCTTTCGCGTTCGCCATGTTGGCTTCTATCATCACCCATATGGTAGCGTAACCCGAAAGAAAAGGTTAACGTGCGAAAAACAGATTTGCAAGCTTAATAGCGCCGATGTGAGGAACGAATCATCATCGATGCGGTGGTTATTATATTGCCGTATCGCAGAAAATATTTTCGCCAAATCGCAGGATTTGCTTGAATTGGACGCGCTGATCCACTATAATACAGTCATTCTATAGCGTGGAGGGACTCTATATGGCAAGTTATAAGCCGAGAGTGATTGACTTGACTATTGCAAATCGCCTGAGAAACAAAGGCGCGATCCTTGTGGAAGGAGCAAAATGGTGTGGAAAAACAACCACCTGCGAACAGCACGCCTCCAGTATTTTGTATATGAGCGACCCGGATCGGGTAAAGCAAAACCTCCAGTTGGCGGATATCAGCCCTCGTTCCCTCCTCCAGGGTGAGACGCCGCGCCTGATCGACGAATGGCAAATGGCTCCCAAGCTGTGGGATGCTGTGCGGTTTGAAGTGGATCACCGGGACGGCTTCGGACACTTCCTGTTGACCGGTTCCGCTGTGCCTGCGGAGATGGAGCAGGTGCATCATACGGGTACCGGCCGCTTTGCGTGGATTAAGATGCGGCCCATGAGCCTGTATGAGTCCGGTGAGTCCTCCGGCGCAGTCAGTCTCGGTGCGTTGTTTTCCTCCGATGATAAACCAATCTTTGCGGAAAACAAGTCTACACTGGAGGATATTGCATTTCTCATCTGTCGCGGCGGCTGGCCCCAAGCGACCTTCCTGGAGGGCGACGATGCACTGGTACAAGCCTTTGACTACCTTGATGCAGTTGTGAAGTCCGATATCAGTCGAGTGGACGGTGTTTCCCGCAATGAGACCCGCGCACGGCTCTTGATGCGTTCTCTTGCGCGTCATCAGGGAACACAGGCACCGAACACCACGATCTGCGAGGATATCAATGTCAGCGACGATATGGAACTGAGTAAGGATACTGTTGTCTCCTATACGAATGCGCTGAAAAAGATCTTTGTGATAGAGGATTGCCCTGCCTGGAGTCCGAACCTTCGCTCCAAGACAGCAATCCGCACATCTGACACACGCTATTTTGTCGATCCTTCTATCGCCACTGCAGCGCTGGGCATTGGCCCAGGTGATCTGCTGAACGACCTGGAGACCTGCGGTCTGTTCTTTGAAACGCTTTGCATCCGCGATCTGCGCGTCTACGCGGAAGCACTGGACGGCAGCGTGTATCATTTCCGTACCAAAGAGGGCTTGGAGTGCGACGCCGTTATCCACCTGCGCAACGGAAGCTATGGCCTTGTAGAGGTCAAGCTCGGCGGAGACAGGCTTATTGAGGAAGGTGCGCATACGCTGAAGATTGTCGCTGGTAAGATCGACACGACAAAAATGAAAGAACCCTCCTTCCTAATGGTTTTGACCGGCACCTCCCCCTATGCCTACCAGCGCGAGGATGGCGTGTATGTAGTGCCCATCACAGCACTGAAGAATTAGGGGAGCCTATAATAATGCCGATAGCGTTTCGGTACCTTGGATTATAGAACGAGCAAGGAGCAGATGATTATGATAGATGTTTCAAATTTGAAAGACGCCTTAAAAACTCTGGGATTTGTTGCATATGGCGATATATATGAAAAGGTATTTTTTGAGATTGGGTGCAGCCTGAAAGTAGATTTCCAAGCAAAAAGACTGATTTATCCAAATGAAATAAAGGGCAGAGAGCGCAACGATGGTTTTGATCAGAAAGAGAACTTCGTTGTATTTGAATGCGTATGCCGTCTTTTGTCAAAAGGATATCGTCCGGAACATATAGAGCTGGAAAAAGAGTGGCATCTTGGGCACGACGCCAAAGGCGGACGCGCCGATATTTGCGTAAGTGATACAAGCGGAAATATGCTTTTTATTATCGAGTGCAAAACTTGGGGCAGAGAGTACGACAAAGCGCTTAATAATACAAAAAGCGACGGAGCGCAGTTGTTCTCCTATTGGCAGCAAGAGCAGTCTTGCAAATGGCTGGTTTTGTATGCCTCTGATTTGAGGAGTGGCTGTATTGCATATAAAGCACCTACGATTGACTGTTCCGACGATGCAAATATCATCCTGCTTTCAAAAAAGGATAAGTCTATAAAGCTCTATCGGGATGCGCATACCACATCAGCCAAGTATGAAGCATGGAAAGAAACCTATGGAAGTCAGATCCATGACGATCTGATCTTCTCCGAAGATTCCGTTGCCTATCAAATTGGGGTAAAACCGCTTCGGAAAAAGGACCTTCGCGATTTCACACCAGATGATAAGATTGTCAACAAATTTGAAGAAATCCTGCGGCACAATAATGTGAGTGACAAGGAAAATGCTTTCAACAGACTTGTTGCGCTGTTTATTTGTAAGCTTGTCGATGAAAGCACAAAGAGTGAAGACGACGAAGTAGAATTCCAGTATAAGCAAGGAACGGATACATACGAGACTCTGCAAGATCGACTCCAGCGGCTCCATCGAGACGGTATGAAGAAATTCATGCGCGAGAAAACTTTTTACATTTCTGCTGATTATCCAGAACGGCTATTTTCGACATATACCGGTTCCAAACGCAAACAGGCGATTGAGGATCTTCAGAACACGATCCGTATTTTGAAATTCTATTCGAATAATGATTTTACCTTCAAAGATGTCCACAATGAAGAACTATTCTATCAAAACGGGAAGATCCTCGTTGAGATGGTGCAGTTGTTTGAGAAATACAGAATTGTCTATCCGTCCAAGCATCAATTCCTGGGCGATCTCTTTGAACAGCTGCTGAACAAGGGGTTCAAGCAAAATGAAGGACAATTCTTTACGCCAATGCCGATAACCCGTTTCATTTGGGATAGTCTTCCTGTTGACCGGATGGTAAAGTCTGATAGAGGAAACATTTATCCAAAGGTCATTGACTACGCCTGTGGAGCTGGACACTTTTTGACTGAAGCTATCGAAGCGATCAATTATTTCGTGCAGTCAGATGGAAATAACGCATGGGCCAGAGATCACATTTACGGAATCGAAAAAGACTATCGTCTTGCCCGCGTTGCAAAAATATCCCTGTTTATGAACGGCGCGGGAGAGGGCAACATTATTTTCGGCGACGGGTTGGAAAATGCACCTGATAAGGGGGTCGAGAACGGCACTTTTGATATTCTGGTGGCTAATCCGCCATATGCAGTAAAAGATTTCAAGCAGCATTTACAACTTAAGAATAACAGCTTTACCCTTCTTGACCGAATTGGTATGAACGGCGGAGAGATCGAAACACTGTTTGTAGAGCGAATTGCGCAGCTGCTAAAGCCGCAGGGAGTCGCGGCGGTGATCCTGCCGAGTTCTATTCTCTCGAATGACAGCGCAAGCTACACCGGAGCCAGGGAGCAGCTTTTGCAGAATTTCTATATCCGGGGAATTGCCGCCTTCGGTTCCAAAACCTTTGGCGCGACCGGAACGAATACTGTCGTGATGTTTCTGGAAAAATTCAATGAACCGCCGAAACAGATTGACCTGTCAGCAGATTCTGTGGATGCGGTTTTCAGCGGTGCAGAGCTTGCCGAATGGAAAGATAAAGACATTTTCGAGGCATATCTTGCACAGATTGATGTCGGTGAGAATGAGTACAGAGCCTTCTTGAATAAATCCCTTTCCGTTGCAGACCTGGAAGGATCCAAATACTTCAAAATGTATGTGACGGCGTTTGCCGATTCCGCAGATGCGAAGAACCTGTTGAAAACAAAAGCATATCAGCAGAAAAGTGCTGACGAGCAGGCAGCCGTGTATCTGGAAAAATTGTATTCGTACGCTTACTCCATTGAGCGGGAAAAGCTGTTTTATTTCTCGCTGGTGTATCAGCAGACAACTGTGATCATTACGGCTCCGGCAGATAACAAGGCACAGAAAGAATTCCTTGGATATGACTGGTCAAACCGCAAGGGTAATGAGGGCATTCAGATCATCACGCCAGGCGGCAAGATGTATGATGATGCGAATCGCGCGGCGGAGGGAACTCTGGCCAATGCAGTCAAGGTATCTTTTGAAGGATTAGTTCCGCAGTTTAGTGAAGACCAGCTTGTTTACGGAGCCGCTGTTGCCACAAAAAATATGTTGGATTATTCCAGAGCTGGTTTCAATAAGTCTATCAGAATAAGCGTAAACAAGAAGATTGTTATCGAAAGTAAATATCCCTTGAAAACCATAGATGAGCTACAGGTATTATTAAAACGCGGAAAGTCACCGACATATGGCGATTCGAAAGTACAAGTCATTAAATCCGGGCAAGCACGAGGGTACCGGGATTTTGATTTTTCATCGAAATACTATCTTGCTAAGGATACTGAGATCGATGAGCGGAAGCTTCAAAAGGGAGATATTTTGATCAATTCGACAGGTGTTGGAACCGCAGGCCGAGTAACCCTTTTTGAGTTGGATGGTGATTATGTGGTAGACAGCCACATCACAATATTCCGCCCTAACGACGAAGTATTACCCACTTTTGTGCTATTGGTGCTGTCTTCAGTTGTCGGATTCAAAACGCTTGAGAAGATGGCAGATGGTTCAAGCGGACAAGTTGAGTTGTCTATTGAGACCATAAAAAGCATTAAGGTCCCAGTTCCACCTATTCCCGTTCAACAGGAGATTGTAGATGCATGTGCCAAAATCGACGAGGAATACAATGCCACCCGTATGAGCATTGAGACCTACAGACAGAAGATAGCTGATCTGTTTGTAGAACTGGATGTTGTTATGTCAACCGGGGGGTACAAACTGAGCCTGTCTGATACACAAAAATTCAGCGTTGCCATTGGTAAGCGGGTTTTGGACAAAGAGCTTGTATCGAATGGTAAAATTCCCGTTTACAGCGCCAATGTCACTGCACCGTTTGGCTTTATTGACAAGCTGCTGATTACGGATTTCTCTGTTCCCTCTGTGTTGTGGGGAATCGACGGAGACTGGATGACCAGCTACTTGCCTTCAGACATGCCGTTCTATCCCACAGATCACTGCGGTGTCCTCCGCTGCAAGACCTCTGAAGTAAATCCTCGTTATCTTGCACACCTTCTTGAAGTCGAAGGTGGAAAAATGGGCTTCTCTCGGTCGTATCGTGCTTCCATCGACAGAGTACAGGGAATTACATTTACTGTTCCTGATATTTCAATACAAAACAACGCTATGTCGAAAGTAGAGGACCATGAAATGGCTATAAAAGAACTGGAAGGGTCTTTAGAAAAAATAGCTTCTCGAAGAAGTGAGATTATTAGAAAAGCGTTAGCGGAGTGACTGTTTGACGGTGCTATATTTTAAGTGAAAGAACTGGAGGAGATTACATGGATAAAACAGGAGTAATTTACATACTGACCAATCCGTCTTTTCCTGAATATGTTAAAATTGGATATGCAGACGATATCGACAAGCGGCTGCAGCAGCTCAACCGGAGCGAGTGTATTCCCTTTGCCTTCCGGGTCTACGCAACCTATGAGGTCAATTCGCGGCTTTCTGATCTGAAGATTCACAGCATCATTGACAAGCTGAACCCCAATCTACGTTCCATCGAGAACTTCAATGGAAAGCAGCGCATCCGTGAGTTCTATGCCATGTCACCGGAAGACGCCTATTCCATCCTGGAGGCCATTGCGGAGATCCACGGCTGCGCGGACAAGCTAAAACGAATTGCTATGGATGAAACCCAGAAGCAGGCGGAGGAAACCGCGCAGGAGATCGATGCTGAGCACAAAGAACGCCAGTCTCCTTTCCGCTTCTCCATGTGCGGCATTCAACCCGGTGAGGAGCTCGAGTTTTGCAATAACCCGGAAATCAAATGCACCGTAGTAGATGATAAAACGGTAAGCTATCAAGGGCAGGTCTACTCGCTCTCAGCTTTGGCTCAGCTACTCACTGGCAGCAAATACTCTGTTGCTGGCCCGCGCTATTTCAAGTACAAGGGCGAATGGCTGAATGACGTGCGCCACCGACAGGAGAGATAAGTGTCTATTAATACACTATATATTTATTTGTTGCGGCATGGGGGTAGCGTATGTACGAGAAGGAATTACAGAGAATACTAACTGCTTCACAAAACAATGCGCTTACGTTTTTCGTCGGCGCAGGTGTATCGGCACTTTCCGGAGCACCAACTTGGAAGGGGCTGATTCATGCAATTAGTGATAGATTGGGACAAGCACGAAAAGATGAGTATTCTTCCGATGAGTATCTGCAAATTCCGCAGATGTTCTATTATTCTTTAGGTGAGAACAAGGAAGAATACTATACGTTTGTCAAGGCACAGCTTCATTCTTCGCCCATGTTGCCAAATGTCATCCATCGAGAAATGCTAAACCTTAATCCAGTCTCTTTTATTACCACCAACTATGACACGCTATTGGAAGATGCAGCGGTTCAGTATTGTCAGAGCTTTAAGGTTGTTTCGCGCGATGAAGATGTTCCGACTATTTTTGGAGATAGATTTATTCTAAAACTACACGGAGATTTCAAACATAATAATTTTGTGCTTAAGGAAGAGGATTACCTCAACTATAGCGACAATTTCAAGCTAATTGAAACATTGGTGAAGTCCATTTTTTCCACCAACACTGTTGTTTTCATAGGATACAGCCTAAATGATTATAATATTAAGCTGATTCTGAACTGGACGAAAACACTACTTAAAGATAGCTTCCGGGAGCCGATCTTCCTATATGTTGGCAGCCAAGCCCTTACAGATACCGAGATTATTTATCACCAGTCGAAGGGACTCTTAGTTATTGAATGGAATAAACTCATTGCTTCAACTGACGTTTATTTAGATCGCTACACCGCAATCTTTGCTGCGCTGAAGAATCAATCTGAGCTATCATTAGATGGGAAATCAGAGGATGACGCATTTGAGATTCTGTATAATCTACTACAACCCTTGGGCTGCTTGAACGCCCTTCGAATCGAAGATGTATCAAAAAGGCTGTATCCATATGTTATAATTGGTGATGACGGCGTCATACGCTTATCCAACAATGACAGTTTGCTTTTGAAAAAGTTTTTTACGATAAACCAATTATCTGAGGGCGAACAGGATAACCTTACAAAGACTATGTTGGAAAAGTATCGCTGCATTCTCGATGTCTTCAGAAAAGCGAGAATACTCGAGGTAGAAGATGGGCACAAATACAGACGCTTTGTTGCTGGCGAGGTGCCTTTTGCAGATAAGAATTGCATTCTATTCGATTATTCTGCGATGTGCACATTTTCAACAAAGAATTATAAAACGCTGGAGAGAAATTATAAAAAAGCGTTTTATCTATCTCGACTAAGACGATACGACGAAGCATTCTTTCACTTTTCAGAGGTTGCAAAGCAAGCTTTTAAGGAATCGAATTATTTGATGTACTATTTTGCTGAATCCAACTGTATCAGCCTTCGGAAAGTAATCAAAAATGTTAATACATGGTATCGCTGTTATAACCTTGATGCTATTGAAGCATTATCTCCGAATGATTTAGAGGCTGAAAACCTCTTTAGACGTCTTCCAGTAGAATTCCGAAATACATATGACAACCTCAGAGATATTCATAGTGCAAATATGCTCTATAAATATTCGTATGAGGCTTTTGCTGACGGGCAAAAGCTTCAAAAAGTAATCGAGTCTGGAACAACTGAATTTGGCATGACGAGTAGTGGAAAGGCGATTTGCAGAGTAAACGATTACCTGCATTTCCTGCTGGGAAATGGTATCGTAGCGGATGTGTTTTCGGAATATAGGAACGCAGTCAAAAACCTTATGTCCTTGTTGGTATATAAATACTCCATCCAGGGCAAAAAAGTATTGCATGAGCAACCATTTCCGTTTATTGGTGGGAATGATGTTCATTTTGACGAGATCGATTTTCATTGTTTCATAGAGTATTTTGACGCAAAAGAAATAAGCGCGTTATTAAAGAAACATCACATTGAAACAATCGCGTTTCAGAATATGGATTTGGTTGAGACGGCTGTAAACAATTTACTGGATTACTACAGCTCTGCTGTCAGAGCTACAAAAAACAACATCGATGTTATAGGATTACAAGCGCAAATTAAAAACTGTCTCGTTTTACTTGGATATGTCAACATTTCACAGGGCTTAGTTGATAAGATATGCAGCTTTATCCTTACGCAAGAGTTTAGGGAGATATTGATAGATGATAAGATTCTATTCCTTGATCGTCAACTGGAGCGTAGGAAAATGTACAGTAAAGAAACAAGTAGAATTGTAGAGAATACTCTGATTTCCTATTTGGATAGGAATATTTCTGCATTGAAGAACGACGAGAGGTTTGAAGTGCTCTCCAGAAACACCGGTATCAATTATTGTAATCTTGTTCATTATATTTTTGCACCAGGGGAAAAACACTTTTCGCGAAGACTGGCTGCAAGAGTCTCGCAGATTATAAACAATAATCTTTTCCAGATGAATCGCCAGATAACGCAGCACTACTACGGGTATGTTTCAAACAATCAACAGAAGAAGCTAATCACATGGGCTAATAAACAATCGCGCACGAACTTTAGCTTCGATCTATTCGAAATGTTAGTGCAATGCGATGTGCGGATTAGTAAAGCAGCGAAAACTCAATTGAAGATATTCCTTCGGCAGAGAATAGATGCAGCGCAAGAGAATAACAACAATGGCATAGTTGTATATCCAACTAAACACCCTTATGAAGAGTTAGATCAAGTTGGTTACTGGTGCCTGATCAATGTTCTCAATGCAAAGGATTTCCGTGAGTTCCTTGGTAATAGTGCGGCGTTTGACTTTTATTGTGAATACACAAAATTTGATTTCAATAAATTTGATGTTTCGTGGCTGCTAAACCTTTACCCACATACATTGGAGCAGATTGCAAAAAATGAGAAGGTCAAAGGATGCGTACGAGTTGCCATAGCAGATGCATTGAATGATGGAGAAATAGCATTATCGGACAGCCAACGACTTCAAAGCATCCTTATCAAGCATTTTTGCTAGGCTGGTCTCCACAAATTACCATTATTTAATTATAATTTTCAGCAAAAAGAGGCTGACGCTTTCCCACTCGAATCCATTGGCAGACGGTGCGGTGGTTATAGCCGGTAAAGTCCACAGCGGTGGTCACATCGATCACGTCCGGCAGCACGGCTATCTTGCCCTCGTAGTAGCATTGAAGCTTCTTCTCGTCCTTGGCGCACGGCGGATGGAGTGCTTTCCGCTTACTGATTTGGCTGGCAATTTGCATCTGCTTCTTATTCATAATCTCCGGTTTCTTTGAATTCCATAGCACCGTATTTCCTAACAAAAGTCGAGCAACTTGTGGCAACACATTCTTATGATATCTGCGCTGTTGTGACCCTGAGTAATAATTCTGCTATACCCCATTATACCCTTGATTTCGAGGGTATAATGGGGTATAATTCTGTATAGAATAGTATCTCACAGGAGGTGCGCTATGGACTTATCTGAGATGCAAACCCGCGTGGCGGAGCTGGAACAGCAGATTTCTGCTTTGCCCGCTGGCTCTGTTACGAAGAAAAACGTCAGAGGCAAGGAGTATTTTTACCACCGTTGGACGGAGAACAAAAAGCGGCGGGAGAAGTATATTCCCGCTGACGAATTGGAAAATTTCCGTGCGCAGATCGAGCGGCGGAAGGCGCTGGAACAGGAGCTGAAAGCGCTGAAAAAGCAGCTGCCCAAGGCGAAATCTGCGAACCTTTCCGCGTTTATCACCAATGTCCGCACCGGCGAGGCGCTGCGTTCCTTTGCGGCATCTGTTCGCGGCTATCGCAGGCGCGAGTGCTTCCGGCAGCTGCACGACTTTGTCTACGGCGAGCCGCAGGACAAGGTATTCATCCTCTACGGCCTGCGCCGGACGGGGAAAACCACCATGATCCGTCAGATTTTCGCGGAGATGAGCGACACGGAGCTTACCAAGGCAGCGTTCATTCAGATCACCGCAAAAGATACTCTGGCAGACGTGAACCGCGACCTCAAGGCATTGGAAGCGCAGGGCTTTTGCTATGTGTTCCTCGACGAGGTGACGCTGATGGAGGATTTCATCGAGGGCGCGGCGCTGTTTTCTGATGTGTTCGCGGCCTGCGGCATGAAGATCGTGCTCTCCGGCACGGACTCGCTGGGCTTTCTCTTTACCGAGGACGAGCAGCTTTACGACCGCTGCATCCTGCTGCACACCACATTCATCCCTTACCGCGAGTTTGAATCCGTCCTCGGCGTCCACGGCATCGACGAATATATCCGCTACGGCGGCACCATGAGTCTCGGCGGCGTCCACTACAACGAGACCTCCACGTTTGCCAGCAAGGAAAGCACCGACGAATATGTGGACACCGCCATTGCCCGCAACATCCAGCACTCCCTGCGCTGTTATCAGTATGAGGGCCACTTCCGCCATCTGCGGGATTTATACGAGAAGGGCGAGCTGACCAGCGCCATCAACCGGGTCGTGGAGGACATCAACCACCGCTTCACGCTGGAGGTTCTGTCGCAGGATTGGAAGTCCCACGACCTTGGTATTTCCGCCAGCAACCTGCGCCGGGATCGGAAGAACCCGACGGACATCCTCGACCGCATCGACCTTGCGCTTGTCACCGTCAGCCTGCGGAAGCTGCTGGAGATCCGCAACAAGGCGGAACAGACCGTAGCGCTGGACGATGTTCACGCGGCGGAGATCAAGGAATATCTGGACTTGCTGGACTTAACGCGGGAGATCGACGTGCTGCATCTGCCGGATGTCAGCACGAAGTCCGGACGCACGGTGATCGCGCAGCCGGGACTCCGCTATGCGCAGGCGGATGCTTTAATCCGCAGTCTGCTGCTGGATGAGACGTTCAGTGCCCTGTCTCTGGCGGAGCGTACTGCCGTGCAGCAGCGCATCCTGACCGAGATCAAGGGGCGGATGCTGGAGGACATTGTCCTGCTGGAAACCAAGCTGGCAAACCCCAAGAAGCAGGTGTTCGTCCTGCAATTCCCTGTGGGTGAATTTGACATGGTGGTGTTTGACCCGGAGGCGGGCTCCTGCCGGATTTTCGAGATCAAGCACAGCGAGGAAGCTGTCCCGCAGCAGTATCGCCATCTGATCGACGAGCAAAAATGCGCCCAGACCGAGCACCGCTACGGCCCGATCACCGAAAAGTTCGTCCTCTACCGCGGGGAAAGTCAAGTGATAGACGGCATTCAGTATCAGAACGTGGAAGAATATCTGAGAAGCCTTGCATAACAAAACCGCCGTCCCGATTTTTCGTCGGGCGGCGGTTTTTATGATGCAGCTTGTCATATGACAAGCTGTGACGCACAACAAACTTGACGTATGACAAGTAGCAATACGCAAAAATCGTGCGGCGAGACTGCACGGATGCAGTTGATGACGAAAACAATAATGTTCTAAATAGCACGCATCGCTCATTCCATCAATCATTTTCTCGATTCACATGAGTGATGCCCTCCGAACGGGCACAATCAGCGCGCGAAAACCTCTGCCTATCCGCAGAAATTTTCAGATTCTTCCCTTGGGTACCTTTTCAAATGGATTCCAATCCGTTATAATATATTTACCAACCTAACGAATAACGCGAGGTGCCGCTATGAAAACGAAAGACAAGCCGCAGGCAAAGCAATATGTCATCTACTCCCGCAAATCCAAATTCACCGGCAAGGGCGAGAGCATCGAGAACCAGATCGAGCTGTGCCGCCAGTACATCGCCATGCACTTTGGCGAGGAAGCGGCGGAAAACGTGCTGGTCTACGAGGACGAGGGCTTTTCCGGCGGCAATCTGGAGCGACCGCAGTTCAAGAAAATGATGAAGGACTCCCAGAAGATCGCCTTTGCCGCCATCGTGGTTTACCGCCTCGACCGCATCAGCCGCAACATCGGAGACTTTGCCAAGCTCATCGAGGACTTGGGCGACCGGCACATTGACTTCATCTCCATCCGCGAGCAGTTTGACACGTCCTCGCCCATGGGCCGCGCCATGATGTACATTGCGTCGGTATTTTCCCAGCTGGAGCGGGAGACCATCGCCGAGCGCATCCGGGACAATATGCATGAGCTGTCCAAGACCGGGCGCTGGCTGGGCGGCACAACGCCCACGGGCTACGCCTCGGAAAGCCTGTCCAGCGTGACGGTGGACGGCAAGGTGAAGAAGGCCTGCAAACTCAAACCCATTCCGGAGGAAATCCAGCTGGTCAAGACGATCTTCGAGGTGTTCATGGAGACCGGCTCTCTCAGCAAGACCGATCAGTATCTCTTGGAGCATCGCTGTGTCACGAAGCGCGGCAAGCAGTTCACCCGCTTTGCCATCCGGGGCATTCTCACAAACCCGGTCTACATGATCGCTGATGAAACGGCGTATCAGTATCTGAAAGAAAACAATGTTGACCTGTTTGCCGAGCGCGCAGAATTCGACGGCGAGCATGGCATCATGGCCTACAACCGTACCCTCCAGCGCCCCGGCAAGGCGAACCAGATCCGCCCCATGGAGGAATGGATCGTGGCGGTGGGCAAGCATCCCGGCATCATCGCAGGCAGCGATTGGGTGCGGGTGCAGGCCATGCTGGACGTCAACAAATCCAAGAGCTACCGCAGACCCCGCAGCAACGTGGCGCTGCTGTCCGGGCTGCTGCGGTGCGGCGAATGCGGCGACTATATGCGCCCGAAGCTGACCAACCGCAAGAATGCGGACGGCGAGCTGATCTACACCTATATGTGCTCCACCAAGGAGCGCAGCCACGGCACGGTCTGCTCTATGAAGAACTGCAACGGCAACACGCTGGACGCCAAGATCATCGAGGAGATCCGTAAGCTGTCCGCCGACAAGGAGACCCTTACCCGGCTGCTGGCGCAGACCAAGAAGGTCATCAGCGGCAGCAAGGAGGGCTACGACGCAGAGCTTGCGCTGCTCCGGGAAAAGCATGCCGAAACGGAGGAGCGCATCAAGCGGCTGGTGGAATCCCTGTCCGTTGCCAGCGACACCTCTGCAAAGTACGTCATGGAGCAGATCGACGCGCTCCATCAGGAGAGCGAGACACAGCAGCTGCGCCTCGCCGAGCTGGAAGCCCTGACTGAACAGAGCCGGATGCTGCATCAGGAGTTTGCCTTCCATCAGGAAATGATCGAATCCTTCGCCAGCGCGGTGGATTCTGCCACGCTGGAGGAAAAACGCCGCCTGCTGCGCACCATCGTCAAAAAGGTGGTCTGGGACGGCAAAAACGCCTATGTTTACCTCTTTGCGGAGGATGGAGAGGTGGATTTGCCCACTGTTGAGCAACCTATGTATCCGTTGGGAGAGGATAGCGAATGAGATCCTGATGTATTTTCGGTCGCTCAGGAAGGGGGCACAGGATGTATCGCTTTCAGACTGCATTGAGACGGGTCGCGATGGCAATGCGCTTTCGCTGCTTGACACGATCTGCTCGGAGGAGGACCTGTTTGAGGAGCTCAGCACGCGCGAGCTGCACGGGCAGCTCCGTGCGCTGGTCGAGCGTATCCTCACGCCGCGCGAGAAGCTGGTCGTCACGCTGCGGTATGGTCTTGACGGCAACGCGCCGCTGACGCAGCGCGAGATCGCCGCACAATGCGGGATCAGCCGCAGCTACGTATCGCGCATTGAGAAAAAAGCCCTCAAGACACTTCAGGACGCGCTGCTGGAGAGCGGAAGCTGCAAGTGAGGCGAAAAGCCTGCACGCGCTGATTTCAAAATGCACACAGCAAAGCATCCCCCATCCGCTGTCCGGCGGGTGGGGGATGCTTCCAATTTGCCTTTCGTTTTCGCTTATCCGACGCGGATGCTGAGGTCGGAGACGGCGACGCCCTGCTCATAGGGGTTGCAGCAGGTGTTGACCGTTTCTGCAACACCGGACGGGTCGAGCACATAGTATGAGCCGCCGCCGATGTACATGGCCGTGCCGGGAAGCGTCTCCATTCGGACGCTTTCAAGGTCGCAGAACATCGCAGACTCTGCCAGCCAGAGGTAATTCTCCGTCGTGAGGTCACTCTGCGTGTACTTTTTCAGCGTATTGAGGGCGCTTGGCAGGCGCAGGAGCTTCTCCGGCGAGAGCCACTGACTGAGCGCCGCCTTCACAAACGCCCGCTGCACCGTGACTCTGTCCAGATCTGCCATGGCATAGCCGGAGCGGAAGCGGACAAGCTGCATGGCGTCGCTGCCGCTGAGGCGCTGCTCGCCTGCCCGGAGATCGATCTCAAGCCCCTGCGTGGGGTCGCTGTAGCGCATATCTATGGGAACGTTGAATTCTACGCCGCCCATAGCGTCGATCAGCTTTTCAAAGCCCTCCAGACCGATCAGGACATAGCCATCCGGCTCAAAGCCGATGATCTCACTGGCGCGGAGCATCAGCTCGCGCATACCGTCCTCACCGCCGCCGCCCCAGCCATAGGCCGAGTTGATCTTCGGAATGGCATATTCGCAGAAAACCAGCGTATCGCGCGGAATGGATACAAGACTGAGCGTTCCGTTCGCCCGGTCGATCGACAGAAGCATCATCGTGTCCGTTCGGAAGCCGTCCTTGTCCGTGCCCGCCAGCAGGATCGTGGCGCAGTCCTTACGGCGCGCGCCAAGCGCGCTCTCCGCCTTCGGCTGCTTTGCCGCGATCCAGAGCGCTGCCGTTCCTGCCAGCAGCAGTACCAGCAAAACGATCAGCACCGTGCGCACCGGATGGCGTTTCTTTTTCTGTTTCGGCGGCTCGCCGCCGCGCTCGCGCTGCGCAAGCGCCTCACGCTGCATCACGGTCTGCTCGCCGTCGCCCTGCTCATAGAGCCAATCCGCGTAGTCCCGCGCGTCCTCAGGCGGCTCGGTACTTGCGCGGTCGCGCGGCTTTTTTTGCCGCTGCTCCAGCTCCTGCATGATCTTCTCCTCCTCGGCCTCGCGCGCAAGGCGCTGCCGTTCGCGCTCCAGCCGCGCATGCTCCCGCTCGCGCTCATACTGCGCGCGGCGTGCGGTCTGATAGGCAGGCTTGGACTGCTCATAATACGTCAGCGGCTTATACACCACGGTCGCGTCCGACATTGCCTCCGGCGGAAACGCCGGTGTCTCAGGCGCCTGCTCCTGCGGAAGCTCCGGCGCAGCTGCATCCGCGTCCGCAGCGTCCTCTCCCCCGCTTTCATTCACGGAGTCTGCGTTTTCATTCAGAAGATCCTTTACGTCGGAAAGGAGTTCATCTACCTCGCGGTCCAGTTTTTGGATGTCAAAGCCGTCTCTGTTGTCCATAAGAAGGCTCCTTTCTTTTGGTCCATTACAAAAAGCCGCGTCTTTTGCATGTTCAGACCATGTTTTGACATTTTATTATAACAGATATTCACCAATTTGTAAACACTGCGTATTTTGACACGCTTCTGTTTGAAATCGCGCCGCAACTGTGGTATGATATGAAAAATATGCTGAAAACGGAGACGAGCCGAATGAATACAGATGTTTCCATCGTCCGCTGTGATGAATATGAAGCGGAAGCCTGCCGCTGCGCGCTGGAAAGCGTGCTTGCACCGCTCGGCGGCCTCGACTGGGTGCAGCCCGGTATGCGCATTGCCATCAAGGTCAATCTGGTCTCTGCCATGCCGCCGGAGAGCGCCGCAACCACGCATCCGACACTCTTATGCGAGCTTATAAAGCTGCTTACCGCCCGCGGTGCGGCCGTGGTCGTCGGTGACAGCCCCGGCGGTCTTTTTCACGCGGCGCATCTGGCGCACGTCTATGACGTGACCGGCATGCACGCCTGCGAGGAGGTGGGGGCGCAGCTCAACCAGAACTTCGCAAGGTCGGAGGCTGTGTTCCCCGACGCAGTCTGCGCGCACCAGTTCTCCTACACCGCATGGCTCGACGGCGCCGACGCCATCATCGATTTCTGCAAGCTCAAGAGCCACGGCATGATGGGCATGTCCAACGCCGCGAAAAATCTGTTCGGCGTCATCCCCGGCACCATGAAGCCGGAATATCACTACAAATACCCCGATCCGGGCGATTTTGCAAACATGCTCGTCGATCTGAACGAGTATTTTAAGCCGCGCCTCTGCATCTGCGACGCCATCACCTGCATGGAGGGAAACGGCCCCACGCAGGGCACGCCTGTTCACCTCGGCGCGGTCGCGGCAGCGTGCTCGTCTCACAAGCTCGACCTGCTCTGCGCCGATCTGATCGGCCTCACGGCAAAGGATGTGCCGACGCTCGCGGCAGCGCTGGCGCGCGGCCTGATCCCGCAGACGGCGGCAGAACTGCATGTGTGCGGCGATTACGCCGCGCTGCGCAAGCCCGACTTTGACGTACCCGAGGCTCAGAAGCCGATCGCAGCGTTCCACGTCGGAAGCGGCATCATCGGTAAGATCACCGCCTCCATTGCGCGCAGAGCCTTCCGCTCTGACCCCAGCGTCCATGCGCCGGAGTGCATCGGCTGCGGCAAATGCGCCAACGTCTGTCCCGCCAAGGCCATCAAAATGAAAAACAAGCTCCCGAAGATCGACCGCTCCGCCTGCATTCATTGCTTCTGCTGTCAGGAGTTCTGCCCGAAGGGCGCGATGAAGGTGCGCCGGACGTTTATCGCGCGGCTTCTGAATCGCTGAAAACAGCCGTTTCCTCCTAAAATCCTCGAAAAATATTGAATTTTCCGCAAAGAAACGGTATAATTCTACGCAGCGGTCTTTCGGCAGGTGTGTGTGCGCCGAAACATCGCAGGTGTGTACGGGATGCTCATCCGGGCCTCCCGCGTGAAACAAGAAAGGATGACAACAATGAGCATTTCCTCCTCTGCACCTTGGCTCAGTTATTACGGAAGCACTCCGCATCACCTGACCTATCCCAAGGAAAGTCTCTACGGCATGGTACGCATTGCCGCAGAGAAATTCCCCAAAAACGACGCCTATGAATTCATGGGCAAAAAGACGACCTATGCCGAGTTTATGCGCCGCATCGACGCCACCGCGAAGGCCTATCTCGCGCTTGGCATCACGAAGGGCGATCATGTCACGATCTGTATGCCGAACTGTCCGCAGGCGGTCGATAGCTTTTACGCCCTCAACCGCATCGGCGCGGTGTCGAACATGATCCACCCGCTGTCCGCAGCCGGCGAGATCCGTCACTATCTCGATTTCTCCCATTCCAAGGCCATTTTGACGCTCGACCAGTTTTACACCAAGGTAGCGTCCATCCTGCCGGAGCTGAAGGCGCCGTGCAAACTCCTTCTTGCCCGCATTCAGGACGAGCTGCCCCTTGCGATGGCAGTCGGCTACGAGCTCACCAAGGCGCGCAAGTACCCTGCCCCGCCCAGAAAGGGCGATTACATCTGGTGGAATGAGTTTATGCGCATGGGCAAAAAGCGTGATCTTCCGCTGCCCAGACGCCTGCCTGCCGCAGACGCCTGCGCGTCCATCCTCTACTCCGGCGGAACGACCGGCACCACCAAGGGCATCATGCTCAGCAACCTCAACTTCAATGCCCTCGGCCTTCAGACCATCGCCGCATCGGGCTTTGCGCCCATCAACGGCATGAAGATGCTTTCGGTCATGCCTGTCTTCCATGGCTTTGGCCTTGGCATCGGCATCCACACCGCACTCATCGGCGGCGCGTGCTGCATCCTTGTTCCGCAGTTCAACGTCAAAACCTATGCAGAGCTTCTTATCAAGAAGCAGCCGAACATCATCCCCGGCGTGCCCACGCTGTTCGAGGCGCTGCTGCGCGCGGAGAAGCTGGAAAACGCCGATTTGAGCTGCCTCAAGGGCGTGTTCTGCGGCGGCGACAGCCTTTCGATCGAGCTGAAGAAGAAGGTCGACGAATTTCTCAAGGCGCACAACGCCTCCGTCCAGATCCGTCAGGGCTACGGCCTGACGGAGTGCGTCACGGCAAGCTGCCTGACGCCGAAGGATTATAACCGCGTCGGCTCCATCGGCGTCCCCTTCCCCGACACCTATTACAAGGTCGTCAAGGTCGGCACGACCGACGAGGTCGATCCCAACGTGGAGGGCGAGATCTGCATCAGCGGCCCGTCCGTCATGCTGGGCTATATGGACAACGACGAGGAGACGAGAAGCACCCTGCGCCGCCATCCCGACGGGCGCATCTGGATGCACACCGGCGATCTCGGCAAGATGGACGAGGACGGCTTCGTCTATTTCTCCCAGCGCATCAAGCGCATGATCGTCACCTCCGGCTACAATGTCTATCCCGGTCAGCTTGAGAACATCATCGACGGCCACGAAAAGGTCCTCCTGTCCTGTGTCATCGGCGTCAAGGACCCGTACAAGATGCAGAAGGTCAAGGCATTCGTCGTCCTGCGGCCGGGCTATGAGCCGTCAGAGGCCGTCAAGCAGGAGCTGCTGGAGTACTGCCGCGGCCACATTGCGAAGTACGCCATGCCGTATGACATCGAGTTCCGCGCTGAGCTTCCGAAAACGCTGGTGGGCAAGGTCGCCTACCGCGTGCTGGAGGAAGAAGAAGCCGAACGTCAGGCCGCGCTCGAGCAGAACGCGGAGTAAGCAAAAAAATCCGTGCGGGCCTTTGCGGCCCGCACATTGTATCAGGAGCGAATTATGGAGCAAAAACGCGAACGCATCTGGGAGCTTGACGCCCTGCGCGGGTTCTGCATTGTCTGTGTCATCTTTGTCCACTTTATGTTCGATCTGGTCTATTTCCTCGGAAAACAGGTCGATTTCCCGCCGCTCTATACCTTCATTCAGCAGTACGGGGGCGCGATTTTTGTCGTTCTGTCCGGCTGCTGCGCCACGCTCGGCTCGCGGAGCTTCCGGCGCGGCGTGCTGGTCTTTGGGTGCGGTATGCTGATCACGCTCGTCACCTTCGGGATGTACCGGATGGGCATGGCCGCCTCCGACGTGGTGGTGAAATTCGGTGTGCTGCATCTGCTGGGCGTCTGCATGATGTTCTATCCCCTGCTCAAAAAGCTCCCCACGACGGCGCTCAGCGTGCTTGCCGCCGCGATCGTTGCCATCGGATATGCCATTCAGGGTATGCGTTTTTCCGTGCGGTGGCTCTTTCCGCTCGGCTTCGTCTATCCCGGCTTTACCTCAAGCGACTTTTTTCCGCTCCTGCCGCAGCTCGGCTGGTTCCTGCTCGGCATTGTCATCGGCAGGACGCTCTATCATGAAAAGCGGACGCTTCTGCCCGGCACGGCACAGGATTTTTTCCTTTTCCGTTTCTTTCAGTGGTGCGGGCGGCAGTCGCTCTGGATCTATCTGCTGCACCAGCCCGTCGTCTACGGTCTCATCGAGCTGGCCGTGACGCTGCAAAAGCAATAAACAACGCCGCAAATGGGGCTGTCTCACTAAGAGACAGCCCCATTTTTGATTCAGAACACACGGACAAGAAACTGCGTGACCAGCACCACCGCAATGAGCGCGATGGGATAGGTCGCGGCATACGCCGAGGCGACGTTGCTCGTGCCCGCCACATGGATGAGCGTGCCAAGGGCAGGCGTGGAGGTCATGCCGCCGGTGATCGAGCCGAGGATGTTCAGGAGGTTCAGCTTCAGCACATATTTTGCAACCAGATAGCCAAGCACCATCGGCAGCAGCGTCATGACGACGCCGTACACAAAGTAGATGGGCCTGAAGTACCGGACGAAGCTCATACCGCCCGAAACACCCGCACCGATCAGAAAGACCATCAGCCCAAGCTCACGGAAGGTCTCCAGAACCTTCTTGCTCGGCATCAGGTCGGCGCGGCCGACATGTCCGAAATGTCCGAATACCAGCGAGACCAGCAGCGTACCGCCCGTCGTGGTCAGGGAGAAAAAGCCGAAGAACCTGACGGAGCCGATCAAAATGCCAAGCACCGCCGCCGCAGCGAAGGGTGTGAAGCCGAAATCGTCAAATTCCAGCAGCTTCCCCTTGAACTTCGCAACATCGCCCGTCTCGACATGCGTGATCTTGCGAACCTCCTCCGCCATGTCGGCGTGGACGATGCGCGGCATGAGCTGCACGAACAGCACCACGCCGATGACACCAAAGAGATAGGCAATGCCGTAGCCGACCGTGACGGCGTCCTGATACTGCGCCGCCACTGCCTCCTTGGTCGCGGAAAACGCCGGGGTCGATGTCAGCGAGCCGGAGAGAAGGCCGGTGATGATGGCTGTCAGCTGCTTGGGGTCTGTACCGCTCTCCAGCACGCGGCCGATCAGAATGCACGCGATCGCCGCAATGCCGCCGGAGAGAATGATGACAAGCCCCAGAAGGACATAGGATTTGAAATTCTTCTTCATGTTCTTGAAGAAGTTCGGCCCGGCGATGAAGCCGACCGAGGTGACAAAGAACACCAGACCGAGGTTTTCAACGATCTTCAGCGCCTGCGAGGCGTAATTGACCTCCTCGATCACAAACCTGGAATTGAAAAAAACGCCGAAAAAGCCGCCGTAGATCAGCGCGATGACAAATACGCCGGCTGTGCCGAGGCTGATGCCTTTGATCGTGATCCGTCCCAGAATATATCCGAACGCCGCAATGGCAAAGACGGAGAGCATCAGGAAGTTCGCCGCATTCATTGTAAAGGACATTTTCGTTTTCCTCGTTTCTCTTTTTCCCGCATCCGCGCTTACGGGTTGACCTTTCTGGTGTAGTCGGGCAAAAGCTGCGGCGAAAGCGCGCCGTCTGCGATGCCCGCCGCCGCGCGTTCGGCCTCGAATGCCGCGACATGCGCGAGCGTCAGCGTGCCGGTCGTCACGGTCTTCGCCTTCTCTGCGGCGTGCTGGCCCGCGTTGCGGCCAAAGACGATCACGTCGAGCAGACTGTTGCCCATCAGGCGGTTGCGCCCGTGGATGCCGCCCACGACCTCGCCTGCGGCAAAGAGGTTCTCCACGTCCGTCTGCCCATCGACCGTGATGTGCAGGCCGCCGTTCTGGTAGTGGAGCGTCGGATAGACGAGGATCGGCTCGGTGCGGATGTCGATGCCGTGCTTTGCAAACATGCGCATCATGGCGGGGATGCGCTTTTCAATGGTTCCCGCGCCGTGCTTGAGCTCGATCATCGGCGTGTCCAGCCAGACCGCATCGCCAAGCGGCGTCTTGACACCCTTGCCGTGTGCCGAGCACTCCCGGATGATGGACGCCGCCGCCACATCGCGCGTCTCCAGGGGGTTCATGAAGGCTTCACCCTCGGCGTTAATGAGCATTGCGCCGACCGAGCGCACCTTTTCCGTGACCAGCGCGCCAAAGATCTGCGCCGGGAACGCCGCACCCGTGGGATGGTACTGAAGCGTGTCGGGATACAGGAGTCTTGCACCCGCGCGGTAGCCGAGGATGAGTCCGTCGGCGGTCGCGCCGTAGTGGTTCGAGGTCGGGAAGCCCTGATAGTGGAGTCTGCCCGCGCCGCCGGTCGCAAGGATGACCGTCTTTGCCCGCGCGACCAGAAGCTCCTTTGTCTCCATGTTCAAAAGCACCGCGCCCGCGCAGCGTCCCTGCTCGTCCTTGATAAGCTCGATGGCAGAGGTGAAGTCCACGACCTGAATATCCGCGTGATTCAGCACCTCGTCGCGGAGCGTGCGCATGATCTCCGCACCGGAGTAGTCCTTTGCCGCGTGCATGCGCTTGCGGGAGGTGCCGCCGCCGTGCGTCGTGATCATGGCGCCGTCGGGCGCCTTGTCAAATTCGACGCCAAGTCCCGAAAGCCACTGGATGGCCTCCGGCGCGTCCATGACGAGCTTGCAGAGAAGATCCTTCTGCGCGGCAAAATGCCCGCCGCCGTAGGCGTCGAGGAAATGCTGTGCGGGCGAATCGTTCGGCTTGTCGGCAGCCTGAATGCCGCCCTCCGCCATCATGGTGTTGGCGTCGCCCGTGCGGAGCTTCGTGACGAGCAGGACCTTCGCGCCTGCCTTGTGCGCCTCAATGGCCGCAGAGCAGCCTGCGCCGCCGCCGCCGATGATGAGCACGTCCGCATCGTAGTCCGGCTCAGTCAGGCTCGGAAGCTGCTCTCCCAGACGGGAGCGCCCCTCCAGCAGCGCTGCCAGCTCCAGCGGCACCTTACCGCCCTTGTTCGGGCCGATGCGAAGCTCGGTGAACTGGTTTTCACGGTAGTCGGGGTGGAATGTCCGCAGCAGGACCTCCTTCTCCTCTGCCGTCATGCGGCGAGGGTCGAGCTTTGCATTTTCCTCGCGGTGTGCTTCCACCCGCTTGATGGATTCCAGAATTTTCGGATCGGTATACATTGCTTTTCCCTCCTTACTTTTCGATCTCGCGGTGGTTGTAAAGCTCCTTGATCTCGTCAAGCGGCTTTCCCATCAGCCCCTCGATCAGAGCCTCAAACTTGCCGTCTCTGACCTCCTGCACGCGCTCGTCGAGATGCGCACAGTGCGGCGCCAGATACTTGCCGTTGAGCCGCCGCGCCAGCATGGCGACCTGCGGATGCGAGCTGCCCGCCGGGCACCGGGATGAGCACACGCCGCACATCACACAGTCAAAGGATTCCTCCGCGCACCTTTCATACTCGCCGCGCTGGGCGTAGGCGATGTACTGCATCACATTGAGCCCCTGCGTACACGCCTTGGTGCAGGCGTTGCAGCCGACACAGGCGTAGATCTCGGGATAGAGCTGCATCATGATCTGCTCCGTCGGCTTGACCTTTTCCACGTCGTAGACCGCCTTCACCAGTGGGAAGAACGGCAGCGTCGCCACGTACATATTGTTTTCGACCTTGGTCGAACACGCCAGACACGCCTTCAGCTCCCGGTCGCCCGCGATGCGGTAGATCGTCGCGCACGCGCCGCAGAAGCCGTTGCGGCAGCCGCAGCCGCGCACGAGCTGATAGCCCGCGTACTCCATCGCCTCCATGATGGTCAGGCTCTCCGGGACTTCATATTTTTTCCCGAACAGAAAAACGTTTACCATGTTTTCCATCGCGTTTTCTCCTTAATATTCGTTGGGCAGCTCGTCGAGCTGGTCGAAACGGAACACCGGGCCGTCCTTACAGACGTATTTGTCGCCGATGTTGCAGCGGCCGCATTTTCCAAGCGCGCACTTCATCTTCAGCTCCATCGTGGTGTACACCTGCTCGCGCGCAAAGCCGAGCTCCATCAGCCCCGCGAGGGTGAACTTGATCATGATGGGCGGGCCGCACATCACGACGGTCTTGTCCGTTGTGAAGGCAAGCTCCTTGACATAGTTCGGCACGAAGCCGACATGTCCGTCCCAGTCCGGCTGCTCGCGGTCAATGGTCAGATGGACGCTGATGCCGTCCTCCTTGCACCACGCATCGAGGATCTCCTGATAATCGACCAGATCCTCCTTGGAGCGCGAGCCGTAGACAATGTCGATCTTGCCGTAGCGGCTTCGGTGGTGGCGGCAGTAATTGATGACCGAGTGCAGCGGAGCAAGGCCGATGCCGCCCGCGATGAACAGCAGATCCTTTCCCGCAAATGCGGTGTCGACCGGAAAGCCGTTTCCGTAGGGGCCGCGAATGGTAATTTGTTGCCCCTCGTCCAAGCTGTGGAGCCAGTCCGTCACGCAGCCGCATTTTTTGATGGAGAACTCGACATAGTCCTGCTCCGTGGGGCTGGAGGTGATGGAAAACAGAGCCTCGCCCACGCCGGGGATCGAGAGCATCGCGCACTGGCCGGGAATGTGCTCAAAGGGCTTCCTGCCGTCCAGCCCCACCACGCGGAAGGTCTTGACGTCGGGTGTGTCCACGCGGATCTTTGTCACCACGCCGATCATCGGGATCAGGGGATCGTGTCTCATTGCGCCGCACCTCCCAGCTCTTTGATAACCTTGACGATGTTCATGTGGATGGGGCATTTTTGCAGGCACCGGCCGCAGCCGACGCAGCCGAACGTCCCCTCGTGGTTGTCGGGATGATAGACCAGCTTGTGCATAAATCTCTGCCGGAAGCGTTCAAGCTGCGTCGGACGCGGCTGACCGGCGGACATTTTTGTAAAGTCCGAATACATGCAGCTATCCCAGCAGCGGAAGCGGCGCACCGTCCTTCCGTTGTAAAATTCCTGAATGTCGTAGCACTGGCACGTCGGGCAGACGAAGGTGCAGGTGCCGCAGCCGAGGCAGCTTTCCGAAAGGCGCTGCCACTCCGGGCGCTCAAAGAGCGCCTTGGTCTTCCCGGCGCCGACCGCGCCGAGCTCCAGCTCCGCCAGCGGGAGCTTTTTGAGAAGCGCGCGCGCTGCTTCCTGCTGCGCCGCGACAGCTGCGCCGTCCGCTTCCTCCAGCATGGCAAGCGCCGCCGTCAGCGTCTCGCCCTTTTCGGTGTTGGCGCGCCAGTAGAGGTTTTCCGCGTCCATCCAGCACGTCACATCGCCCGCCGGCTCTGCCGCGTCGATCCCGAACGCGCCGCAGAAGCAGGTCTCCTCCGGCTCGGCACATGCCAGCGTTACGACCGTGCCGTGCGCGCGCCGTGCCTGATAATAGGTATCGGCAGGCTCTGCCAGAAAGACGCTGTCGAGAATGTCAAAGCTCCGGCAGTCGCACGCGCGCACACCGAACAGAACGAAGGGCGCCGTCTCGTCGCGCAGCTCGATCAGCTCGATCTGCTTGCCCGTGACCTTGAAGCCCATGAGGTTCTCCACCTGCGGGAAAAAGAGGTCCTTGGCGCTGCGCGCCGTGTTCAGCGCGGTCGAGAGCGCCATGCCCTCCTGCCAGGGCGTGAAATACGCCTGCCCGCCCTTTCCGTCGGCGGGGATATAGAGCGTCTGGGTCGCCGCGATGGCGGCAAAGAGGCCGCTGAGACTGCTTTTCGCGATTTTCTTCATGCCTGCGGGCCTCCTCTCTGATAAATGACCGACGGCTCACAGTCGTCCTTGCGGAAGTCCATGAGCGGCGGGCGGGCGTCCATGTCCGCGCCTGCCTGATATTCGCCGTACAGCGCGTTCGAGTCCTTGATGAATTTCCGATTCAGAAGATGCAGCGGGATATGCTGCGGACAGACGCGGGAGCATTCGCCGCAGTCGGTGCAGCGCGAGGCCACATGGAAGGCGCGGATGATGTGGAAGAAGTTTTCCTCAAAATCGTCCGCAGCCGCCTTGTTGTCGGTCCCGAGGGCATGGTTATCGAACACGCATTTCTCACAAGAGCACGCAGGACAGACGTTCCGGCAGGCGTTGCAGCGGATGCAGCGCGAGAGCTCCCCGCGCCAGAAGGCAAAGCGCTCCTCGGGCGTCATAGCCTCGAGCTTCTCGACCGCCTCAAAGCGCGCCGCACCGCAGTCCTCACCCTGCTCGCCCAGCAGCTCGTCAAAGCCGACGAGCTTTTTGCTCTTGCAGACCGTGCAGCGCTCCAGAAGGGCGTCTTTTTTTGCCACGGTCTTTTCGCCGTAGAGCGTCTGGACGCGCAGCGCGTCGCCATCCTCCTGCACGGCGGTCACGCCCTTGCAGCCGAGTGTTCTCAGCTTTTCCATATCGCAGACGCCGTCGCACTGCACGCCCACGGCATAGACCGCCTCACGCGCGATGCGGTGCTCCTTTTGAAGCTGGACAAAGGAATAGCTGTCGCAGGGCTTGAGAAACGCCGCGACTCTGCCGCCCTTTTTCGATTCCGCGATGAGGTATTTTGAGACGTTTGCAGCGGAAAAGACGCTCCAGACGAAGTTTTTCTCCACATCCTCGACCGTCTGAAAGACCGACGGCGTCAGATCGTAGAAGAACTCACCCGCGCGCCAGCCGATCACGCGGTCGACCGTCCCGTCTTTGAGGAGCTGGACGGCTTTTTCTTTTACTCCTTGCATCTCAGATCCTCCAATCTGCGGTTTTCGCCAAGCTTTGTGATGGTCTGCACGAAGTCATTCATCGTCGCGGCAAACTTTGCGCCCTCAGCGGCAGAGACCCACTCAACGCGGGTGCGCTCCTTCTCGATGCCGAGATAGTCCAGCATGGAGAACAGGAGCGTCATTCTGCGCCGCGCGTAATAGTTGCCGGTCGTGTAATGGCAGTCGCCGGGGTGGCAGCCGCAGAGGATCACGCCGTCCGCGCCGCGCTGGAAGGCGCGCAGAATGAACATCGGATTGAGCCGGCAGGAGCAGGGAATGCGAATGATCTTGACGTTCGCGGGATAGCTCAGCCGGTTCGTGCCCGACAGATCCGCGCCCGCATACGAGCACCAGTTGCAGCAGAACGCCACGATGGTGGGTTTCCAGCCTTCATTTACCTGCATATTGCATCCACCTCCGCGAAGATCTGCTTGTTTGAGAAGCCCTTGAGATCCATGGCGCCGGACATACACGCCACCGTGCATGCGCCGCAGCCCTGACAGACCGCCGGATTGACCTGCGCCACACGGCGAAGGAGCGTTGTCCGGTTCGGGCCTCTGAATTCCTTATCGATGTATGTGATCGCGCCATAGGGGCACACCTTTTCACAGTTGGAGCAGCCGTTGCACATCATCTCGTCCGGCTGCGCCACGCACGGGTTGCAGCTCAGGGCGTCCTTGCACAGAAGGCCGATGACCTTCGAGGCCGCCGCGCCCGCCTGCGCGACCGTTTCCGGGATGTCCTTCGGCCCCTGGCACGCGCCGGAGAGGAACACGCCCGCCGTGGGACTTTCGACCGGGCGGAGCTTCGGATGCGCCTCGGTGAAGAAATCGTTCGTATCCATCGACGCCGTCAGCATCGTGGCAAGCGGCCGCGCCGACTTGTCCGGCTCGATGGCCGCCGCCAGAACGACCATGTCCGCGTCGATGTGCAGCTGCCGGTTCCCGATCAGGTCGGAGGCCTGCACCTTGAGCTTGCCGCCCTCCGGCACGACCTTGCCGACCATGCCCTTGATGTAATGCACGCCGTATTCCTCGACCGCACGGCGGTAGAACTCGTCAAAGTTTTTGCCCGGCGTGCGCACGTCGATGTAAAACACATAGACGTCGGTATCCGGATATTTCTCGCGGCAGAGCATGGCGTGCTTTGCCGTGTACATGCAGCAGATCTTCGAACAGTAGGGCTTTCCCTTCTCGCCGCCGTCACAGCGGGAGCCGACGCACTGCACAAAAACAATGGTCTTCGGGTGTGCGCCATCGGACGGGCGCAGCAGCGTTCCGCCCGTGGGGCCCGCCGCGTTCATAAGACGCTCAAATTCGAGGCTCGAGACCACATCCGGGCTCTTGGAATACGCAAACTCATCGAATTTCTCCAGCGAAATCGGGTCAAAGCCCGTCGCCACGACGATCGCGCCATATTCCCGCTCGATGTGCTCGTCCTGCTGCTTATAATCGATGGCCCCGGCGGTGCAGACCTTCGCGCAGACGCCGCACTTGCCGTTTTTCAGCATGTTGCAGAAGTCCGGGTCGATGGTCGCGACCTTCGGCACCGCCTGCGCAAACGGGATATAGATGGCGCGGCGGTTGTCAAGGCCAAGGTTAAACTCGTTCGGCACCTTCTTCTGCGGGCACTTTTCCGTACACAGGCCGCAGCCGGTGCAGACGTCCTCCTTCACATAGCGTGCTTTCCTTCTGATCGTAACATGGAAATTTCCGACGAAGCCCTTGACGGCCTCGACCTCGGAATACGAATAGATCCTGATCTTCTCATTCTGCGCCGCATCGACCATCTTGGGCGTCAGGATGCACGCCGCGCAGTCCAGTGTCGGGAAGGTCTTGTCGATCTGGGTCATTTTTCCGCCGATGGTCGGCTTTTTCTCGACGATGTCGACCTCAAAGCCTGCGTCGGCAATGTCCAGCGCCGTCTGGATGCCGGCGATGCCGCCGCCGATGACGAGCGCACGCTTGGTGACAGGGCTTGTCCCGGCGGTGAGCGGCGCGTTCAGGTGTACCTTCGCGATGGCGGCTCTGCCGAGAATGACGGCTTTCTCCGTCGCCTCGTCCTTATTCTTGTGGATCCACGAGCACTGCTCGCGGATGTTCGCGATCTCCAGCATATACGGGTTCAGCCCTGCCGCAGCGCATGTCTTGCGGAAGGTCTGCTCATGCATACGCGGCGAGCACGAGCAGATAACCACGCCGGTGAGCCAATGCTCCTCAATGGCCGCGCAGATCATGTCCTGTCCGCTCTGGGAGCACATATAGGGATAGTCGGTGGAGATGACCACGCCGGGTTCCTTTCCGAGCGCCTGTGCAACCTTTTCCACATCGACCGTTGCGGCAATGTTGGTGCCGCAGTGACAAACAAATACGCCGATCCTCTGCACGATCTCCCCTCCTTACTTCTTATATTTCCGGAACGCGCTGGTGATGGCCTGCTGCGGCATGGCCTCGTCCAGAAGCGCCGGGATCTGTTCGGGTCTCAGGTGGTCTGCGCCCTGTCTGCGGACGACCGCCAGCCTCACCGCCTCGATGAGCGCCGCAGGCTCAACGCTGCGCGGGCAGCGCTCGACGCAGGCAAAGCAGCTCAGGCAGCGGTAAATGCCCTTTGAATTCATAAGCTCATCGATGCGGCCGCTTTCGACCATATCCACAAACTGATGCGGGTGGAGATCCATCTCGTCATACGCCGGGCACGTGCCCGAGCACTTGCCGCATTTCATGCACTTGCGCGGGTTGACGCCGGAAATGCGCCGGATGTCTTCCATCAGATTCTTGTCCGTCATTCGGCATCCTCCTTCACGCCGAGCGCCTGTGCCAGAAGCTCGGTGAAGTAATACACCGGCAGGCCGTCCACGGCGTTCTCTCTCAGATTGTACATGCACAGCGGGCACGCCGTGATCAGCGCTTCCGCGCCGCAGGCTTTGGCGTTGTTCATAATTTTCGCAACCTGTTTTTGTGCAAATTCCTTGCCCTCGATCGTCGTGTAGCCGCCGCAGCACTCATTGCGCATACCGTAGTAGACCGGTTCTGCGCCGATGGCACGGAGGAAGTCCTCAATGATCGTCGGGTTTTCCGGGTCATCGAAGCCAATCTCCCGGCTCGGCCGGAGCAGCAGGCAGCCGTAATATGCGCCGATTTTTTGTCCGCCCAGCGGCCTTACGACCTTTTTTGCAAGCTCGTCGAAGCCGACACGGTCACGCAGGACCTCAAGATAGTGCAAAACTGTCGTCTCACCGGCATACGGCGTATCCAGGCCCAGATAGTTCTGCACACGCGCGGCCATGACCGCGTCGTTTTTCATGTCGCCGTTCACGCGCTTGATGACGTGGTGGCACGCAGAGCAGAGCGTGACCAGCTCGCTGCCAAGCTCCCGCGCCTGCGCCAGCGCACGCACGGAAGAAAGGCGCGTTGCGAGCTCGTCGCGCGCCATCGGATACACCGCGCCGCAGCACTGCCAATCGGGAAGCTCCGCAAGCTCGATCCCAAGCGCCTCAAAGGCTTTGCGCCCGTAGATATCGAGCTGCTTGCCGCGCGTTTTCAGCGTGCAGCCGGGAAAATAAG
Source organism: uncultured Eubacteriales bacterium (assembly GCA_900548625.1). GTDB lineage: Bacteria > Bacillota > Clostridia > Oscillospirales > Oscillospiraceae > CAG-170. The sequence goes on along the minus strand of URLO01000023.1, from coordinate 745 downwards.
AAAATGTCATATATACTGCCTCCGTCTTCTCAGATCATCTGTTCGGGATGGGATGCCGCTCCAAATTGCTTTGCATCGCGCCGCTTCACCAATGTGCTTTTCAGGGCGCAATGCCAGATAATCAATCGATATAATTATAGCGAATCGGTGGGAAAACAGAAATGCTAATCGCGTCCGTGCCATATCAAAAATAAAATACCGCCCGCCATTCACTGCTGTGACTTAGCGGGCGGGATATTTTTCCGATCTTTCCGTATCATTCCGGATATATGACGTATCATTCCGGATATATCCGGTCGATCTGTATGCAGGACATGGCATTTTTCAAGGTATGGTCAGTGTGCAAAGACTGCATCGCCTGCGCCGGCCGCACAGACGGCGCACCGCCCTTCCCCATTTCAAAACCCGCAATGCTGCATATATCATTTTTCAGATATTTTAAGCAAAACGCGGTACGGAGCTGCATGGCTCCGCACCGCGTTTCAGACTGCCAAAAACCTCGTAGAGTTCGCGCCCGCAGGCGCGAATAAAATGTCAATTCGTTTTGCCCGGGGGCGTGAACCTCGGACAAAACACGCTACGCCCGACAAGTGTGGAATTTGTGCGCAAGCAGCGCACAAATTATGCGCGTAGGCGGGCGCAGCCTTTTCAAACGCGAACCCAGCCCCGCGGTTCGCGTTTGAGAACATGTCAATAGACTTTTTGACATGTTCAAGCGCTGTGCGGAGCCGCTTGGCTCCGCACC
>URLO01000022.1 GCA_900548625.1 uncultured Eubacteriales bacterium | reverse complement strand
TTCTTTTGCGGCATAACAATGCTCCCTTCATGATGACAGTTTGTTTTTTCACTGTCTCTCATGGAGGGAGCATATCAAGGCCGATGACGGGCGGTGCTGCATGTTTTTGTATGTTTTGTTCCGAAAGCGCGTCCGCTTTGCGGCTCAGCGCTGCTCGCCCTCTCTGCGCAGGACGCGGTAAACGAAGTCCATATCCAGTCCTGCGCGAACAGCGTCCGCCAGAAGGTCATATTGCCGCTCCTTGTATGCCCGAAGGTCAAACGAGCCAAGCGCGGCAAAATCCACGCCGCGTTTTTCACACAGTGCCTTCAAGATCGCATCCGTCACGCCCGGCGCATCAAAAATGCCATGGACATAGCTTCCGTAGACGTTCCCCTCGCCTGCCAGCGCGGGCATTTTCTCCTCGCTGCGGCCCATGTGGATCTCATATCCCTCATACGCAAGGCCGTTCAGCCCGGAGAGCAGCCCCTTCACACCGGAAAAGCGTCCGCGCGTCTGCGTCTGGACCTTTTCACCGTGGAAGACCGTCTCCATCGGCAGAAGCCCCATGCCGCGAAGCTGCGTCACGCCCGCCGCCTCTACACCATCCGGGTCGCTGACGGCGCTGCCGAGCATCTGATAGCCGCCGCAGACACCAAAGACCAGCGTGCCGCGCGCAGCCTCCTTCAAAACGGCCGCCTCCAGCCCGCTCTGCCGCAGCCATTGGAGGTCTGCAATGGTGCTCTTGGTGCCGGGAATGAGGATCATGTCCGGCGCGCCAAGCTCACTCACCTTCTCGACGTATCGCAGCGACACGTTTTCATAGCGCTCGAACGGTGAAAAGTCGGTAAAATTCGAGATGCGCGGCAGGCGGATGACCGCCACATCCAGGAGCTTTCGCACCGTATCGCGCGAAAAACGCTCGGAGAGGCTGTCCTCGTCGTCCACATCCACATGCGTATACGGAATGACGCCCGCCACCGGCACGCCGCAGAGCGTCTCCAGCTGGCGCAGTCCCGGCTCGAGAATGGAGCGGTCGCCGCGGAATTTGTTGATGACCGTGCCTTTTACGCGGGCGCGCTCGTCCGCCTCGAGAAGCGCGATCGTTCCGTAGAGCTGGGCAAAGACGCCGCCCCGGTCGATGTCTCCGATCAGCAGCACCGGCGCATCCACGAGCTTTGCAAGGCCCATGTTTACAAAATCGTCCTGCTTGAGATTGATCTCCGCAGGGCTGCCCGCGCCCTCGATCACGATCACATCATACTCCGCCGCCAGAGCTTCGTATGCCTCCATGACCGCGGGCAGAAATTCACGCTTGCGGCGGTAATACTCCATCGCGCGCATATTGCCCTGCACGACGCCGTTTACAATGACCTGGCTGCCGACGTCCGTGGTCGGCTTGAGGAGGATCGGATTCATGCGCACATCCGGCGCAATGCCCGCCGCCTCGGCCTGCACGACCTGCGCGCGCCCCATTTCACCGCCGCCTGCGGTGATGAACGAGTTGAGCGCCATATTCTGGCTCTTGAACGGCGCCACACGGTAGCCGTCCTGCCGGAAGATGCGGCAGAGCGCCGCCGCCAGCAGACTTTTTCCCGCGTTGGACATCGTCCCCTGCATCATGATGTTCAGTGCCATCGTTATTCCTCCGTCACGCGCCGCATCGCATCCAGCAGCGCCTCGTTTTCCTCTCTCAGCCGCACGGCCGTGCGGTACCAGCCCGCGCCGAGCCCGGCGTAGTTTGCGCAGCTGCGAATGGCGATGCCCTCGCGCAGCAGCGCCGCATCCAGCCCAACCGGCGCGGAAAACAGCAGATAATTCGCCTCCGACGGGCAGACCGAAAAGCCGAGCTGCGTCAGCTCCTGTGTCATATATGCGCGCTCGCATGTCAGTATCTCTTTTGCGCGCGCGAGCCAGTCCTGCTCCCGAAGCGCGGCCACACCCGCAGCCTGCGCCAGAAGCGACACGTTCCACGGCTGCGTGCAGGCGGCCATAGCAGAAAGCAGCGCCGCATCCGCCGTCAGGCAGTATCCCACACGCACGCCCGCAAGCGCGTAGCTTTTTGTAAACGCCTTCAGGATCAGCAGGTTCGGATAGCGCGGCAAAAGCGCCTTTGCGCTCTCCGCATCCGTAAAATCAAGGAAGCACTCGTCCAGCAGCACCCGCGTTCCCTGCCGCGCGGCAAGCGCGAGCACGCTTTCCAGAAGTCCGCGCGGAAGCGTCCTTCCGGTCGGATTGTTGGGCGTGCAGAGAAAGAGCACGTCCGGCTTCTGCACTTCCAGAAACGCCAAAAGTCCGTCGTCCGGCGCGAAATCCGGCGCGGTGAGCGGACAGCGCGCGATGCGCGCGCCGAAATGCGCAGCGGCCGCGCCATACTCCGAAAACGTCGGCGCAAGCTCCGCCGAACGCACCGGCCGGAGCGCGTCGCAGTATGCATAGATCAGCTCCGCCGCACCGCTGCCGCAGAGGATGTAGCGCTCCGGCACAGTCTCGTGCGCCGCAATGGCCGCCGTCAGCGCCCTGCAATAGGGGTCCGGGTACTGACGGACATGCCGCGCCGCATCCGCAATCGCCGCGACCACGCCCGGCGGCGTGCCGAGCGGATTGATATTGGCTGAAAAATCAAGTTTGAGCTCCGCACCATAGACGTCTCCGCCATGCGGGTTTTTCGTTCCGTAAAGCATGTTCTCCCTCAGAAAATCAAAAGCGCCTTGATCGCCGCAAACAGCACCAGTCCCAGCGCCGCCGACGCATACATCAGGCGGCACGTGCGCGGAATGTCCTCATATTCGATCTGGCGCACTTCATCGCCGATGTACGGCTTTTTATGGAGCACGCCATGATACCATGCGTCCCCCGCCAGCCGCAGCCCCAGCAGTCCGGCGCAGACAGACTCCGTCTGCGCGGAGTTCGGGCTCGCGTGCTGATAGCGGTCACGCCGGAAAATGCGCCAGCCATTTTTCACATCCAGCCCGAGCAGCGCGCCCGCTGCCAGCATCAGAAAGGCCGAGAGGCGCGCGGGAAGGAAGTTGAACACATCGTCCAGCTTCGCGGGGATGCAGCCAATATTTTTATAGGGCGGCTCGACATAGCCGAGCATGGAGTCCATCGTGTTGACGGCCTTGTAGAAAAAGCCGAGCGGTGCGCCGCCGAGCGCCAGAAACAGCAGCGGTGCAATCACGCCGTCGGACGTGTTTTCCGCCACGGTCTCCACTGCTGCACGCGCAACGTCCTGTTCTGTCAGGCGTGCGGTGTCTCTGCCGACGATCATCGAAACGGCATACCGCGCCTGCTCCAGCGTTCCTGTTTTAAGCGCCGTATAGACCTTCATGCTCTCGTCGCGCAGCGACCTTGCGGCGAGGATCTGCCAGCACATCACGCTCTCGAGCGCCAGCCGGAGCCACGGGCTGAGCCAATGCGCCCCCCAGAGAAGGAGCGCCGGAACAGCCGCCGAGATTGCGGCAGTCAAGATCCAGATCAGCGCGCCCGCCGTGATCTCGCCGCCCTTTGTCTTTGGGCACAGACGGCGAAACCGCCGCTCCAGCAGGGAGATCAGCTTTCCGATGGCAACGACCGGGTGCGGCAGGCTGTGCGGGTCGCCCACGATCAGATCGATGCAGGCGCCCAGTATCAGGGCAAACAGCGACCACTTCATATTGTTTCCTCCGATCTGCCATTCCCGGCAACAGGCTTTTGGCACGCGCCGTCATTCATTATAAGCATGCCGGCATCCGCTGTCAATTCGCAAAAAACGCCCAACACGCACCAAACGCGAACACGGCAGAGCGGTTCGCGTTGGACGGCGCACCCGGCGGGAAGCCGGGTGCGCCCGAATGTTCATTTCTCAGTGTCCGCCGCCGTTTCCGGTCGTGCGGAGCGTCACGTCATGATAGCCGCCCTCGACGATGCTGGTCGCGGAGACCAGCGTCAGGCGCGCATTCTCCTGAAGCGCCGGGATCGTGGTCACGCCGCAGTTGCACATCGTCGATTTGACCTTGTAAAGGCTGCGGGCAACGTTGTCCCGCAGGGAGCCGGCGTAGGTGACATACGAGTCCACGCCCTCCTCGAACGCCAGCGTGCTCTTGCCGCCAAGATCGTAACGCTGCCAGTTGCGCGCGCGGTTGGAGCCTTCACCCCAATATTCCTTGACATACACGCCGTTTACAAGGAGCTTGTTCGTGGGAGACTCGTCAAAGCGGGCAAAGTAGCGGCCCAGCATCAAAAAGTCCGCGCCCATTGCCAGCGCGAGCGTCATGTGATAGTCGTGGACAATGCCGCCGTCGGAGCAGATGGGAACATACACGCCCGTCTCGCGGAAATACTCGTCGCGCGCGGCGCACACGTCGATCAGCGCTGTCGCCTGTCCGCGGCCGATGCCCTTCGTCTCACGCGTGATGCAGATCGAGCCGCCGCCAATGCCGACCTTCACAAAGTCCGCGCCGCACTCGGCGAGGAAGCGGAAGCCGTCGCGGTCAACGACGTTGCCCGCGCCGATCTTCACCGCATCGCCGTAGCGCTCACGCACAAAGTCGATGACGCGCTTCTGCCAGACGGAATAGCCCTCGGACGAGTCGATGCAGAGCACGTCTGCGCCTGCCTCGATCAGCGCCGGGATGCGCTCGGCATAGTCGCGGGAGTTGACGCCCGCGCCGACCAGATAGCGCTTCTGCGCATCCTGAAGCGCCAGCGGGTGCTCCTTATGCTCGTCATAGTCCTTGCGGAAAACGAAATAGAGCAGCCGCCCCGCATCGTCCACGATCGGCAGAGAATTGAGCTTATGATCCCAGATGATGTCGTTGGCTTCCTTGAGCGTGGTGGAGGCCGGTGCGGTGATGAGCTTCTCGCGCGCCGTCATGAAATCGCGCACCTTGACGCTCGTATCCATGCGGCTGATGCGGTAGTCGCGGCTGGTCACGATGCCGAGCAGCTTCCCGTTCGGCGTGGCGTCCTCGGTGATGGCGACGGTGGAATAGCCATTCTCATTCTTCAGCGCCAGCACGTCCGCCAGCGTATGCTCCGGCGTCAGATTCGAGGCGCTGACGACAAAGCCCGCCTTGCTGTTCTTGACGCGGCGGACCATCTCGGCCTCGCTCTCAATGGACTGCGAGCCGTAGATGAACGACAGGCCGCCCTCCTTTGCCAGCGCAATGGCCAGCGTATCGTTTGAAACAGACTGCATGATCGCCGATACCATCGGGATATTCAGCGTGATGGGGCATTCCTCCTGCCCCTTGCGGTAGCGCACCAGCGGCGTTTTGAGCGAAACGCGATCGGGTACGCAGTCCTCGGAGGTGTAACCGGGAACAAGAAGATACTCACTGAACGTATGCGAAGGTTCCGGGTAGTAATAAGCCATGATACAGTCTCCTTTGTCGGTCAAAATATCACGCGGCTTGCCGCGTCGTTTGAAGGCATTATAGCGCAAAACAAGCGCAATTGCACCTGTTTTGGCGATTTTTCCGTATAGCACAACGCCGGCGCATTTTTGCGCCGGAAAACCGTCACAAACACCATAATTCCGGCAGAAAACATGCGGCAAACGCAGCTTTTCCCGTGTACGAGCTGCCGCTCCGGCCGGGGCGGCAGCGTCCTTCAGAGCGTCAGCCTTTCCGGCGGAAGCGGCAGGAACTCTGCGCCCTTCAGCTTTTCTCCGAACACGGTGAAGACTGTCTCCGGCGCGGCGATCAGTGCGAGTTTCTGCGCCCGGCGCAGGCGCTTGATGAGCGCCTCAAGGCGCAGCGCGTCCGCGCGCAGCTCGGTCTGCCATGCAGCCTCCATCGCCGCGGGCGGGTGACTTCTTGTGTAGCGGGCGCAGGCGGGCGTTTTTGCCGTGTGCGCGTGCATCCGGCGGCACAGATCGGCAGCCATGCCGGTGTAAAGACTCCCGTCCTGACAGCGGAGCATATAAACATAATACATTATGTATCCATCCGCGCGGTGAGCGCGTTCGCAATGCAGGCAAACGCAGAGATGTCCAGCGTTTCGCCGCGGACGGACGGCTCAAAGCCGCACTCGCTCAAAAGCTCAGAGAGCGCCTGCTTCGGCAGCTCGCCGAAGCCCGCCGAAAGCGCGTTCAAAAGCGTCTTTCGCCGCTGGGCGAAGGCCGCCTTCACAACGCGGAAGAACATTTTCTCGTTCGTGATCCGGCAGACAGGCTCCGTGCGGACGTTCAGCCGGAGCACGGCGGAGGTGACCTTCGGCTGCGGGATGAAGCAGGAGGCAGGCACATCGAACAAAAGCTCCGGCACGGCATAATACTGGCAGAAGACCGTAAATGCGCTGTAATCCGCGCTGCCCGCGCGGGCGCAGATGCGCTGCGCGACCTCCTTCTGCACCATGACGGTGACCGCCTCAAAACTGCGGCTTTCCAGCAGCGCCGCGAGCACCGGCGAGGTGATATAATACGGCAGATTCGCGCATGCCATCGGCCGCAGTCCCGCAAATTCCTCGCGCACGAGCGCAGGAATGTCGGTTTTCAGGATGTCGCGGAACAGGATCTCCAGATTTTCATTTCCCGCCATCGTCTCGGCGAGGATCGGCTGGAGCGAGGTATCGACCTCGACCGCCAGGACTTTTTTTGCCGCCTTGCATAGCTCGTTCGTGAGCGGCCCGATGCCGGGGCCGACCTCGAGCACGCCGCAGCTTTCATCGATGCCGGAGGCCTCGACGATCTCGCGCGGGACCCAGCTCTGCGTCAGGAAATTCTGCCCCTTCGCCTTGGAAAAATGGAAGCCGTGACGCGCCAAAAGCGCCTTGATGTCGTTGATATTGCAAAGATCCATACGAAATCCGCCCTTCATCTGATACCGACATTGTACCAGACAAAGGGCGGATTTTCAAGGCTTACGAGGCGTCCGCCTCGACATAGACGCTCACATGCTGCGCACCCCAGAGGATGCAGTCATTGTAGGAGCCCTCTCCCATGTAAATATCGATCACATAGGGGTGTGCCATCATGTTCGAGCCGGTGTCCTCGGCATAATAGTCGCCGACGAGCGTACCGTCATCGAGATAAAGCCAGACATGCGTGCCGTAGGGAATGATGTTTGGGTTGACGGCAAGTGTGCGCCCGACGGTCGTATATGTACCCGTCGAGGTCGTACCGGTGACGCAGTAGGCGGTCGCAATGAACGTATCCAGCAGCACGAGATCGTCCGGGACTGCATCGGCATCCTCCTGAACGGGAGTCTCCTGCTCGGAAGACGCCTCCTGTCCGGCCGTCACGGCCTCGCCCTCCGGCGGAAGCTCTGCGGGCGCTGCCTCCGGCTCCTCTGCGACGGGCGCGGTGTAGCGGACGTTGAGCTGCCGGACGGGCTGCTCGATAAGAACCGGCTCGGAGGCCGAACGAACGTTCTGCGGCGGTGCGGTCTGTGCCTGCGGTGAGACGACCGCCGTTGCCGGCAGGCTCACAAAGATCAGGCAGACGCTCAATGCCGCCGCGGCAGCGGCAGCAGGCAAAAACGGGCCGATCCGGAAAGTGCGTTTCATGTTGGAATTCCTCCTCTCCCACCACAATATGTGGTGGTTACAAAGTTATTACAAATATATGACGCGCTTGTTATATTATGAATTATACCGTTTTTTCTCGAAAAGTCAAGTATTATATATTTAGTTACCATAAAACCAGAACTTTTTACGTTATTGCACTTTTCGAAGTTGATGAACGCTGTAGAAAAATATACAAATTTGTTAAAACAAAACGAAGCTTGGGAAACGAAATCGTTACGATAAAATAAAATAATTTACAAATATTTTTCCTTTGACAGATGAAATCAGAAGTGCTATAGTGTAGGCAAATGCATTGAAGAAGACACAATGCCGGCGGAAAGGCGCCTCAGAGAGGGACTTGCAAGGTGCGAGAGTCCCGGAAGCCGCCCCGGCGTTACCACTTCCGAGCTGTTTTCCCCAAAGCGCTGCAAGTAGGGAAAGCCGGGTTCTCCCGTTACAGAGATCACGAGCGACGGATGGATGCATCCGTAAGCAGGGTGGAACCGTGGAGCGTATGACGCCTCACCCCTGATTTGCAGGGGTGAGGCGTTTTTGTTTTGCCCCAATTCAAAAAGGAGGCACAGAATATGTCCGAAAACAATGAATTCTCGTTTGAAAACCCGCAGTATCGCAAGACGTACTGGCACACCTGTTCCCATGTGATGGCGCAGGCCGTCAAGCGTCTGTACCCTGAGGTCAAGCTCGCCATCGGCCCGTCGATCGACAACGGCTTCTATTACGACTTTGACGCGCCGTTCAACTTCACGCAGGAGCATCTCGACGCCATCGAGACCGAGATGCGCAAGATCTGCAAGGAAAAGCTGAAGCTCGAGCGCTTTGAGCTGCCGCGTGAGGAGGCCATCCGCTACATGCAGGAGCAGGACGAGCCGTACAAGGTCGAGCTCATCAACGACCTGCCCGCCGACGCGCACATCTCCTTCTACAGACAGGGTGAGTTCACCGACCTCTGCGCCGGCCCGCATCTCGACTCCACCGGCCGCATCAAGGGCAACGCCATCAAGCTGACGCAGTGCTGCGGCGCGTATTGGCGCGGCGACAGCAAGCGCAAGATGCTCCAGAGAATTTACGCCGTCGCGTTCCCGAAGAAGGACGAGCTCGATCAGTATCTGGCCGAGCAGGCAGAGGCGCTCAAGCGCGACCATAACAAGCTCGGCCGCGAGTTGGAATACTTCACCACGGTCGATTGCATCGGTCAGGGTCTTCCGATCCTGCTTCCGAAGGGCGCGCGCGTCATTCAGCTCCTGCAGCGCTGGGTCGAGGATACCGAGCAGGCGCACGGCTATCTGCTCACCAAGACGCCGCTGATGGCAAAGCGCGAGCTTTATAAGATCTCCGGCCACTGGGATCACTATCTCGACGGCATGTTCGTCATGGGCGACCCGCAGGACGAGACGAAGGAATGCTTCGCCCTGCGTCCGATGACCTGCCCGTTCCAGTATCAGGTCTTCCTGAACCGCGGCCGCTCTTACCGCGACCTGCCGATGCGCCTTGGTGAAACGTCCACACTGTTCCGCAACGAGGACTCCGGCGAGATGCACGGCCTGATCCGCGTGCGTCAGTTCACGATCTCCGAGGGTCATCTGGTGCTCCGCCCGGATCAGCTCGAGGACGAGTTCCGCGACTGCCTTGATCTTGCCAAGTACTGCCTCGGCACGGTCGGACTGCTCGACAAGTGCACCTTCCGCTTCTCCCAGTGGGATCCGGCAAACCCCAAGAACAAGTACGAGGGCACCAAGGAGCAGTGGGATCACGCGCAGAGCGTCATGGCAAAGATTCTCGACGATCTCGACGTGAAGTATGAGATCGGCATTGACGAGGCCGCGTTCTACGGCCCGAAGCTCGACATTCAGTATAAGAACGTCTACGGCAAGGAGGATACCCTTGTCACCATCCAGATCGACATGCTGCTGGCTGAGCGCTTCGGCATGTACTACACGGACGAAAACGGCGAAAAGACGCTGCCGTACATCATCCACAGAACGAGCCTCGGCTGCTACGAGCGCACGCTTGCCTACCTCATCGAGCACTATGCAGGCGCGCTGCCCACGTGGATGGCGCCGGAGCAGGTGCGCTTCCTGCCGGTCACAGACCGCGCCGTCGATTACTGCAAGGAACAGGCGGCCAAGCTCACAAATCAGGGCTACCGCGTGACGGTCGACACCCGCAGCGAAAAGATCGGCAAGAAGATCCGCGACGCGCAGATGGAGAAGATCCCCTATATGCTCATCGTCGGCGACCGCGACATCGAGGCGGGCACCGTCTCTCCGCGTCACCGCGCGGACGGCGATCTCGGCGCAATGAGCCTCGACGCCTTTGCAGCCACGCTCAAGGACGTTGTGAACAGCAAGGCCCAGAAATAAGCATACACACAAACGGACGTGCCTCCCGGCACGTCCGTTTGCACGTATTTTTTCAAAAAATCTGTTGTATCTTCCGTGCAGCGTGATAAAATAGTATCTTAAGAAATGGACTAAAGGAGGCCTTTTGATGAAGGAAGTCAAATCACCGAAAAAGCCTTTGCTCTATTACTACAGCATCGTGCTGATCGTGATCCTGCTGTTCAACTGCATCGTCTCGCCGCTGCTTTTGCGGGCGCAGGTCGAGGAGGTCGACTACGGCACGTTCATGCGCATGATCGAGGAAAAGAACATCGGCAAGGTAGAAGTACGAACCGGGGAGATCGTTTTCACCGACAAGGACGAAAAGCAGATCTACAAGACCGGCGCGATGGAGGATGCGACGCTGACGCAGCGGCTGTATGAATCCGGCGCAGAGTTTTCAAAGGACGTCGATCAGACGGCGTCGCCGATCATCAGCTATCTGCTCACCGGCCTCCTGCCGATGGTGCTGTTCTTCCTCGTCGGGCAGATGCTCTATAAGCGTCTGATGTCGCAGAACGGCGGCAAAGACGCCATGACCTTCGGCATTGGCAAGTCCAACGCGAAGGTCTACGTCGAATCGACAAAGGGCATCCGCTTTGACGACGTGGCGGGTGAGGACGAGGCCAAGGAGAGTCTCAAGGAGATCGTGGATTACCTGCACGACCCGCAGAAATACACCGACATCGGCGCATCCATGCCGAAGGGCGTTTTGCTGGTCGGCCCTCCGGGCACCGGCAAGACGATGCTTGCAAAGGCGGTCGCAGGCGAATCGAACGTGCCGTTCTTCTCCATCTCCGGCTCGGAGTTTGTGGAGATGTTCGTCGGCATGGGCGCAAGCAAGGTGCGCGACCTGTTCAGCCAGGCCAAGGAAAAAGCGCCCTGCATCGTCTTCATCGACGAGATCGACGCCATCGGCAAAAAGCGCGACAGCCAGCTTTCCAGCAACGACGAGCGCGAGCAGACGCTCAACCAGCTTCTGACCGAGATGGACGGCTTTGACAGCAACAACGGCGTCATCATTCTCGCCGCGACGAACCGTCCGGAGTCGCTCGATCCGGCGCTCACGCGCCCGGGGCGCTTTGACCGCCGCGTGCCGGTCGAACTGCCCGACCTCAAGGGTCGTGAGGAGATCCTGAAGGTACACGCGAAAAAGATCCGTGCCGCTGACAATGTGGACTATCACGTGATCGCCCGTATGGCCTCCGGCGCTTCCGGTGCAGAGCTTGCAAACATCATCAACGAGGCCGCGCTGCGCGCCGTCCGCAACGGCCGCCGCGTGGTCGAGCAGGCAGATCTCGAGGAATCGATCGAGGTCGTCATCGCGGGCTATCAGAAGAAGAACGCGGTCATGAGCGACCACGAAAAGCATGTGGTCGCCTACCACGAGATCGGTCACGCGCTGGTGGCGGCGCTGCAATCGCACTCGGCTCCCGTGCAGAAGATCACCATCATCCCGCGCACCTCCGGTGCATTGGGCTACACGATGCAGGTCGAGCAGACGGACAAGGTGCTCATGACCAAGCAAGAACTGGAAAACAAGATCGCCACCCTGACCGGCGGCCGCGCGGCCGAGGAGGTCGTATTCGGCGAGATCACGACCGGCGCCTCGAACGACATCGAGCAGGCGACAAAGCTGGCGCGCGCGATGATCACGCGCTACGGCATGAGCGACGAGTTCGACATGGTGGCGCTGGAAACGGTCACCAACCAGTATCTCGGCGGCGATTCGTCGCTGGCATGCTCGGCGCAGACACAGAACGAGATCGACGCGCGTGTGGTGGCGCTTGTGAAGGCAGAGCACGAAAAGGCGCGGAAGCTGATCGAGGGCGACCGTGCGCTGCTCGACGAGCTGGCGGCGTTCCTGTATGAGAAGGAGACCATCACCGGCGATGAATTTATGCAGATCGTGAACAAAAGAAAGGAGGCAGGGGCATGACCACTCGCAGACGCCTCGGCTGGATGGAGCTGATCGAGGGCATTTTGCTGATCGCCCTCGGCATTGTGACGCTTGTGCGTCCGCGCGGCGCGCTGACCACACTGGTGGCGGCATACGGCGTGATCGCACTGCTGACCGGCCTTGTTGACATAGCGTTTTACATCGTGATGGAGAAGCACACCGGCTTTGGCCCGACCATCTCGCTCGTGACCGGCATTTTGAGCGTGCTGGCAGGCTGCGCGCTGATCGCGCATCCGGAGATCGGGCTGAATCTGCTGCTGATCATCTTCCCGGTCTGGTTTTTGACGCACTGCATTTCGCGTCTGACGCATCTGGACATCGTGCGTCTGGTCGCGGGCAAGTGCAGCTTCTATCTGACGCTGACGGCCAACATCGTCGGCATCGTGCTCAGCGTGATGATGCTGTTCGACCCGATGATCTCGATCGTCTCCATGAGCGTGCTGATCGGCGCAGACCTGATCCTGCTCGGCTTGGAGAGCGTCGTGTTCGCCGTCGGAAACTACCGCTACCGGCATATGTGATAAAATGCAAAAACGTGCTGTTCTTTTTGAACAGCACGTTTTTTGAGCTTGTAAAAAAGCCACTCAGTTCGCATCATCGTCCACAGGGATATCCAGTCCGAACTCGCTCGGCAGGAAGCGCGGGCAGACGTTATCCGACGTGCAGATGACCGACGCCGCCAGCCGCGTGCCGATCCTGCACGCCTCCTCCAGCGTCTTACCGTAGGTCAGCCCGATGGCAACACCCGCAAAGAACGCATCGCCCGCACCTGTCGTATCGCGCACATGCACGCGCTGGGCAGGGCACACGCCGCTGCTTCCCTTTCCGTCCGCGTAGACCGAGCCCTTTGCACCCATCGTCACGACCATGCTCGGGATCTTTGCCTGCGTCACGCGGCGAACGAGGATCTCGCGCATCTCCTCGGGTGTTTTTTCATGGTAGTCCTCTGCGAACAAAATGCCCGCCTCCTGCTGGTTGCAGACGAAGCACTCGGTCATCTGGATCAGGTCGCGCCGCTCGACTGCGATGTTCATATTGGACACCACCGCGTAGACACGCTTGTGATATTTCTGCGCGTACTGATACACGCGCTTGACAATATCCTTGTCCATGTCGATCTCCAGCACGATGCTGTCGCAGTCGCGGAAGATCTCATCGCCGTACTCGTCGAGTGTCTGGCAGATGGGTGAAAGATCCGGGCGGCGCGAAATGGACGCGCAGACGTCGCCGTCATTGTCAAAGATCGCAAGCCATGTGCCCATACCCTCCGGGCAGTGGCGGATGTAGCGCGTATCGACCTTGTGGTTGCGGAGCTTTGCCACAACGTCCGCGCCGACGCCGGTGTCATCGACGAGACTGACGAATGTCGGCCGCAGCTCGACGTTTGCAATGTCTTCGACCACATTGCGGCTCACGCCGCCGTGCACATGCTTCACAACACCCGCGTTGCGCCCCTCCGGAATATACGTTGCAAGCGGATATCCCTTGATATCCACAAATACCGCGCCAAGAACAACGATGCCCATCGCGTTTTCCTCCGTTTCGCTCTTTTTTCATAGTATAACACAAAAAACGCGCCCGCGATAGAGCCAAAATCAGCGGAGGCAACTGCCTCCGCTGAGCTTGTCAAATCACATTTCCGTTTTTCGCAGGATCGCCCGGCAGCGCTTCGGCGCGTTCAGAGCAGGCGCGCAAAAATCGGGCGCACGTTTTCAAAATGCTTCTCCGGGTCAGCGGCGAGCACCAGCAGCGCCTCGGCCAGAAATTCCGGAAGCACCGGATGATACAGGCAGTCACAGCGCAGGATGACCGGCTGGATCAGGCCGCAAAGCTGCTCGACAAAAACGCCGTGTCTCCGGTAGAACGCCTCGCTTGCGTTCAGGCGCGTCGGTGGGATGCTCAAAACATTACTGTATGTCACCGCGAAGGTCTGAAGCTCATCGCAAATGATGCGCAGGCCCTCCAGTGCGTCCTCGATGGGCTTCAGCTGCTTGCGGAGGCCCGCAAGCATGACCTCCCAGTCGGCAAGGATGACCGCCTCGATCAGGCCCTCCTTCGATGGGAAGTAATTGTACACCGTGCCGACAGCCACACCGCATGCACTGGCGGTGGAGCGGACGGTCAGCGCCGACGTTCCCTCTTGAAGCAGTGCCTGCCTGGCATACGCGATCATTTTTTCCCGCAATTCTGCGATTTTTTTCGGCATATGGACGAGCGCCTCCCTCCCTGACTTTTGTACATTATACACGCTTTTCCTTTTTCTTTCAAGCTTTATCGTCAAATTTTACAACAAAAGGCTCTACCCCCCCCCGCGTATTGTTGAATATGTAGAAAATTCTGAATTATTTACATCCCATTTTGCACATATATTACAAATATTTTTCTATGCTGGTTGCCTGTTCCATCTTTTTTCCTTTCCGCAGCATGTTTTTTCACCCTCATGCATACGCTGTGGGCAGGAGTTTCATGCTTTCTGCGTCAAAGGAGGAGATTTTTTGAGCGCTCACGGAACCATTGTCGCGCGCGTTTTCACGTCCAACGCCATGCTGCCGCTGGGCGGCGCGTCCGTCGCCATCACACGCACCGGCGCAGACGGCCGCGTGGAGCTGGTCGCCTTCCGCCTCACAAATTACGACGGTCTGACCGAACCGGTCGAGATTGAAACACCGGAGCTTGACGGCTCTCTCCCCTCCTCCGGTGCGATGCCCTATGCGCGGGTCGATGTTGCCGTCGATCTTCCGGGCTATGACCGCGTTCTTGTGACCGGCGCGCAGGTCTTTTCCGGCACGCAGAGCGTGCAGGAGCTGATGCTTCTGCCCACGCCGTCACTGCCGGAGCGCTATGACCGCACGCAGACCATCGTCATTCCCGCGCAAACGCTGTAAAGGAGGCCCGCTATGCCGGATTCGCCCGTTGTCATTCCCTATGTTCCGCGCACCATCACCGTCCACCTCGGCGCGCCCGATGCTGGAGCCGCCAATGTGACCGTTCCGTTCGCAGATTATGTCAAAAACGTCGTTTCCAGCGAGATCTACCCCACATGGGAGCCCTCAGCCATCCGCGCAAACACGCTCGCCATCGTTTCCTATGCCCTCAACCGCGTCTACACCGACCATTACCGCAGCCGCCGCTATCCGTTCGACATCACAAGCTCCACCGCCTATGACCAGAAGTTCATTCAGGGCAGGAATATCTACGAAAACATCTCCGAGATCGTCGATGCGCTGTTCCACTCCTACCTCCGCCGGCAGGGCTTTGTCGAGCCGCTCGCCGCGAAGTTCTGCAACGGCACCACGACCACCTGCGATGGTCTGAGCCAGTGGGGCAGCCAGTATCGGGCGCTGGACGGCGCAGACAGCGTCGAGATCCTGCGTACATATTACGGAAACGACGTGGAGATCGTCGCAAACGCGCCCATCGAGGACGTGCGCGAGACGTATCCCGGCACGCCGCTGCGCACCGGCTCGACCGGCTCGTTTGTGACCGTGGTGCAGGTATCCCTCAACCGCATCTCCCAGAACTATCCCGCCATTCCCAAGGTCGCCGAGGACGGCGTTTTCGGCGCCGCGACCGCCGCTGCGGTCACCGCGTTTCAGAGCATTTTCTCTCTCGCCGCAGACGGCGTCGTCGGTCAGGCGACGTGGTATCAGCTCGAGCGCATCTATGTCGCCGTGCTGCGGCTGTCGGAGCTGCGCTCCGAGGGGCAGCAGTTTACCGCCGTCTCGTTTCAGTATCCGCAGGCGCTCACGCCCGGAAGCGCCGGCCTCGGCGTGGAGCGGCTTCAGTACATGCTCACCGTCGTGCAGGAATTTCTGCCGGAGCTTCCGCCCTTGGTGCAGAGCGGTGTCTATGACGAGCAGACCGAACGCGCCGTCGCCGCGTTTCAGGCCTATTCCGGTCTTGCCGCGACCGGCGTGACCGATGAGGCGACATGGAGCACGCTCTACAGCCAGTACACCGCCATCGACGGCGATGTGTTTGAAAACCGTGCGCTGTTCCCCTACAGCCGCGATGCAGACGCCGTGCCCGCCGCGGCGCTTTCACCGGCCGAGGCGCGCTTTGCGGACACGACCCGCTTTGTGCAGTTCCCCGGCGTGACGCTGAAGGAGGGCATGCGGGACAAGGAGGCGGCTATATGAGAAAGAACCCGCTCAACTACCTCGGCGCGCCGATTCTGAGCCTGCAAGCCATGCTGGCTGTGCTTTCAAAATCCGGTATCGGCATTTCCACCGTCATCCCCGATGGGCTCTACGGGTCGGAGACGGCACGCGCCGTCACCGAATTTCAGCGTCTGCACGCTCTGCCGGAGACCGGGCAGACCGACCATACCACATGGAACCACATCGTTGACGCCTTTACGCGGCTGTCGCCGCTCGTCCTCCCTGCCGCGCCGCTGGAGGCCGTCTGGCAGCCGATGCAGACCATTTCCGCAGGAGAGAAAAACTTGCAGCTCCATGTCATTCAGGGGATGCTTTCTGCGCTCCGGCACGTTTTTCCGCAAATGCCGCCGCTGCGCGTCACCGGCGTCCACGACGCCGATTCCGTCCGCGCCGTCCGCTGGCTTCAGCGCAAGTCCGGCCTTCGGGACGACGGCGTGCTCACGCAGATCGACTGGCTCTATCTCGCGGGGCTGTACCGCCTCGCCGTCGGCGACGGCGTCCTGCGCGCAGAGTAATCGCGTTTTCGCGCGCAAAAAAGCCCAGCTTTCGCTGGGCTTGCGTTTGAAAAGGCTGTGTGATGCGGTGCACATACCGGCGCTCCCGCTTTTCCCGGGAAAAGCCGCTCGTCACTCACTCCCCGTATTTGCTGTAGAGCGCAATGTGATCGTCGATGCAGAAATCGCTTGTCCATGCCTTGGAGGTCACGCAGACGAGGCTTCTTCCCTTCGGGCTGACGCCGAAGCTCGCACAGCAGTTCATCGCCTGCGCCGTGTAGCCGGTCTTTGCCCCAAGGATCTCCGCGCCCGCGCGGTCGCGGTTTTCCACTCTGGAGAGGAACTTGTTGAAAATTTTCAGCCCCTCCGGGTGCTGCTCGGTCGGCTGACAGGTGTAATAGGTCGTGGAGAGCACCTCGCGGCACGTTTCATTGTCCATCGCCGCCTGTAAAATGACCGCCATGTCCCGCAGCGTGGTGTAGTGGTTTTCGTCGTGCAGGCCGCTTGCATCGACAAAGTGCGTGTCCTTCAGACCCAGCTCCGCCGCCTTTTCATTCATCAGCTCCGCATACGCTGCCTCGGAGCCCGCCACATAGATGGCCAGTGCCTCGGTCGCCTCCGCACCGGAGGGCAGGATCGCGCCGTACACCAGATCGAGCATCGGCACCTTTTCTCCGTTCACAAAGCCCGCCAGCGATGCATCGGCAAGATACAGAGGGTCGATGATCTCCTGCGTCATGGTGAACGTGTCGTCCCAGTTTTCGATCTTCTCGCACGCGACCAGCGCCGTCATGACCTTCGTCATCGAGGCGGGATAGATACGCGCGTCCGGATTTTTCTCCGCAACGACCGTGTTGGTCTGCGCGTCGATCAGGAGCACGCCCTCGCTGTAGACCTCAAGATCGAGCGTCCGCGTCGCATCGTCCTCCTCCGCGTGGGGGTAGGTCTTTGCCTCCGGCGCAGGCTCCGGTTCCTGCTCCGGCTCGACCGGCTGCATTTCCGTGGCGGGGTGCGCTTCCGTCTGCGGCGCATCCGCCTCCGGCTTGTCCGTTTCCGGCTCCGCGGGCTTTGTGGGGAGCTGAGGCTCCGGCTGCTCCTGAACCGTCTCCTGCGGCGTGGGCGCCGGGCGCTTCTGCATCAGCGGCGCCAGCGCCGTGACGTACAGCAGCACAAACACGCCCACCATCACCAGCACGACCACCGCGATCAGCGCCGCCGTGGTCGCGGCGTTTTTCTTTTTCGTCGAATTCTGCCCGTTCATGGCTCCATTCTCCTGTTTCTGTATTTCTGCAACATCATACCACATTTTGCACGCTGCGTTAAGTGGTAAAGGAATATTTCATAATTCTCTGCGCAGACCGGCACGATTTTTCAGATTTTTCAAACAAAACGCGCGCTCGCGCAAAAAAGCCGATGGATTTTTTCCCGAAAATACGCTATGATGTATGCATGAAAGTAGAAACGGAGGAATCTCTATGGCAACGTCCTATCAGATCATTACCGACTCTTCCTGTGACCTGCCGCAGGAGCTTGCAGACCGCTACGGCCTGATCGTCCTGCCGCTGAGTCTCACAGTCGACGATAAAACCTACCACAATTATCTCGACGGCCGCGAGATCGGCTTTCACGAGCTCTATGAGAAGTTCCGCTCCGGCTCAAAGACCAGCACCTGCGCCGTCAACCCCGAGGCGTTCATTCAGGTCATGGAGCCGTGTCTCCGGGAAGGTCATGATGTTTTCTACATCGGCTTCTCCTCGGGCCTGAGCACCACCTATCAGTCCGGTGTCATCGCCGCGGCGGAGCTGCGTGAAAAATATCCCGAGCGCCGCATCATGACCATCGACAGCCTCTGCGCATCGCTCGGTCAGGGTCTTTTCGTCCATTACGCCGTCCAGAAGCAGCGCGAGGGCGCGAGCATGGACGAGCTGATGGTCTATCTGGAGGCGCTTCGTCCGCACCTCTGCCACTGGTTCACCGTGGACGATCTGATGTACCTCAAGCGCGGCGGCCGCATCTCGGCCTCGACGGCGCTGCTTGGTACGGCGCTTCAGATCAAGCCTGTCATGCACACCGATGACGACGGAAAGCTCGCAAACGTCTCCAAGGCGCGCGGCCGCAAGGCCTCCATCCGCGCCCTGGTCGACCGCATGGAGCAGACCGCCATCGAGCCTGCCGGTCAGACTGTTTTCATCTGCCACGGCGACTGCATCGAGGACGCCGAATACGCAGCCACGCTCATCCGCGAGCGCTTCGGCATTCAGGACATCGTCATCAACTTCACCGGCCCTGTCATCGGCTCGCACTCCGGCCCCGGCACGCTGGCGATCTTCTTCGTCGGCACCGAGCGCTGAGCGCCCCATGTTAAAAATTTCGTGCCGCGCTTCTTCGGAAGCGCGGCACATTTTGTTATCCGTGGGGTAGATGCGGCATTCAAAGCTCGCCTTTTGCGTGCCTTGCGCGGTGCAGGATCAGCTCCGCCGCGACACTGATGGCAATTTCGTCCGGCGTCTGCGCCTCGATCGGCAGACCGATGGGCGCATGGATGCGCCGCAGCGCCGCCTCCTCAATGCCGTTCTCCATCAAAAAGGCGTTGGTTGCCGCGATTTTTTTCCGGCTTCCGATGCAGCCGATGTAGGTCGCCTCGGTGCGCATCGCCTGAAGCAGCACCTCGCGGTCGGCCTGATGGCCGGGCGTCATGATGACAACATAGTCCTCCGGCCCGATCGCCGCCTGCGCGCCGACATGCAGATAATCGCCGAGGATCACCTGCTCCGCCTCCGGATAGTTTTCCGGCCTTGCAAGCTCGGGGCGGTTGTCAAACACCGTCACATGGAAGCCGACCCTTGCCAGCACCGGAACGAGCGCCTTTCCGACATGGCCTCCGCCGAAAATATAGACGCGCCCCGCGCGGCTGACCGGCTCCGCATACAAGGCGGTCTGCCCCGGCCGGTAGACGGCGCGCGCACAGAGCATGGGCCGCAGTTCTTCCTCCGGAAGTCCGGTCAGAAAGCGCAGGCCATGCTCCGCGTCAAAAAGGCCCATCTGGGCAGGCTCTCCCTCCGGCATTTGCATCACGAGCCATGCGTTTTCCGCGCGGCTGAGCGCGTCCAGCAGCGCATCCACCGCCGTAAGCGACTCGGGCGTCAAAGGCTGATAGTAGACCGTGACCTCGCCGCCGCAGATCATGCCGATGTCACAGACCTGATTGGGTGTGAGACTGAACGCGCGGCAGAGGGGTCTGCCCTCGCGCAGAAGCTCCAGCGCCTGCGCCGCCGCAATGCGCTCCACCGCGCCGCCGCCGATGGTGCCCGCCGTGTGCCCGTCGGCAAACACGGCCATTTTCGCGCCGGCACCGCGCGGCGAGGAGCCGGAGGCCGCCAGAATGGTACAAAGAACTGCATTTTCTCCGCGGGTCAGCGCCGCGCGGAGCTCCCGGAAAAGCTGTTTCATGGAGTTCGCTCCTTATTCTCGTATAAAGATAGCGTATCACCGTCTGCGGGCAAATGTCAAGCTCCGGCGCTTGTATTTCTCAAAAGCTTCGCACCGGATGCCGCTCAGAGCAGCACGACGGGCTTGATGAGATCCCTCGGCTTGTCCTTCATCAAAAGAAGCGCCCGCTCCAGATTTTCAAAGCCCTCAAACCGATGCGTCAGCAGCGGCGCGGTGTCGAGCCGCCCGTATTCCAGCAGCGCCGCCAGCCGCTCCATCCGCAGCCGACCGCCGGGCATGAGTCCGCCGCTGAGCTGCTTGTGTCCCATGCCGCAGCCCCACGCGGTACGCGGGATACAGACCGCGTCACCGCTTCCGAGATAGTTGACGTTGCCGATCTTTCCGCCGGGGCGGAGCATTTCGACCGCCTGCGCAAAGGTCTCGCAGCCGCCGCCGGCGAGGATGACCTTATCCACGCCGCGTGCGCCCGTTGCATCCATGATCTGCGCCACAATGTCGCCCTCGCGGTAGTTGACGAGGTCGGTCGCACCGTAAAACCGCGCTGCCTCCGCGCACCTTGGACGCGAGCCGACGGCAAACAGCCGCGCCGCCCCGCGAAGGCGCGCCGCAGCGACTGCCATCAGCCCGACCGGCCCGATGCCGATCACGCAGACGCTCTCGCCGTACTGCACATCGGCAAGCTCCGCGCCGTGAAAGCCCGTCGGCACCATGTCCGACAGCATCACCGCGTCTTCGATCCTGACGCCGCGCGGCAGATGCGCCAGATTTGCGTCCGCCTCATTGACATGAAAGCGCTCAGCGAAAACGCCGTCCTTGAAGTTCGAGAATTTCCAGCCCGCCAGCATTCCGCCCGAGTGCATCGCATAGCCCGCCTGTGCCTCCACACTTCCCCAGTCGGGCGTAATGGCCGGGACGATCACACGGTCGCCGGGCCGAAAATCCCGAACAAGGCTGCCCGTTTCCACGACCTCGCCCACCGCCTCGTGACCGAGGATCATGTCATGCCGCTCGCCGATCGCGCCCTCCCAGACCGTGTGGATGTCTGAGGTGCACGGCGACACCGCAAGCGGCCGCACGATCGCATCCAGCGGCCCGCAAACAGGCATTTCCTTCTCGATCCAGCCGGTCTTTCCGATGCCGAGCATCGCGTAACCCTTCATTTTCATTGCACATCGCTCCTTTTGCTTGATTCCGGAGTAGTATGTGCGCAATGTGGGGAAAACATCCATTTGCCGGCTGTCCCGGAAACGGTATTCTGCCCCGAAGCTGCCCGCATTGCAAAAGCGCCGCCCTTTCGGGCGGCGCAAATTCAAATATGATTGCTCTTTTTCAGGATCTCTGCAATGGCGGCTTCGACCGTCTCGAGCTCCTCATGGAACTCCGTGGCCGGGATGCGCTGGGCGCCGTGGCCGAGGATGATGAGCTGCTCCAGCCCGTCAGAGGTCGCCACGCGCACGCGCCGTCGTTTTCCGAGGGCATAGGTCACGCGCTCGATGTACTGGTCGGCGGTCTCCGCCTCCTTGGTGTAGACGATGTGGATGTTGTGGTACTTTTCCACCGCGCCGAGCCCCTGCGGCACGCGATAGGCGTCAAACACCAAAATCAGCGCGCAGTTGCGGTAGCCCTGATAATTGCACAGCCGGTCCATCAGGACATGGCGCGCGGCGTCGAGGTTGTCTCTGGCGATCTCGCGCAGCTCATCCCATGCATGGATGATGTTGTAGCCGTCGACCAGCACATACTCCTCCGCCGGTTCCAGACTTCGGATCAGCGCCTCCTTGTCATCGGAGCGAAGCATCTGCGTGGGCAGGATGTCCCGCCGCCGGATGCTGCCGTATGTCCGCTCAAAAATCGCCAGCAGCTCCTTTTCCAGCTCCGGCGCGCCGCCTGCGGCGACCGAGCGCCTGTAGCTCGTCTGCCCCGGCGCATCCGCCTTCCGGAACGTGCTCCAAAGCGGCAGATGCGCGTAGCTGTCAACTTTGTCCCACTTGACCTCAAAGCCCGCGCCGTGGCTGCAAAAAACGGAGCCCGCCGGGTTTTCAAGGTCGCGCTCGCTGTCGTAGCCGATCTCCTGCACGATGCGCTCCTGCTCGGCGCAGGGGCGGTAGCCGGAGACCGTGCAGTGCAGCCGCCCGCGCCCGCGCGTATAGGCCGTGACCTCGCGCTGGTATCCGCGCATACGCCGTACCGGCGCGCCGCCCGTCAGAAGAAACAAGCCGTTTTCCGCAACCTCCGGCGGTGCAAACTCGCCGCCCATGCGCTGAATGTCGGTCATGGCGCGGCCTGTGTTCTCCTGCGGAAGCTCCAGCCGGAACGCATACCACGGCTCCAAAAGCACGCTTTTTGCCTTTTTGAGTCCCTGCCGCACCGCGCGGTAGGTCGCCTGCCGGAAATCGCCGCCCTCGGTGTGCTTGAGATGTGCGCGGCCGGACAGCAGCGTGATGCGCATGTCCGTGATGGGCGCGCCGGTCAGGACACCCAGATGCGGCTTTTCCATCAGATGCGTCAAAATGAGGCGCTGCCAGCTCCGCGCCAGAACGTCCTCACTGCAAACCGTGTCAAAGCGCAGGCCGCTGCCCGGCTCGCCGGGCTCCATGAGCAGGTGTACCTCGGCATAGTGCCGCAGCGGCTCGTAATGTCCCACGCCCTCCACGGTATCAGCGATCGTCTCCTTATAAACGATGCTGCCCTCGTCGAACGTGACCTGCATCGCGCAGCGCTCGGCGATCACGCGCGCAAGGATCTCCATCTGCACCTCGCCCATGAGCTGCATCCGGATCTCCTGGTGGCGCGCATCCCAGACGGGATGGAGCTGCGGGTCCTCCTCCGCGAGCTGCTTGAGGCGCAAAAACGCCTCCTGCGGCGAGATGCCCTCCTCCGGGACCAGCCGGTATTCCAGCACCGGCAGCAGCACCGGCGCCTCCTGCGCCGTCTCTATGCCGAGTCCGTCACCCGGCTCCGTGCGGCTCAGCCCCGTGACCGCACAGACCGTTCCGGCATCCGCCGTCTCGGTCAGCGTGTACTTTGTACCGGAATAGATGCGGAGCTGATCGGCCTTTTCTTCCCAGCCGTCGCCGGAAAGGAGCGTCTTGACGCGCAGGCTCCCGCCCGTGACCTTCAGAAACGTCAGCCGCGCGCCCTGCGGGTCGCGCGCGATCTTGAAAACGCGCGCGCCGAAGTCCCTGCCGCGCTTCGGCTCGTCGGTGTAGGCCGCAATGCCGCGCAAAAACGCGTCCACGCCCGTGAGCTTCAGCGCCGAGCCGAACCAGCACGGAAAAACGCGCCTGCGCGCGATGAGGCGGCGGATGTCGCCGGCGGCAAGCGCCCCCGTCTCAAGATAGCGCTCCGCCGCATCGTCATCTGCCAGCGCGAGCTGCTCAAAAAGCTCTGCCTGCTCGCTTTCAAAATCCACGCACCCCTCTGAAAGCTCCTCCCGGAGCTGATGCAGGAGCGCCTCGCGGTCCGTGCCGTCGATGTCCATTTTGTTGACGAACAGGAACGTCGGGATCTGGTAGCGCCGCAGAAGCTGCCACAGCGTATGGGTGTGGCCCTGCACGCCGCTCGTGCCGCTGACGACCAAAATGGCATAATCCAGCACCTGAAGCGTCCGCTCCATCTCCGCCGAAAAATCCACATGCCCCGGCGTGTCGAGCAGCGTCACCGAGCACTCCGGCAGCGGCAGCATCGCCTGCTTGGAAAAGATCGTAATGCCGCGCTCGCGCTCCAGCGCGTCCGTATCCAGAAAGGCGTCGCGGTGGTCAACGCGGCCGAGGCTGCGGATGGCGCCGCTGCGATAAAGCATCGCCTCGGACAAGGTGGTCTTGCCCGCATCGACATGGGCCAGGATCCCGATCACTAGTTTTTTCATCATGCTCTCCAGTTGTTATGCGAATTTACTCTGCGGTCTGCTCCGCTCCCGGCGGGTGCGCCGCGACGTATTCATCGAGAATTCGCGCCGCCTCCGCCACCACCGCCGCGCAGGGGCGGTCTTTGTAGTATTCCGCCGACCGTCTCTGCGGCATGGCGGGCTTCGGATGCTCGCCGAGGCCGAGAATGTCCCGGCAGAGGATCGTCCCGAACTGCGCGCGGAAGCCGTCGGCAAGCTCGCGGATACGGGCGTAATGCTCCGCCTTTTCCTCATACGCCTTCGGGCTGTCATAGCCGTAGAGCAGTCCCGCCGCCATGCAAAGCCCGCTCAGCGCGCCGCACATCTCGCGCATACCGCCGACACCGCCGCCGAACGAGGAGGCGATCCTGGCTGCCGCCTCGCGCGAAAAGCCCTGTTCCTCCGCAAATGCGAGAAAGACCGCCTGTGCGCAGTTGTAGCCGGACAGGAAGTATTCCTCCGCAAGTTTTTCATGCTTTGTCATATGCCCTCCTTCTGGCGGCAGAGCGCAAAGCTCCTGCCGCCGCACTGCCTGCATACGCAGGCGCTCGTCGTTGGGTGCTGCTGCAAAAGCTGCACCACCTTTCCGCGCCGGCGGTAGCGGCTGACCGCCCCGCAGCCGCGGCAGACGACCAGCCAGACCGGCGCTCCGGCGCGGCTTTTTTCATATTCCTCCGCGCGTCTCCGGGCCGCCGCACACGGCTCGGAAAGCCGCTCGGGCGCGCAGCCGATGCGAAGGCAGATTGCCTTCCACACCGCATCGTGTCCGTGCCGCCGCCCGGTCAGAAGCGCTGCCGCCGCGTGCGCGTATTCGTGCAGCGCCGTCTTGTGAAGCTGCTCCGGCTCGTCCAGCAGGAACGCCGCGAGCCGGATCTTTGCGGGGCGGTCCCCGCAGAAGCAGCACACGCCGTACTGGCGCACCATGCGCGCCGAGCAGCTCAGCAGGATGCCGGACGTGTCGATCCCGAGCATCCGGTCAAGGCGGTCATATTCCGCCCGCACCGCCTCAAGCCCGTCCATCGGCTTGCGCCTCCAGCCGCGCCATATCACGCCAGAATGTGAAGCGGAACAGCGTCATACAGATGATGACCGACAGAAGATCTGCCACCGGCTCCGCCAGAAAGACCGCGAACACCTTGTTCTCGAAGAAAAGCGGCATCAGATGGATCAGCGGAATGAGCAGGATCAGCTTCCGCAGGCACGCGCAGAACAGGCTCTGCCGCGCCTTTCCGGTCGCCATAAAGACCTGCTGCGCCGCGACCTGAAGGCCGAACAGCCAGAACGAGGCAAGATACACCCGCAGCGCCCACACTGCCGTCTCAAGCAGCGCCTCCTCGGAGTTGAAGATGCTGATGACCACCTCCGGCAGCAGCTCCGCCAGCACGCAGCCGCAGAAAATGAACACCGAGAGCGCCGCGAACATCAGCCCGACGGTTTTCTTCACCCGCGCCACATTGCGCGCGCCGTAGTTGAAGCTGATGATGGGCTGCGCGCCCTGCCCGATGCCGTTTGCAGGCAGGGAGATCATCTGCATGACAGTGCCCGCGACCGTCATCGCGCCCACCGCCAGATCGCCGCCGTAGCGCTGGAGCGAGGCGTTGAAGGAAATGCTGACGGCGGCCTCGGTCGTCTGCACCACAAACGGCGCAAGACCGAGCGCAAGCGTCTTTTTCATCAGCGCCCAACGCGGGCGGAGAAATACCCGCCGAACATGCAGGAGCGTCTTTTTCCCGAACAAAAACCGCAGCACGAACGCCGCCGAAAGTATCTGCGATGCGACCGTGGCGAGCGCCGCGCCCTGCACGCCGAGCCCGCAGCGGAAGATCAGGATCGGGTCGAGCACGATGTTGGTCACGGCTCCGAGCACGACGGAGGCCATGCTGTATCCGGCGAAGCCCTGTGTTGTGATGAACAGGTTCATCCCCATGCTGAGCATCACAAAGACGGAGCCGGCCGCGTAGATGCGCATATACGGCAGCGCATACACGATGGTCTCGCCGCTTGCGCCGAAGATCCACAAAAGCCGCTCTCCAAACAGCTCAAACGCAAGCGTCAGCACAGCGGCGGCTGCGATCAGCGAGGTAAAGCACCCGCCGAGATATTCCTCCGCCCTGCGGTTGTCTCCGCGGCCCATCTCAATGGCCGCCAGCGGCGCGCCGCCCTGCGCGATCAGGACATAAAACGCGGTGATGATCGTAATCAGAGGAAAGCACAGTCCCACGCCGGTCAGCGCGAGCCGCCCGATCTCCGGGATATGGCCGATGTAGATGCGATCGACCACGTTGTAGAGCATATTGACGATCTGTGCCAGCACCATCGGCGCGGACAGCCGCAGCAGGAGCCTTCCGACCGGCGCCGTGCCAAGCTGCCGGTCAGACTTCTTTTCTTCCATGTCTTCCGTTCCACATCCTTTTGCGTATTCATAAAAAGTATACCATATTCCGGCGCATTTTGCCACTGCCGCAGGACGGAAATAAGATTTCCTTTCGTCTCTCCGCAAAAAGCATTGACGAAAACAGCAAGATCCTATATAATTAGCCTTGCTATTTAGCAATACTATGCAGCAGGGAGAAAGCGAGGCCGGGTGCATGGAGTACCGATATGTGCAGCAATTCAAAAAAGGATCTCTTGAAATGGTTCTCTTATCTCTGATTGGGCGCAAGGAAACCTATGGATATGAGATCATCACTGAGTTAAACCGAAGCGCGTCTGTTTTTGGGTATGCAAAAGAGGGGACGATCTACCCCATTCTCTATCGCCTGCAGGAAAGCGGGCTGATCCAATGCCGGCTGACGCCGGCAGCCGCAAATGGCGGCTCGAAAAAGTATTACTCCCTTACTCCGAAAGGAAAGGACGTCCTGCAGGAATTGATCGAGTTTTGGGCGTGCTACGCAGAGCGTGTAAACAGCTTCATCGACGCCTATCAGCAAACGGAGGGTTCAGAATGAAGGAGCAATATATAAAGCAGGTCGAAAAGGCGCTGCATGTACCCTGCAAAGCCAAACGGGAAATCGTGCGCGACCTGAATGAGATTTTTGCATCTGCCGCAGAGCATGGCGAAACGGAACGGCAGGTAGTGCAGCGGCTTGGCGCGCCAAGGGAATTTGCGGACTGCGCAGCGGAGCCGTTTGGTGTGGACAATTCCATTCTCCGAAAACGAAAAGGATTTATTTTAAGCCTCTCCTCCTTTGCGGTCGCCGCAGCCGCGTTTGCGCTCTGTGCTGCCGCAAAGGCTCATGCGCTGCCGGCGGGCGTCATTGGGCAGGCAGACGCCATGACGAACATTCAGGTTGAAGGAGCATTCGCCTTTGACGCTTCTCAAATCTTTCTGGCAGCCGGCATAATCTCTGCCGTGCTTGCCGTCATTCAGATGATCCGAACCGTCCGTGACAGCAGGAGGTATGTATGAAGAAGATCGTTTTTGTAATCGCACTCCTGCTTATGCTGTCGCTGAGCGCGTGTGCGCACCAGGACACAAAGCCCAACGGCACAGACAGTGCAGACGATTTACAAGCAGAAAGCATTACGATGCTGGATGCGGGCGTATGGCCTGTGAACGAATACACGCAGGGGCTTCCCATTCCCTCCGGCACGGTCGCATGGGCAATGCTGGATACAGAACACGGAAATTGCAGCATCAGCATTGCGGATGTCACCGAGCGTGACTTTGCGGACTACAGAGTTTGTCTGGAGCAGGCCGGTTTCTTCGCCCTTGAGCATGCGGCAGAAGAAATCAAAGGGCAGAGTTATATTTCGATCGGCACCCTTTTGTCAAACGGAGACAAGACGTTAAGTCTCAGCTACATACCCGATCAGCTGACGATTTACATTTCCTTTGAAAAATAAGCCATGCAGTAAGCGGCAGGCTCAGACAGGCTTCCGTATGCTCCGCCCGCTTTTGCTTGTGCTGTCTTTCCTCCATCGGAGCTTTTTATTTCGCGCTGCATGTGCTATGATGGATGCAAAATAACCGCCCTGCCGCCGGGCAGAGGCACGGAGGCCCGTCATGCTGTCTAGGATCTATCTGGAGATCACGAATATCTGCAACCGAAGCTGCGCGTTCTGCCCCGGCACGAAGCGCGCCCCGCGCGCGCTCACGCCGGAGGAATTTGCGTTTCTCGCCGCTAAGCTCCGCCCGCACACGGACTATCTCTATCTGCATGTCATGGGAGAGCCTCTGGCGCATCCGCAGCTTCCGGAGCTTCTGAAAACTGCGGGCGAGCTTGGCTTCCGCGTCATCCTCACGACGAACGGAACGCTGCTTGCCGCACGGCAGGAGGCGCTTTTGTCCGCGCCGTGCCTGCACAAGGTGCATATCAGCCTGCACTCGTTCGAGGCAAACGATCGAGGCGGCTTTGCGCAGTATCTTCACGGCTGCACGGCCTTCGGGCGCGCAGCCATGGCGCGCGGGATCCTCATCAACTACCGCCTGTGGAATCTCGACGGAGCAGAGACCGAGGGTCTCCATGCGCGAAACGATGACATCCTCGCCGCACTGCACGCTGCCTTTCCGGACAAGTGGGACGAAAACTCGTGGGGCTGGCGTCTTGCGCCGGGCGTGTTCGTCCAGTACAGCGAGCGGTTCGAATGGCCGGAGCTCTCCGCCCGCGACCGCGGCGCGCGCGGGCGCTGCCTTGCCCTGCGGCAGCAGGCCGCCGTGCTCTGCGACGGAACCGTCGTCCCCTGCTGTCTCGATCACGAGGGCGACATGGCGCTTGGGAATCTTTTCACGCAGGAATGGGAGGAGATTTTATCCTCGCCTGCGGCGTGCGAGATCCGCGGCGGCTTTGCGGCCGGACGGCGCGCGCATCCGCTTTGCCGCACCTGCGGCTTTGCGTCGCGCTTCGACTGAGCGCGTTGACATAAGACGTCGGCGCAGCCGCTGCCCCTTCCACGCGCATTTGCAAGTTCTTTTATAAGATACAGGATTTTTTACGGGCGTATCCATCCTGTTTTCCGTTGAGCGCTCGTTTTCCCGCATTTTACGGCCATGCCGCATTTCTTCAGAAAATCTTCATGTTTCGTTTACAATCTGTTCACCAACGCCGGGGCGGATTCCTGTATGATAATGCCATCAGATGGAGCTGGTTCACGGAATCCTCCGCGAACAGGCGACGGCGCCATCTGGTCGCAACCACAACCATCCACATTCTTTCCTCTTCTCTCTTTAACAAAAATCAAGCGGACGCCTTCGGGCGTCCGCTTGATTTTTGAGCTTGCCAAAAACCTCGTAGAGTTTCGCCGCGCACGGCGAAATAAAAAGTGAATCCGTTTTGTCTGGTGGCGTGTACGTCAGACAAAACACAAAACGCCCGGCAAGTGTGGAATTTGCGCGCAGCCGGGTGCAGCCTTTTCAAACGCGAACCAATCCCCCGCGGTTCGCGTTTGAGAGCTTGTCAAAAAGTCTTTTTTGACAAGCTCAAAGCAGCTCGATCATTTTTTGCAGCATCTGATAGAGCTTTCCGATGTGTACGCCGTCGATGAGGCGGTGGTTGAGGTCGAGCGTGATGTTCAGCGTGACCGTCTCGCCCTCCTTGCGGTATTTGCCCCACGTCACACGCGGGATGGAGTCGTCGATCTCCAGATTCCGCTCGGTCACGAAGCCCGTGACCGGAAACCACGGCAGGCAGGAGAAATAGACCAGCGTATCGAGCTTTTCCATCTCACGGTCAAACAGATACATCTGCCCCGCGGCCTTTTCGCGCGCCTGACGGCAAAAATCTGCCATATCTCCGCCGTGCGGCAGCGTCACGATCACGAACGTGTCGCTCCCCGGCATCAGATCAGTGCAGCTCGGCACCAGCTCGTCGACCACAACGATCTCCTCGCCGCGGATGCGCATCCGGAAGGCCTCGACCTGCTCCATCGCGCGCGTGATGAGCCAGCAGAGCGAATAATAAAACGACAGACCGCTTTCGTGCGTGTGGCGGTAGAGATTCGTCACATCCAGCTCAAAGCTGAGCGAATAGAACGGATGGTCACAGGCGGAAAACAGGTCGTAGATCTCCTTGCGCTCCCAGCTTGCAAGATCAATGCTTCTCATAATTCTCCTCCATAAACGTGCCGAACTCTGCAACGGTCTTAAAATAGTATTTTCCGTAGCGGCGCATGAAGTTTTCGATCTCCGGGATGTCATTGGCCCAGCCAGCCGCCGCGAAATCCACGCCGCACTGCTGCGCCATGTCATATCCGGGCTTGAGATCATCGAGCATCAGAAGCTCCGACGGCTTCAGGGAAAAGCGCTGCATGATCTGTTCGAGCGGATAGGGATTCGGCTTGCGCTGCTCCGGCGGCAGCTCCCATCCGAACACCGCGTCCGGCTCCGGCAGGCCGTTTTCCCGGTAATCGCGCAGGATATAGCCGGATACCGAGTGCGAAACGACCGTGATCACGCCGCCCGCATCATGAAAGCGCTGCAAGATCTCCCGCATACCGGGATAGGCCACCGGGACGCGCGTTTTGACATACTCCTGCCAGAAGGCATACTCCCCGTCCAGTTCTTCGTCCGTAAAGCCCAGCTCGTCCTTGAACAGCGGAATGATGCCGGGCTCAAAATTCTTCCGGAAATACTCGTCCAGCGTATATGCCGTGCCCGGGCGCACCCGCGCAAGATATGCCAAAAAGGACGGAAAGTGAATGACGGCGGTGCTGTTCACAACGGTGTCATCGTGATCGAGCACCAGACATTTGTAGCGCATAGTATGCCTCCGGGGATGTGTTTAAAGTGTGTTTGATAGGATAGTAAACCATCGCCGCGATTTTTGTCAACCTGCATTTGTCGAATCGACATGAAAAATTAAAGAAGATTTTATACTTATATTCCCTATGAGCGTTTGCAGAATCCCGGATCGTATGGTATAATATCCACTAGGTATACATATCAGACGATCTCCGGCGCTCCGGACGGGTTCCGGGCGAAATCAGATTGGAGGAAAAACTATGAAAAAAATGATCGCGCTTCTGCTCGCGGCAGTCCTGCTCGTTTCTGTGTTTGCAGGCTGTTCCAAGAAAAAGGCGGACAGCGGTATTCCTGCGGCGGCGTTCTACACCGGCACGGTGCTCCGGCTGCCGCTGAAGGCGGAGCTGAACGAGGGTGACTATGTCTCCTACGGCGGCCATCAGTTCACAAGCTCCAAGAAGCTCGCCAAAATGGCGGAGCTCATCTCGAAAAATAACGACACCGTCACCGCCGCCGCGTACACCAACGCGCACGGCGCGTGCTGGCTGTTTTCTCAGCAGACCACAAGCGGCATGGAGTACTGGTGCCTGTACCAGTCCGACCCCGGCAACACGAAGAATCAGTACATCTTCTCCGGTATGCACCGCATCCTGAGTCTTTCGGGCGGCGATCTGGACATGCTGCTGCCGCTGCATCTGATCTCCGACAGCGGCATCCGCGACAACATGGGAAGCCGTCTGTCTCTCGACCGCGAATACGCCTGCGGCGTGCAGAATTCCGAGTCGACCGTGGCAGAGCTGTTCCAGAGCTTCTATCAGAGTGCGGGCCTCTACCGCATCACGCCCGTCGCCGGCGGCTTTACGCTGGCCCTGAGCGACGTCAGCTCCCAGCTCCTGCTTCAGTTCACCTTCTCCGAGCACGACGATTCGAGCTGGTTCACCATCTCCGACGTCACCGTTCATGAGCCGGAGCCTGTGGATGAGCTGAGCGTCACCTGGACAAAGGATGCAGAGACCGAGCCGGTCGTAAGAACTGTCTCCGGCGGCGACGCCATGCAGCTCAGCGCACTGCTCATCGCCTTTGACTACACGGCGGGCGCAACGGATGTTGTCTATCCGTATGCGGTCGATCTCGGCGAGGCAAAATACTCCCTGCGCCTTGTCTGGAAGGACAACGCATGGAGCGGCACCGCAGAGCACGACGGCAAAACCTCCGCGCTCAATACGCGCACGGCGTCCATTGTCGCATCGCTGCTTGCCGTCAACGAGCTGATGCCCGTGAAGGAGTCCGACAGCGAGACCACCGTCTCTCCGATGGTTGACTGCATGGCGACCACCAATGACGTCAATGTCCGCACGTCGCCCTCCACAAGCAGCACCATCCTCGTCACGCTGCCGCAGAGCAGCCCCGTCGCCGTGACCGGCAAGACGGACAAGTGGTATCAGATCCTCTTTAACGACCAGTATGCCTATATGAGCGCGGATTACCTCCGCGCCGTCAGCGAATAAGCTCTCAAACGCGAACCGCGGGGGCTTGGTTCGCGTTTGAAAAGGCCGCACCCGGCTGCGCGCATAATTTGTGCGCTGCTTGCGCACAAATTCCACACTTGCCGGGCGTAGCGTGTTTTGTCCG